>NZ_JBXUOW010000001.1:0-286320 GCF_057196645.1 Micromonospora sp. ATLC16
ACGGGCCACCCGGGTCACCTCGTCGGCGAACGACGACAGCTGATCCACCATCGTGTTCACCGTCGACTTCAACTCCAGGATCTCGCCCCGGGCATCCACCGTGATCTTCTGACTCAGGTCACCCTTGGCGACGGCCGTGGAAACCTGGGCGATGTTCCGCACCTGTGCGGTCAGGTTCGACGCCATCGAGTTCACGTTGTCGGTCAGATCCCGCCACGTGCCGCTGACACCCTTGACCTGCGCCTGACCGCCGAGGTTGCCCTCGGTGCCCACCTCACGGGCCACCCGGGTCACCTCGTCGGCGAACGACGACAGCTGATCCACCATCGTGTTCACCGTCGACTTCAACTCCAGGATCTCGCCCCGGGCATCCACCGTGATCTTCTGCGACAGGTCACCCCGCGCCACCGCCGTGGTGACCGAAGCGATGTTGCGCACCTGGCTGGTCAGGTTCGACGCCATCGAGTTCACGTTGTCGGTCAGATCCCGCCACGTGCCGCTGACGCCCTTGACCTGCGCCTGACCGCCCAGCTTGCCCTCGGTACCCACCTCACGGGCCACCCGGGTCACCTCGTCGGCGAACGACGACAACTGGTCCACCATCGTGTTGACGGTGTCCTTCAGCTCCAGGATCTCGCCCCGGGCATCGACCGTGATCTTCTGGCTCAGGTCACCCTTCGCCACCGCCGTGGAGACCTGGGAGATGTTGCGGACCTGGCTGGTCAGGTTGCCGGCAAGCTGGTTCACGTTCTCGGTGAGGTCACGCCAGGTGCCGGAGACGCCGCGCACCTGCGCCTGACCGCCCAGCTTGCCCTCGGTGCCCACCTCACGGGCCACCCGGGTCACCTCGTCGGCGAACGACGACAACTGGTCCACCATCGTGTTGACGGTGTCCTTCAGCTCCAGGATCTCGCCCTGCGCGGCCACGGTGATCTTCTGCGACAGGTCGCCCCGGGCCACCGCCGTGGAGACCTGGGCGATGTTGCGCACCTGGGCGGTCAGGTTCGACGCCATCGAGTTGACGCTGTCGGTCAGGTCCTTCCAGGTACCCGCGACGCCGGGCACCTCTGCCTGGCCACCCAGCTTGCCCTCGGTACCCACCTCACGGGCCACCCGCGTCACCTGCTCGGCGAAGAGGCGCAGCGTGTCGGTGAGCGAGTTCATCGTGTCGGCCAGCTCGGCGACCTCGCCACGAGCACTGACGGTGATCTTCTGCGAGAGGTCACCCTTGGCCACCGCGGTCGCCACCTGGGAGATCGACCGGACCTGCCCGGTCAGGTTCGACGCCATGGTGTTGACCGAGTCGGTGAGGTCCTTCCAGGTGCCGGCGACGCCGCGAACGTCGGCCTGACCACCAAGCTTGCCCTCGGTGCCCACCTCACGGGCCACCCGGGTCACCTCGTTGGAGAACGACGAGAGCTGGTCGACCATGGTGTTGACCGTGCGGCCGATGCGCAGGTATTCACCGCGCAGCGGGCGGCCGTCGATCTCCAGCGCCATGTGCTGGGTGAGGTCACCGTCGGCGACCGCCACGATGACCCGGGCGATCTCAGTGGTGGGGCGGCCCAGGTCGTCGATAAGCGAGTTGACCGCCCGCTGCCCCTCCGCCCAGGAGCCGTCCAGACCTTCCTCGTCCAGCCGCTCGGTCAGCCGACCGTCGCGGCCCACGACCCGACTGATCCGGCGCAGATCCAGGTGCTGCCGCTCCTGGAGCGACACCACGTCGTTGAAGGCGTCCGCCACCTCACCGGCCGCACCCGAGCGCCGGGGCAACCGCGCCTTCAGATCACCGCCACGGACCCGCCGTAGCGCCTCCGCCAGCTCGGTGAGGACCGCCTCGTGGTCGGCGGCGGCGGAGGTCTCCGCAGTCACCGACTGTTTCGCCGTGGTCATCATTCCTCGCTCACCTCGGGGTACACCGGCTCCCACCGGCCACCCCATCATTGTCCCCGTGACCTCGAAAACGCCACGGCACGGCACCGCCCGACGGCAAAGACCCGGTGATGATCGGCTTGGCACTTCAGGGGTGTCGGTGGAGGATACGAGGGTGGCAGCGGAGGCGGGGCCCGCGGCGAAGACGGGCCCAGACGAGCACGCGCGGCGCGTCCGGCTTCCCGCCGACCGTCGCACGCCGGCCGCCGCGCGCGCGGTCGTCCGGTCCGTGCTCGCGGAGGCAGAACTCGACGAACTGCTCAACGAGGCACTTCTGTTGACCACGGAGCTGTCCACGAACGCGGTCGAGCACGCCCGCACCGAACTGGACATCGAGGTCACCGCCGACCAGGCGGGGCTGACCGTGACGGTCTCCGACTTCGCCGCCGGCCCGGTCGACGAGCTGGCCGTCGGCGTACGCAACCAGGCGACCGACATCGCCGAGGTCGCCGAACGGGGGCGCGGGCTGCTGCTGGTCGACCACTTCGCCAGCCGCTGGGGCACCACCTACCTGCGCACCGGAAAGGGCGTGTGGTTCCGGCTGGACCGGTCCGATCGCAAGGGCAACGGACCGGCCACCCCCGCGCCACCGGCGAGCGCCGCCCAACGGGACAGCGCCGGACAGACCGACGTGCCCAGCGCCGGTGCGATCAACGAGCTGATGCAGACCACCCCCGACCCGTACGCCGAGGACCCGCTGCCGGACTTCGCCGCCGGCCTGCTGACCCGGGTGGCGGAGATGGTCGGCGCCGCCGGTGGGGTGGTGCGGCTGGACCGCGGCGACGGCCAGGGTGCCCAGGTCCTCGCCCGGTACGGCCGCCAGCCCCGGTCCGGTAACGACCTGCTCCGGGTGCCGCTGACCGTGCACCGCCCGTACGCCGGTGAGCTGGAACTGGACACCGCGCCCACCGCGTACGCCCAGCCGCTGGCGGTGCTGACCGCCGAGCGGCTCTCGCTGCACCTGGAGAACGACCGGCTGCGCCGCGCGGACGTACGCCGGCAGGCCTGGCTGACCTTCCTCGCCGAGGCCAGCGAGCTGCTCGCCCAGTCGCTGGACGTGGAACTGACCATGGCGCTCGTCCCGCAACTGGTGGTGCCCCGGCTCGGCCAGTGGTGCATGGTGCACACCACCGACGAGTGGGGCCGGCTCCGGCTCGCGGCGGCCAGCCACGCCGACGAGTCGATGCTGCCGCAGCTGCACGCCACGCTCCGCGAGGCCGGCCCTGACTCCATCCTGGCTCGGCTGCGTGAGGCCAGCCGCAACGGCACCCGGACCCCGCTCGGCGCGCCGATGGAGGGCTTCGCCGTACCGCTGATCGCTCGTGGGCAGCGCCTCGGCACCCTGGCCGTCGGACGGCACCAGCGGCACCGGCAGGATCCGGACGAGATCGCGGTGCTGGAGGACGTGGCCCGGCGGGCCGCCCTCGCCATCGAGAACGCCCGCATCCATGCCGAGCGCCGCCGGGTGGCCCAGACTCTGCAACAGTCGTTGCTGCCGCCGGTGCTGCCGGTGGTGGAGGGCATCGGCTTCGCCGCCGAGTACGTGCCGACCGGCGGGGACGTCGACGTCGGCGGCGACTTCTACGACGTGGTGCCGCTGCCCGACGGGCGCTGGCTGGTGGTGATCGGCGACGTCTCCGGCAAGGGAGTGCAGGCGGCGGCGGTCACCGGGCTGGTGCGGGACGTCATCCGGGTGCTGGCCGGCGACGGCAAGCCGCTGCCCGAGCTGCTGGCCCGGCTCAACGAGACGCTTGTGGATCGGGGTGCCGGCCGCTACTGCACGCTGGCGCTGGCGGCGGTCGGGCCGGGTGAGGGCGACCGGCTCGAAGTCGGGCTGCACCTGGCTGGGCACGACCGACCGGTGCTGCTGCGGTCCAGCGGCGGTCCGGCCGCGTTCGTCGGCACCGGCGGCACCGCACTCGGGCTGCTCGACATGATCACCTCGCCCACCGCGCACCTCGCCCTGGACCCGGGCGACTGCCTGATCTTCTACACCGACGGGGTGACCGAGCGTCGCCGGGGCCGGGAGCTGTTCGGCATCGGGCGGCTGCGCGACGCCGCCGCGCCGCTGGCCGGCTACTCGGCGGACGTGGTGGCGGCCCGGTTACGCTCCACCGCGATCAACTTCTCGGTCGAGGAGCCCCGCGACGACATCGCCATCCTCGTCCTGCGCAACGACGCGCTGCCGGACTAGGGCGTGTCTCCTGGTGGGTCCGTCGCAGGCCGGCGAAGATCCGGGAGACACGCCCTGGCGCGCGCTGGCCGAGGATCTCGACACCGGCCTAGAGGCCGCCGGGGAGACGGCCGGGGGCTAGGCGGTGGGTCGGGTCCAGGTGCTGCTTGACGGCGCGTAGCTGGGCCAGGTCGGCCCGCTCGCCCCACAGGTCGACGGTGCGACGGACGGCCGGCGGGGCGGCGAGCACCACGCACCGGCCCTGTCGGGCGAGCAGCACGCCACGCACCGCGGCCAGGATCGACGCGACCCTGCTCGGTGCCAGCGCCCCGGGCAGGGCGGCGTGCACCACGCCGAGCCCGGCCGAGCCGCGTACCGGCACCGGCCCGCCGGCAGCGTCGCGTAGGGCGTAGACGGCGGCATGCAGGTCGGTGGTCGGCACCTCCAGCCGCACGGCCGTGTCGCCGGGGGCGAAGGGGTAGCTGCGCCACCACGAGGGTGCCGTCCGGGCGACCACCGTGCGGGAGCCGAAGAGACCGAGCAACCGGTCGGTGCGCTCCGCCACCTCTGCGGGGCCGCCCTCCAACAGCACCACCAGCGAACCGGTGCCCGCCGGGCCGGTCAATGCGCGCGCCATCATCGACGGGTGCAGCGCCATCGACTCGGCGCGGCGGTCCCGTCGAGGGCGACAGCCGGTGCTGACCGGCAGGTCTAGCTCGATCGCGGCCGGGTCGAGCCGGGCGGCGAGCACCGCCCGGATCAGGTCGTGCACCTCCAGTGGGGTCCATACCGGTCGGTTCACCCACACCCGGGCGGCCGGCACCGCCTGCACCCGCAGCGTCGCGCTGACCAGCACGCCGAGTGCTCCCTCCGAGCCGCACAACAGTCGCGCCTCGGCCAGCCCGGCCGCTCCGCCGCCCGCCTCGGCCAACTCACCGTCGGCGGCCAGATAACGCAGGCCGACGAGTTGGTCGCAGGCGGTCCCGTGCCGGTGACGCAGCGGGCCTGCCTCGTCCGCCGCCAGCACCCCGCCGAGGGTGGCGCCGGGTGAGGGGGCGTCCAACGCGAGCCGTCGGCCGGTGCGCTCCAGGGTGGCCTGCACCGCACGCAGTGGCGTGCCGGCGCCGATTTCGGCCGTGGCCCGATCCGACGGTTGGTGGCCGATGCCGGCCAGCCTCCCGGTGTCGAGCATGATGTCGACCCGTTCGGGCGGCGCACCCCAATCGATCTTGGTGCCGGCGCCTCGGGGCACCACGCTCAGGTCGTGCCGGGCGGCCAGCCGCAACACCTGCGCGGCGGCGTGCGGACCGCCGGGCACCGCCACCCAGCGGGCCGCGCTACCGGCCACCTCGTCGGCGGGGCCGGCGCGGCGGGCGAAGCGCGTACCGCAGATCTCGGTCAGTCGGCGGGTGATGTCGCGGACACCGGACGTGCCGGCGGAAGGGGGTGGCACCATGCCCGGATCGTACATGTGTTCGAACCGCCGGAGGTGGATTTGCACCACGCCACATGTCGCTACTGCCGGTAACGTGGCGCCGTGACCACCGAGACCCCCGTTCCCGCGGCCAGGCGGGTGCCGACCGAACGCGTCCACCACGGCGACACCGTCGTCGACGAGTACACCTGGCTCGCCACCAAGGACGATCCGGAAACGATCAACTATCTGAACGCCGAGAACGCCTGGACCGAGGCCCGGACAGCGCACCTGGCCGGGCTGCGTACGACGTTGTTCGAGGAGATCCGGCGACGTACCCAGGAGACCGACCTGTCCGTGCCGACCCGCAAGGGCCAGCACTGGTACTACACACGCACGGTCGAGGGCCAGCAGTACGGTGTGCACTGCCGGCGGGCGGTCCGCCCCGACGAGACCACCCCGCCGATCAGCGCGGACGGTGCCCCGCTCGACGGGGAGCAGGTGCTGCTGGACGGCAACCAGTTGGCCGAGGGGCACGACTTCTTCTCGCTCGGCGCCTTCGACGTCAGCCCCGACGGACGCTACCTGGCCTACTCCACCGACTTCTCCGGTGACGAGCGCTTCACCCTGCGGGTGAAGGATCTCAGCACCGGCGAGCTGCTGCCCGACGAGATTCCCGGCACCTTCTACGGCACCGCGTGGGCCGCCGACGCCTCGGTGCTGTTCTACGTCACCGTGGACGAGGCGTGGCGACCCAACCGGGTCTGGCGGCACGTCATCGGCACCGCCGCCGACGAGGACGTGGTGGTGCACACCGAGGACGACGAACGGTTCTGGGTCGGCGTCGAGCTGACCCGCTCGGAGCGGTTCGTCCTCATCGACATCGCCAGCAAGCTCACCAGCGAGGTACGGGTGATCCCGGCCGGCAACCCGACGGGTGAGCCAGCGGTGATCGCACCTCGTCGGCAGGGTGTCGAGTACTCGGTGGAGCATCACGGCCACCGGTTCCTGATCCTGCACAACGACGACGCCGAGGACTTCGCCCTCGCGTACACCTCGGCCGACGCCCCGGGCGACTGGGTGCCGCTGATCGAACACTCCCCGGGCACCCGGCTGGAGTCGGTCGACGCCTTCGCCGACCACCTGGTCGTCACGGTACGCAGCAACGGCCTGACCGGGCTGCGGGTGCTGCCCGTCGGCGGCGGTGAAGCCCACGACATCGAGTTCCCGGAGCCGCTGCACACCGTCGGCCTGGACGCCAATCCCGAGTACCGCACCGGGCGGCTGCGGCTGCGCTACACCTCGCTGGTCACGCCCGACTCGGTATACGACTACGACCTGGTCACCCGCGAGATGACGCTGCTGCGGCAGCGGCCGGTGCTGCCCGGGCCGGACGGTCAGGTGTACCGCTCGGAGGACTACGAGCAGCAGCGCGACTGGGCGCTGGCCGACGACGGCACCAAGGTGCCGATCTCCCTGGTCTACCGGCGCGACACCCCCCGGGACGGATCGGCGCCCTGCGTCATCTACGGCTACGGCTCGTACGAGGCGAGCATGGACCCGTGGTTCTCGGTTGGCCGGCTGTCCCTGCTGGACCGTGGGGTGATCTTCGCGGTGGCCCACATCCGGGGCGGCGGCGAGTTGGGTCGCCGGTGGTACGACCACGGCAAGATGCTCGCCAAGAAGAACACCTTCACCGACTTCGTGGCCTGCGCCCGGCACCTGGCCAAGGCGGGCTGGACGGCACCGGACCGGCTGGTCGCCCGGGGGGGCTCGGCCGGCGGGCTGCTGATGGGAGCGGCGGCCAACCTGGCGCCGGACGCCTTCGCCGGCATCGTCGCGCAGGTGCCGTTCGTGGACGCGCTCAACACGATCCTGGACCCGTCGCTGCCGCTGACCGTCACCGAGTGGGAGGAGTGGGGCAACCCGCTCGCGGACCCGGAGGTGTACGCGTACATGAAGTCGTACACCCCGTACGAGAATGTCGCCGCGCTGGACTATCCCGCGATCCTGGCGATGACCAGCCTCAACGACACTCGGGTGCTCTATCACGAACCGGCGAAGTGGATCGCGCGGCTACGGGCGGTCGCGCCGCAGGGTGACTACCTGCTCAAGACCGAGATGGAAGCGGGTCACGGCGGGCCGAGCGGGCGCTACGACGCCTGGCGGGAGGAGGCGTTCATCAACGCCTGGACCCTGGACCGCCTCGGCCGCGCCTGACCATCGACCGGCCTGGTGTCTCAGTGACGCGACGTGTCGCCGGGGCATCAGGCCGGGTCGTTCGCTCCGCCTCGAGACGAGGACCGAGTCCGCTGCCGGTCACGACCGTCCAGAGCAGGAACGGGAGCACGGCAACCCGTTCCATCCCGCCGACGCCGAAGCCGAGATCCACCTGCCCGAGAAAGAGCAGCGTGCCGGCGACCCCGGTCAGGCCGAGCAGGAGATTGACCCGACGGGCCGGACCGAGCACCGCTGACCGTCGGGGCAGCGCCGCGAGCAGCAGCGTGCCGTTGCCCGCACCGAACACCAGCAGCGCGGCCAGGAAGTGCCGATTCTCGTCGACGTCCGCCGGGTAGAGGCCGGCCAGGACGTACCCGCCGGCACCTGCCAGCGCCACGAGCTGCACGGCTCGTACGGCCGCACCACGGCCGAGCATCGACCAACTGAGCAGCAGGCCGGCGATGAGGAGCAGCCCGGTGGCGATCATCGTGCCGTTCATCAGCGGGTGCCACGGCGAGCAGACCGGACGCGGTCGGCTGCTGTCCCAGACGCCGCAGGCGACGTTCCCGAGGTCACTGATGTTGTGGGTACGCCAGTCGTACGGCGGCTGCCGCCATCCCCGTGCGGTCAGCGCGATCCCGGCGGCGAACAGTGGCGCGGCGAGCAGCAGGGCGTAGGAACCCAGACGGTGCACAGGCATGCGTCCACTTCAGTCGATGAAGAGGCGCGGGCGCACTACCGCTGAACCGAGGACCGAGGTAGTGCTGGCCCTACCCGAGACACGGTGTCCAGCGGGCTGGGGCCATCCTGGTCGGATCACTAGCGTCGGCGACATGACATCAGCCGCGCCGACCCACCTCGCTCAAGCCCTGCGGCGGCCCCGTTACCCGCTGACCGGCTGGCCGTGGCGCGCCCTGGCGTACCTGTTCACCAGCGTGCCGCTGGCCGGTGTGCTCTCGCTCGGGCTGCTCGTCCTACTGGCACCGCTGGTCGCCGCCACGAACGGGGCACGGCAGGGCCGGCCCGTGCCGCTGGCGCTCACCGTCTTTCTGACCGTCGGCGCACTGGGCATCGTGGCGCTGGCGCCGCTGCTGAGCGTGCCGGTGGCGGCGTTAGAACGCTACCGGCTCGGCCTGGTCGACAACCGGCCCCTGCCCGCAGCACCCTGGCGTGGGGTCGCCGCCCGGTACACCACCGGCGCGGGCTGGCGGGAGGCTGCCCACCTGCTCGTCCTCGGCGGGCTGGTTCCTGCCGTGTACTGGCTGTTCACCATGCTGGCGCTGCTGGCCGCAGTCCTGATCGTCAGCCCGTTCGTGGTCGGTGACGGCGACGAGGTGGTTTTGCTCTGGGCCACCGCGGACACGGTGGTCGAGGCGATCCCGCACGCGATCGTCGGCGTGCTGCTCGTGGCGGTCCTCTGGTACGCGGCCGGGGCGCTCGCCATGGCGCAGGGCACCGTCGCGCGGTGGTTGCTCCGGGGCGCCCCGGACGGCCTCGCGCTGCGCGAGGTGACCCGATCACGGGCCCGGCTGGTCGACGCGTACGAGGCCGAACGCCGACGCATCGAACGTGACCTGCACGACGGCGCGCACCCCCGGCTGACCAGCCTCGGCCTGCAGATCGGCCTGGCCCGGCTGGACGTGCCGGAGGACTCGCCGGCCGCCCGGCCGCTCGCGGTGGCGCACGAGCAGGCCAAGGGGCTGATGGTGCTGCTTCGGCAGATCGTCCAGGGCATCCGCCCGCAGAGCCTCACCGACCTGGGGCTGGCCGGCGCGGTCCGGGAACTCGCCGCCGAGGCGACCATCCCCGTCGAGGTGCGTGCCGAGTTGCGCCGTGCGATGCCGGAGACCGTCGAGACCACTGCGTACTTCGTGGTGTCGGAGGCGCTCGGCAACGTCGCCCGGCATGCCGAGGCGACCCGCGCCGAGGTCCGCCTGAGCGACACCGGCACCCGGCTGGTCGTCGAGATCAGCGACGACGGCCGGGGCGGCGTGGACCCGGCCCGGGGCACCGGGTTGACCGGGCTCGCCGACCGGGTGGCCGCCGCCGAAGGCCGGCTGCTGCTGGCCAGCCCGGCGGGCGGCCCCACGATCGTCCGGGTGGAGCTACCGTGCAACGCGTGACGCGGGTCGTACTCGCCGAGGACGAGGTGCTGCTGCGGGAGGGGCTGGTGGCCCTGCTCGCCCGCTTCGGCTTCGACGTGCTCGACGCCGTCGGCACCGCCCCCGCGCTGGTGGACACCGTCCGGGCACACCGGCCGGACCTGGTGGTGACGGACATCCGGATGCCGCCCCGGCATCGT
The DNA here is from genome assembly GCF_057196645.1 of Micromonospora sp. ATLC16. Lineage (NCBI taxonomy): Bacteria > Bacillati > Actinomycetota > Actinomycetes > Micromonosporales > Micromonosporaceae > Micromonospora > Micromonospora sp. ATLC16. The sequence continues at coordinate 10,042 of NZ_JBXUOW010000001.1, forward strand.
GACGACGGGCTACGCGCGGCGGTGGAGCTGCGTGCCGAGCAGCCTGGCCTGGCCGTGGTGGTGCTCAGCCAGCACGTGCAGCCCGAGTACGCCTCCGCGCTGCTCGACAGCGCCGACGGCCGGCGGGTCGGCTACCTGCTCAAGGACCGGATCGCCGAGGTCACCGAGTTCGTCGACAACCTGCGTACCGTCGTCGGCGGCGGCACGGTCGTCGATCCGGACGTGGTCCGCCGGTTGCTGCACCGTCCCCGCGACCCGCTCGCCAACCTCTCCGCCCGCGAGCGGGAGGTGCTGGTGCTGGTCGCCGAGGGGCGGTCCAACGCGGCGATCGCCGGCCGCCTGCACGTCACCGAGGCGGCGGTCGGCAAGCACATCGGCAACATCCTGGCCAAGTTGGGCCTGCCGCCGGACGACGACACCAACCGCCGGGTGCTGGCGACGCTCACCTACCTGCGGGCCGGAGCCAGCTGACCGCTCAGGTGGCGCGCAGTTCCTCCACCGACGTGTTGGACCGCAGGAAGAGCACCCCCAGCCCGACCACGACCAGCACCGCGACGATCGCGCCGGCACCCTGCAACGCCAACTGCTCAAGCGGTACGTCCGGCCGGCGAGCGCCCCGGCCGAGGTCGCCGGTGAGCAGTCGGCCGATGGCGTACCCGACGCCGAGCGCGACAAGCACGGCGGGCACCACGGGAGCCAGGATCTGCCAGGCTATCGAGGTGCCGATGGTGGCCCGGGGCACGCCGGTCGCCACCAGGGCGGCGTAGGTCCGGCGCCGGGAGACGATCCCCTCCACAAGCGTGACGAGCAGGCCGGCGGCGGCGATGGCCACCGCCGCGGCAACGGCGAGGTCGACCAGATTCATGGTGTTCAGGTAGAAGGAGTCGCGCAAGCTGTCGCCACCGTAACCGGCCAGGCGGTTCTGCTCCTGTTCCCGTTCGGCGCTGAGCTGGAACGCGGCTCGGAAGGCCGCCGCGCCGCCAGCGATGATCAGGGCAGCCAGCAGGGCGGCGAAGGTGCGGCTGCTGGCCCACGGGTCTTCGGTCAGCCGGCGGGCCGCCAGCAGCGCGGCCGGACGCCTGGCGAGACGGTGCAGCAGCCGCCCGGCCAGGTGCGAGATCCAGCCGGCCCCGAAGATCACGCCCATCACCGCGCCGAAGATGCCGAGCATGACGACCAGGGTCAGCCATTCGAGGGCGGCGCCCTGCAGGGCCCACTGGATCGGCTCGACCATCGCCGCGGCCAGCACGCCGAGCCCGATCAGCAGCGCCGGCCACGGCCGGGGTGACCTGGTGCGGCCGGTCCGGCGGACCACTCCCAGCGGCGTGGTGGCGACCCGACGCAGCAGGACGGCGGTGGCCGCCGCCGCGAGCACCGGAAGCCCGAGCACCATGATCGCCATCGCCGGCACCGGCGGCAGCACGTCGGTGGGCAGGGCCAACTGGCCGTTGGCGTCCGGACGGTGCAGCACCTCCCGCCCGCCGAGGTAGCAGGCCAGGCCGACCACCGTACCGACCAGGCCGGCGAGCCCGGTCTCCAGCATGGCGACCCGGGTCACCTGGCCGGGGGTAGCGCCGGCCAGCCGCAACGCGGCGAGCCGACGGTCCCGCGACGGTGCGCCCAGCCGGGCGCTCTGGCCGGCCAGGGCCAGTACCGGGATGGTCAGCAGCACCAGCGCGAACGCCGTCCCGCCGCGCAGCCCCGGCTCGCGCAGCAGCGCGTTGACGTACTGCTCGGACTGCTGCCACGCGTGACCTGGTGGTTTGGGGATGGCCAGCACCGTCAGGGCGGCGAGCCCGGCGAGGGTGGACAGCAGGGCGCTCAGCGCGGTCAACGCCACCCGGGCGGCGTCGGTGCGGTTGCCGGCGAGAGCCAGCCTGGTCAGGGTCGCGAGGCTCACCGGGAACCGCCGACCAACGGCGCGTCCAGGCCCAGCCCCGTGTGGTCGATCACGCCGTCGCGCAGCACGACCTCACGATCGGCGTACGCGGCGATCCGTGGCTCGTGGGTGACCAGGACGACGCTCGTGTGCTGCTCCCGGGCCAGCCGGACCAGTTGGGTAAGCACCTGCTCCCCGGCGAGGGTGTCCAGCGCACCGGTCGGCTCGTCGGCGAAGAGCACCCGTGGTTCGGTGACCAACGCCCGGGCGGTGGCGCAGCGCTGCTGCTGGCCGCCGGACATCTCGCCGGGGCGCACGTCGGCGCAGTCCGCCACGCCCAGCCGATCCAACCAGGTGAGCGCCGCCGTCCGTGCCGCTCGCCGCCCCGTGCCGGCGAGCAACAACGGAAGGGCGACGTTCTCCGCCGCGGTCAGCTCGGCGACGAGCTGACCGAACTGGAACAACACCCCGAATTCGGTACGCCGCAGGCGGGATCGGGCCGCCTCGGACCAGGTGTCGAGCCGGTGCCCACGCCAGCTCACCTCGCCGGCGTCCGGTCGCAGGATGCCGGCCAGGCAGTGCAGCAGGGTGGACTTGCCGCAGCCGCTCGGCCCGGTCACCGCCACGATCTCCCCCTCGTCGATGTCGAGGGTGATGCCCCGCAGTGCGGGTGTGGGTCCGTACGACTTCACCAGACCGCGAGCCTGAAGTTGCGTCACGAGTGCACCTCCCGGTGCCAGTCGGCGACCCGGTCCAGGGTGGTGTGCAACCACCGCAGGTCGGCGTCGAGATGGGCGATGGCGAAGTCGGCCGCCACGACGTCGTCGACGGTGGCCGACGGGGCCGTCTTCAGCGCGGTCAGCTCACGCAACCGCTCGGTGTGCGCGCGGCGCTGCGCGATCAGGTACGCCCGCGCCCGGTCCACGTCGGCCACCAGCAGTGCCACCACCACCTTCGTGAACAACGGACTGTTCACGTACGGCATCGGCGGCTCGACGCTGCTCAGCCACTGGTCGAGCGTGGCCCGTCCCTGCTCGGTGAGCGTGTACGCCGTCCGGTCCGGGCCGGCGAGGCGCTCCAGCCCGGTCGAGGCCACCAGTCCGTCCCGCAGCAGCCGACCCAGCGTGGCGTAGACCTGCCCGAACGCCAGCGGGCGGGCCTGCGGCAGCCGGCTGTCGTGGGCCCGCTTCAGCTCGTAGCCGTGCATCGTGCCGGTGGCGAGCAACCCCAGCAGCAGATGCGATGTGGACACCAGGCCACTATTCACTGAGTGAATAGCAGCCGTCAAGGCCGTCAGGTGCGTGTCGCCAATCAGCCGACCGGGGACCAGGCCGGGTCGCGGCCGGTCATACCGAGCAGTCGGGGCAGTTCCGGCAGGGTGCCGTCGACCGGTACCGCCTCGGCGAACACGCCCACCTGCCGGGCGGTCGGTGCGAGCTGGCCGGCCAGCTCGGACAACGCCGGCAGCACCTCGGCCGCCGGCTCGTAGACCTGACCTGTGGCGACCGCGAGATCCCAGCCGTGCACCGTCAGGTCGAGCAACGCCATCGCACCCACCACCTGCTGCGGCATCCCCATTCCCGGTGAGACGCCCTGCTCGCTGGTTGGGTCCGACCACGCCGCCACCAGCCGGCGGGTCTCGGCCTCGAACCGCTCCCGCCAGCCGTCGGTGAGATGGTCGGGCTTGTCGGCCCAGGTCACCGGCGAGCGCCCGGCGAGGGTCTGGAAGTTGACCACCACCTCGTACAAGTGGTTGAGCAGGTCACGGACCCGGTAGTCCCGGCAGGGAGTCGGCAGGTCGAGCTGGTCATCGGTGATCTGCCGGACCATCGCAACAGTTCGCGGCGCCGCAGCCGCCAGCAGGTCGCTAGTCTTTGTGGCCATACGGCCAGCGTATGAGGGTGGTCTTGAAGAAATGCGACAGCCGCGCGGAGACAGCCGGGGCATCCTCGACCCGGCGCGGCTGATGCGCCGGGTGCGGTTCCGACGGCACCTGCCAGCGGTTCCGCTACGCCAGTGGGTGGAGCACTACTGGCTGATCGACTGGAACCTGACCGATCCGTTCGAGCAGCGGATCGTCCCGCATCCGGCAGTCAACCTGATCGCTCAGCGCGACGGCGACGGCCCGGAGCGCGCCGAGGTGGCCGGCGTCGGCACCGAACTGTTCTCGATCACCCTGACCGGTTCCGGGCGGGTCAGCGGGGTGCAGTTCCGGCCCGGCGGGTTCCATCCGTTCTGGCGGCGGTCGGTCGCCGAACTTACCGATCAGCGACGTCCGCTCGTCGACCGGGCAGACCTCGACGTGACCCCGGTCTGTGCCGGTACGGACGCCGAACGCTGCCAGGCGCTGGACACTCTGCTGACCGGCTGGACGCCCCGACCGGATCCGGTCAACGACGAGGTGATGCGCCTGGTCGAGACGATCCGGACCGACCGGAACGTACGCCGGGTCGACGAGTTCGCCCACGAGCACGGCGTGTCCGTCCGCCGGTTGCAGCGGCTCTTCCTCACCCATGTCGGGGTCGGTCCCAAGTGGGTGATCCGCCGCTACCGGCTGCACGAGGCGATCGAACGGGCGGCTGGCGGGCCCCTCGACTGGGCCGGGCTCGCCGCCGAACTCGGATACAGCGATCAGGCTCACCTGGTACGCGACTTCACCGCGACGACCGGCGTCTCCCCGGCCGCATATGCCCAGAGCCGACGGTAGGTCGGCGTCCACCCGGCGGGTCCGCCCGGTGCCGGCGTCGACAAGGGCCCTTCCTTGCGCCTCAGCGGCGGCGGAGGACGACCACGGCGACGTCGTCCTGGATCTCGTCCGGGGCCAGTTCGACGAGCAGCCGTTCGCAGTACCGGTCGAGGTCGTCGTCGACCTGGGCGGCACACGCCGCTAGGGCGGAAAGTCCCTCGTCGATCGTCGCGTCCCGTCGTTCGATCAGGCCATCGGTGTAGAAGACCATCGTCGCCCCGGCCGGCAGCACGAACTCCAGGTCGGCGGGGCGGGGCGCACGCACCCCGAGCAGCGGCGCGGCATGCTGGACGTACTCCACCTTGCCGTCCTGAATGATCAGCGGGGGTAGGTGACCGGCGCTGGCCAGCCGGATGTGACCGGTGGTCGGCTCCAGCAGCAGCACGCAGATCGTCGCCAGCTCGCTGGGCAGCAGCGTACGCATCAGCTCGTTGACCCGGTGCAGGATCTCGCCCGGCTGATGCCCCTCCACCGCGTACGCCCGCAGTGCGTGTCGCAGCTCGGCCATGATGGTGGCGGCGTGCAGGGAGTGACCGGCCACGTCCCCGATGGCCAGCAGCAGGTGACCGTCGAGCATCACCAACTCGTAGAAGTCGCCGCCCACCTCCGTGTGCGCGCTGGCCGGCTCGTAGCGTACGGCCAGGTCGAGGCCGGTGATCTGCGGGATCTGCCGGGGCAGCAGGCTGCGTTGCAGCGTCACCGCTATCCGGTGTTCCTCGTCGAAGGAGCGCTGCGCCTCCACGGCGGAGGCCACCGCCTGGGCGAGCTGGACCAGCACCGGGGTACGGGCGGTCTGCGTCGCGGTGGGCACGACGACGTAGAGCGGCGCGCGGTCCTCGCGCAGCCGGGCGGCGGCGACGGTGACGGTCTCGCCGGCCGGCCAGTCGACAAGCGACCAGCCGTCCGGCTCCTGCACCACGACGGTGGCACCGGTCGGCACCCCGGTGTCGTCGACTACCCAGGTCACCACGCGGGGCTCGGCACCGGGACCGGCGCAGATCCCGGCGAGGCAGTCGCCGTCGAAGGTCTCGGCAACCACGGCCACAGGGCTCTTGAAGATCTCTGCGGCACCGGCCGCGGCCACCTGTAGCAGTCTGGTGAAGCTCGACGCGGCGTGTACCGCGACGGTGGTGTCCGCCAGTCCGCTGAGCCGCTCGGCGAGCACCTCCGCCCGTTGCCGGGCCCGGTAGTACCGCAACACCGACTGGGCGATGGCGACCAGTTCCTCCGGTTCGATCGGCTCGGCCAGGTACGCGTCCGCCCCGCGGTTCAGGCCCTGGGTCCGGTCGTACGTGTCGACCGCGTGCGCGGACACGTGGATCACCGGCAGCGCCGGGTGCGCCGACTTGATCCGCTCGCACACCTCGAAGCCGCTGAGGTCCGGCAGCCGGACGTCGAGCACGACCAGGTCGATCGGGTCCACCCCGACCCGGCTGAGCGCCTCGCCACCCGTCTCCGCCTCCAGCACCGTGAAGCCGGCCCGGGTCAGCCAGTTCACCAGAAGGTAGCGCTTGGTCCGACTGTCATCGACCACCAGCACTGTCGCCGGGCCGTCCACGTCACGTTCCGCCCGTGGGCAGCCGCACCGTGAAGGTGCTGCCGCGGCCCGGCGCGCTGGCCAGGTCCAGAGTGCCGCCGAGCAGATTCACCAGCCGCCGGGCGTACGGCAGACCGAGGCCGGTGCCGCCGGCCCGGGCCGGGCCGGGCGCCTGGTAGAACTCCTCGAACACTCGATCGTGCAGCTCCGGTGGGATGCCCGGCCCGGTGTCGGAGACGGTCAGCCGCCAACCGTCACCGTGCCGTTCCGCCCGCAGCCGGACTTCGCCCTCGGTGGTGAACTTCAGCGCGTTGTGCAGCAGGTTGCGCAGCACCTGAGCGAGCAGCATCTCATCGGTGCGTACCGTGGCCGGCGGGGCCGGCTCCTCGACCATGAGCTCGACCCCGTCGGCGGTGGGCAGCGCCCGCAGCGTGCCACGCAGCTGGCCGAAGACGGCCCGCAGATCTACCTCGGCCCACTCCGGCTCGATCCGGCCCGACTCCGCCTTGGCCAGGTCGAGCAGCTCGTTGACCAACGTGAGCAGATCCGACGCCGAGGAACGAATGAGCCCGACCTGGCGTTCCTGCTCGGTGGTGAGCGGGTCGGACGCGGAGTCGCCGAGCAGGCGGGCCAGCCCGATGACCGCGGTCACCGGTGCCCGCAGCTCGTGGCTGACGTTGGCCAGGAAACGGCTCTTCGACTCGCTCGCCGCGCGCAACTGCGCCGACTTCTCGTCCAGCTCGGCGTAGAGGGCCACCACGCCCTGATTGGTCGCCTCCAACTCGTCGGTGAGCTGCTGGTAGAGCGCCATCACACCCTGGTTGGTCTGCTCCAGTTCCTCGTTGAGCCGGGCCAGCTCGTCGCGCTGGTTGCGTACCTCGTCCAGGGCGTTGATCAGTTGGAGGTTCTGGGTGGCGAGTTCCTCCTCGGCGGTGCCCGGGGTGCTCTCGCCGAGTTGGGCGCGCAACTCCGCCAGACGCTCGGGGGTGAGCGTCCGGGCGTTCGCCGGAACCCGTCGTGACATCCTCACGACCGTATCCCGCTCGGCCGTCAGCACGCTCAACGTGTCCACCAGGCGTGCCACCGCGCCCGACTCCGGCTCGTACCGCCCACCTGGCAGGGGTGCCACCGGGGTGAGATCGACACGCAGGTGACCACGCCCGTCCGGCGTGTCGGCAACGGCGAACATCACGTCGGCACCGCCGGCCGCCCGCAGCAGGTCACGAGCGACCTCGCTCAACGCGGTGGCGATCCGGACCTGGTCCTGATGCTCCAGGCCGACCGCCGCGGCGACCTCCCGGCCGCGCTGGCGGACCACGAAGATGTCCTGCTCCACCCGCAGCGCCATCTTCAGCAACGGCGTCGTGGTCATGACCAGGACCTCGCCACCAGCACCCCGGCGTCGTCGCGCCGGATGCCGGCGTCGCGCAGCAGGGTGGCGGCCACCACCAGGGGCGCCCGCCCGGTCAGACCCGGATAGTCGTCCAGGCGCCACCGGTCGACCACGCCGTCGGTGTGCATGACCAGCAGGCTGCCCGCCTCGAAGGGATATTCGTACTGCCGGATCACCGGCCGTTGGTGCCCGGCGATGCCGGGCAGGGAGACCAGGCCGCGACGCCGACCGTCGCCGGTGGCCACGACGCCGGTGATGTTGCCCAGCCCGGCGTAGCGCAGCACGCCGGCCGTCGGATCCGGCTCGGCCACGGCGAGCGCCGCACCGCGGGTGTGCGACATCGACCGGTGCAGGTGACCGACCACCTCAGCCGGCGACGCCGCCGGGGCGTTCCGAAATGCGGCGAGCGCCGCATCGGTGGCCGCCGCCGCCAGCGGCCCGTGTCCCAGACCGTCGCTGACCAGCACCTGACGGCGATCGTCCACGATGCGGACCGCATAACCGTCCCCACTGACCGTCTCCCCGGTCAACGGTCGGCTCAGCCCACCGACCCAGGATGCCGCGGTGTCCGGGGCGGCGAATACCCGCACGGCGATGACCGTCCCCCGGCCCGGCCGCGAGTACGCGTCGAACCAGCTCGCCTGCCTGACTATCGCGCCGAGACCGATACCGAGCGTGCCGGCGGTGGAGTGCCCGTCGCGGGCGGAGTCAGCGAGGTCGACCATGCCCGGACCGTTGTCGACCGCGATCATCTCCACGCCGGCGTCCAGCTCGCGGCGCACCGGCCGGAGCAGCAGCAACCCGTCGTCGGCGTGTTTGATGAGGTTGCTGGTCAGTTCGGCCGCCACGATGGCCAGGTCGGCGATCCGCCCGGCGGGCAGGCCCAACTGGCTGCCCAGCCGTTCGGCGGCCCGTCGCACGGCGCTACCGGCGCTGCCGTTCTCCACCCGGAACCAGGTGCCCCGGTCGGCGACCGGTTCGACGGTCACCGGGACCACTTGGTGATCGTGATCCGGGTGCCCTGGCCGGGCGCGGTCTGGATGTCGAATTCGTCGACCAGTCGGCGGGCACCACTGAGGCCGAGGCCGAGGCCACCACCGGTGGTGTAGCCGTCGGTCAGCGCGAGATCCAGGTCGGCGATGCCGGGACCGGAATCGGCGAAGACGATCTGGATGCCGGGTCGCCGGCCGTTGTCGATGGCGCTCACCTCGACCGTTCCACCGCCGCCGTAGACGAGTGTGTTGCGGGCGAGTTCACTGGCGGCGGTGACCACCTTTGTCTGGTCGACCAGGGAGAGCCGGACGGCCACGGCAACGGTACGCACCAGCTGGCGGACGCGTACGACATCCTCGTCGCTGCCGACCGACTGCGTCTGGGGGCGGCCCAGGTCGACCCCGCTGGTCACGGTGACGCCGTCGGCTCTGGGACCGGCTCGTCGTAGTCGTCGTCGGCCCGTTCGGCAGCGATGAGTTCCATCCCCCGCTCGACGTTGAGGGCGGTACGGATGCCGTTGAGCGACAGCCCCAACTCGACCAGGGTGATGGCGACGGCCGGGCGCATCCCCACGACCACCGTCTCCGCGTCGAGCACCCGGGAGATCGAGGCGATGGTGGAGAGCATCCGACCGACGAAGGAGTCGACGATGTCCAGCGCGGTGATGTCGATGATCACCCCGTGGCAACCGGTCGCGACGATCCGCTCGGCCAGATCCTCCTCGAGCGCGACCGCCGTCTGGTCGGACATGTCGAGCTGGATGGAGACCAGCAGAATGTCGCCGATCTTGAGAATCGGCACCCGCTCCATCACGCCTCCCGACGCGACTGCCGGCGGGAGGTCTCGACCCCGGTGAGCCGCAGGACGTGCCGCAGCGCGTCGGCGAGACTCGCCTTGGTGGCGATGTCGCCGAACTCGATGCCGAGCGCGACGATGGTCTGCGCGATCTGCGGCCGGATGCCGGAGATGATGCAGTCGGCACCCATCAGCCGGGCGGCCACCACGGTCTTGAGGATGTGCTGGGCCACCTGCGTGTCCACCGCCGGCACGCCGGTGATGTCGATGATCGCGTACGGCGAGCCGGTGTCGACCAGGGTCTGCAGCAGCCGCTCCATCACCACCTGGGCGCGCGCCGAGTCGAGCGTGCCGACCAGCGGCACCGCCACCACGCCATCCCAGAGCTTGACCACCGGGGTGGAAAGCTCCAGCAGTTGCTCGGCCTGATCGGCGATCAGACTTTCCCGGGTGCGGACGAAGGTCTCGAAGGTGAACAGGCCCATCTGGTCGACCAGCGCGGAGAAGGCGACGTAGTCGCGCAGCGTCTCGACGCTCTGATCGACCTGCAGGCTGGTGAGCAGCGCCTCCTTGAGAGCGAACACGCCGGTGGCGGTCTCGGTCGCGGAGAAGCCCTGCCGGGCCTGCCCGCGGGAGAACTCGGCCAGCACGGCCCGCAGTTCGGTGGCGTCCTCGGCGTTCAGGTCGGCTGCGCCCTTGCCGAGGACCTCCGCCAGGGCGCGGTGTAGCTCCTGCACCTGCCGGACCAGTTCAGCTTGACTGAGCCGGCCCCGCAACTGCCCGGCGATGATCTCAGTCCATCGCTGGGTGATCTGGTCGGCGCGGCTGGCCAGCAGCTCACCTAACCGGACGCCCTCATCAGCGCTCAGCGCCATGTCGATACCCCCTAGACCTGAGACCGGGACCCCCTAGACCTGGACCGGGCGGACTCTATCACCGGGGTACGACGAGCTACTTGTCGCAGAGCAACGGGATGATGGTCGGCACCTGATCCTGCTCCCGTTCTGCGTACCACGGTCCGGGTGGGATACCGTTCCACCGATAAACAGGAGGTCTGGCGAATGTCCTTGACGGTGCACACGGAACAACGCGGTGACGTGGTCGTCGTGTCGGTCGCTGGCGAGTTGGACATGGCCACCGCACCGCAGTTGCAGGACCAGATCACCGACCTGCTCGACAAGGGGCGCAGTCGCCTCGTGTTCGACCTGTCGGACGTCTCGTTCTGCGACTCCACCGGTCTGTCGGTGTTCGTCCGCGCGAAGAACAGCTCCGACGAGGCTGGCGGAGTGGTCCGACTCGCCGCGCCACAGCGCGGCGTACTTCGGATCCTGGAGGTGAGCGGTCTGGTCGAGGTGCTGCACACGTACCCCACCGTCGAGCAGGCGGTCGCCGGCGATCCGACGCCGGCCTCCTCCTGACCCCGGCTGTTCAACACTCGTCCTCGATGTAGCGGGGGCGAGCGATCAGCGCGCCCGCGCAGGTCTGCACCGCCAGGGCGACCAGCAGGAAGCCGATCGGCGCCCGCCACCCCCCGGTCGCGTCGTGCAGGATCCCGACCAGCAGCGGTCCCGACGCCCAGATGACGTAACCCGTGCGAGGCGGGTACGCCGAGCCTTCGAGGTGGAGGCCGCACGACGGCGTACCCCCGAGGACCTGGCCGCCCTCGACGACGCGCTCGCCGCCCACGAGGCGGCCTGGCGCGGCGGCCGGGTCGCCGGGTTCGTCGCGGCCGACGACCGCGCTGCACACCGCCGTGGTCGCGGCGGCGCACAACCGCATGCTCGCCGAGCTGTACGCCTCGGTCGGCGCCGCGATGCGCAGCACGCTGACCCAGGCCATGGGCGACGCGCTGACGCCGGACCGGCACGTCGACCACGCCCGGTTGGTGGACGCGATCAGGGCCGGCGATCCGGAGCTGGCCGCCCGGGGGCCGGTGCTTTTCTGGAACCCCGACCCGGGGCATAGGTTGTCTCCGACATCGACGGGACACCTCGGGAGTAGTGGATGATCAAGGGATTCAAAGACTTCATTCTGCGCGGCAACGTCGTCGACCTCGCGGTCGGCATCGTCATCGGCGCCGCGTTCACGGCCGTGGTCACGCAACTCACCAACTCGTTCCTCAAGCCGCTGATCGCCCTGTTCACCGTAACGATCACGGGCAGCAAAGACGGTGTGGAGGGCACGCCGTGGAGGGTGAACAACATCGAGTTCGACTGGGTCAGTTTCGTCAACGCAGTGATCACCTTCGCGCTCACCGCCGCCGCGTTGTACTTCCTGGTGGTGTTTCCGATGAACCGGCTCGCCGAGCGCCGTCAGCGGGGCGAGGAGCCGCCGCCGGCCGCGCCGAGCGAGGAGGTCAAGCTGCTCACCGAGATCCGGGACGCCCTCGCCACCGCCGGCCGGAACACCCCGGCCCAGCAGCGCGGCGCCCTGGACGACGTGCTCGGCCGGCGGGACGAACCGCCCGCCGCGCGCTGAATCCGGCATGTGCACACCGGCCCCTGCGGGAATCCCGCAGGGGCCGTCTTGTGTCGAACAGGTGTTCGATAGAGTCGGGCCATGGAGCAGCGAAAACACCTGTGGAACGGGAAGTGGGGGCGACTGGCCCGGCGGGACGTCTTCCTCCGGGCGGATGCCGACCGGTGGTTCGTCGAGCAACGCGCCGGCGGCGCCGAGGGCGTCTCCCGGTTTTACGAGTACGACACCGTCGACGCGGCCGAGGACACCATCCGCGCACTGCTCCAAGGCACCGACACCTGGCGCGAACTAACCCCCCGCCCCCCAACCCCCTAACTCCACCCCCTCTGGGTTGATCAAGAAGATTTGGTCGGGTTTCGTGCCGCTGCCGACCAGAACTTCTTGATCAACGAGTCGTAGGGGGGTGGTTTAGTGGGTGGGGAGGGTGGGAACCGCGCGGGGATGGAGCAGCAGGGAATCGATCAGCGGACCACCCTCTCGCGGGTCACCACCGGCATGCGGGTGGTCGACTCGGCCGGCGTCGACGTGGGCACCGTGGACCTCGTCCAGCGCGGCGACCCGAACGCGGTGACCGTGCAGGCACCGACCACCGACCCCGGCAGCAGCCTGGACGAACTGATCGAATCCGCCACCGTGGAGGAACCGGACGTGCCAGCGGACCTCGCCGCCCGACTGCTGCGCACCGGCTACCTGAAGGTCTCGACCGAGCTGGTGCCCACCGGCGCCGTCTACGTCCTCGCCGACCAGATCTCCACCGTCACCCCCACCGAAGTCACCCTCAACACCCCCGCCGCCACCCTCCCCCCAGAAGACTGACCTCCACCCCGACACCCCTCGGTCGATCATGAGGTTATTGCGGCGGGTATGCGCTTGCCGGGATGACAACTTCATGATCGACGCCGTGGAGGGTGGGGAGTTGGCGGACCGCCCAGAGGGCCACTTCGGTACGGGAGGCGGTGCCGGTCTTACGGAGCAGGTTGGAGACGTGCACGGTGACCGTGCGTACCGAGATGCCCAGGGCACGGGCCACCTGCTTGTTGGACATCCCGGCGACCAGGCAGTCGAGCACCTCCGCCTCCCGGCCGGTCAGGCAGACCGGAAGCGTCGCCGCCGGCCCGGGGGTGGATCCGGACTCCGACGCGGCACGGCGACGCGTCAACCGGCCAGGAGTTGGCTCCGGCACGGCAGCCCGGGAGGCGGGCACGGCCGGACGGGACGGGGAAAGCGCAGGGTCGGCCTCGGGCAGCACCGGCGAGCCGGCCGAGGCCAGCAGGGCGTCGCGATCCTGCCCGGCGTGCGCGGCGAGCAGTTCGGTGAGCGCGTACGGGTTGCCGTCGGTGTGCCGCCAGATCTCGTGCACCAGCTCGGGGCGTGGGTCCGGGTACACCTGAGTAAGCACCTCGGCGACCTCGGCCGGACGCAGCGGACCGAGGTGCTGGCGCACCACGCCGCGTACCCCGCAGAGCCGGGCCAGGGTGCGGCCGGCGAGTTCCGGCGAGACCGCGCGCGCGGCGGGCCTGGTCGCCACCACCAGCAGAGCCGGCAGGCCGTCGGCGGTGGCCAGTTCGCCGACCAGGTTGAGGCTGGCCGGGTCGAGGGCGTGCAGGTCCTCCACCACGAGCACCGCCGGACCGGCGCCGACCAGCACCCGCACGGTACGCACGGCCAGTCGGAGCAGGGTGCCGGGGGCATAGCGCTCACGCGGCGCGGTGGGCTGCTGGGCGAGCCAGGCCAGCGCATCTGCCGGCAGGTCGAGTCGGGTGGTGTCGCGTCCGCTCAACACCGCGGCCAACCAGTCGTACGGTGCGGGGCTGTGCACCCGGGCGGCGCCGCTGAGCACCGCCTCCGGTCGCGGGGTGAAACCGTCCAGCGCGGCGGCGACCAGCAGACTCTTGCCCACGCCCGGTCCCCCGGTGACGACCGCCACGGCCGGCGAGCGGCGTCGGCCCTCGACCACGCTCGACCAGGCCCGGTCCAGCTCAGCCAGCTCACCGGCACGCCCGACCATGGACACCGGCAACATTCCTCAACCCTACGCAGTAGTGCGTAGAGACGCGGGAAGGGTCTTCTTGGCAAGCTTGTCCCATGACGCTGATCCTCCGCTCGGCCATCCTCAACGACATCGGTCTGGTCCGGACCAACAACGAGGACTCCGCCCTCGCCGGCGAGCGCCTCGTCGCGGTGGCCGACGGCATGGGTGGGCTGCCCGCCGGCGAGGTGGCCAGTGAGATCGTCATCAGGATCCTCGACGAGTTGGTCCCGCCGACCGCACCGGACGACGCCACCGAGGCGCTGCGCTCCGTGGTGAGCACCGCCAACCAGCGCATCCACGCCGCGATCGCCGCCGACCCCGCCCGGGACGGCATGGGTACGACGCTGACCGCGGCCCTGCTGGCCGGAGAGACGCTGGTGCTGGCGCAGGTCGGCGACTCCCGCTGCTACCTGCTCCGCGACGGCCAACTGCGCCAGCTGACCCGGGACGACACGTTCGTGCAGGCGCTCGTCGACCAGGGTGCCCTCTCCCCCGAGCAGGCCCGCCACCACCCGCAACGCTCGCTGGTGACCCGGGCGGTGCAGGGTGCCGACGCGCCGCCGACGCTGGGCGCGGTGACCGTCGCCGCCGGCGACCGGCTGCTGCTGTGCAGCGACGGGCTCTCCGACTACGTGGCCGACGACGCGATCGCCGCCACGCTGGGCCTGCACGCCGACCGCCAGCAGTGCGGCGAGCAGTTGGTGAAGCTCGCCCACCAGGCCGGCGCGCCGGACAACGTCACCGTGGTGATCTCCGACGTGGTGACCGGCTGAGGGACGCCGGCACCGGCCGGTCGGACTGCCGTCCCGCACTAGGTAGTTGTGCCATCTAGGTAGTGGCACTAGGGTTCGGCGGGTGGATTCCGACCGTCGGGGGCAGTGGCTGCGTGGGGTGCTCGATCTCTGCGTGCTCGCCCTGCTGCGCGACGGCGAGTCCTACGGCTATCAGCTTGCCCAGTCGCTCGACGCCGCGGGCGTCGGACCGATCCAGGGCGGCACGCTCTACCCGGTGCTGCTGCGACTGCAACGCACCGGGCTGGTCACCGCGCGGTGGCGGGAGGGCGACTCCGGTCCGGCCCGCAAGTACTACCAACTCACCGACGACGGGCGAGCGGCGCTGCGGCACGGCGGCTACGCCTGGTTGGCGTTCGTGGCCCCGGTGACCGGCATCGTCACGAAGGGGGTCGACGGGTGAACGCCGACGACTGGCTGCGCGCGTTCGCGGCCGAGCTGCACCAGCGCCGGGTGGGCGGCGACGCCGTCCGGCACGTGGTCGCCGAGGCGGCCACCCACCTGCGCGAGGGCGGCGGTGATCCGTGGCTGGTCTTCGGCTCGCCGCAGGCGTACGCCGCCGCCATCGTGGAGAGCATCGGCACCGCACCCGGCCCGCGCCCGGGCCCCGTCCGGTTGCACGCCCGGGACCTCACCAAGCGGTACGGCCGGCGGGTGGTGCTCCGCGACGCGTCGCTCACCGTACGGGCCGGGCAGATCGCCGCCGTGGTCGGCGCGAACGGCTGCGGCAAGAGCACCTTCCTGCGGATCTGCGCCGGCCTGGTCTCGCCGGACGCCGGGGAGGTGACCGTCTCGGGCCGCTTGGGCTACTGCCCCCAGCAGGGCGGCACCGCCGACTTCCTGCTGCCCGACGAGCACTTCGTGCTGGTGGGCGCCGGGCAGGGCGTGCCACGGGGGCCCGCCCGGCAGGCCGGCCGAGCGGCGGCCCGACAGCTCGGCTGGGACGCCGAGAACGCCGTGCTCGCGCGGCACCTCTCCGGCGGCACGCGGCAGAAACTGAACCTCACCATGTCCACGCTGGCGCAGCCGGACGTGCTGCTGCTCGACGAGCCGTACCAGGGCTTCGACCAGGGCAGCTACGTCAACCTCTGGGACCAGCTGACCCGGCTGCGCGACGAGGGACGGGCCATCGTCGTGGTGACCCACCTGCTCAACCAGCTCGACCGGGTCGACGTGGTACTCGACCTGACCCCCGCCCACCAGGGAGGTCGATCGTGAACCGCCTGGTCACCGTGGCCGAGATGACGCTGCGGGAGCTGGTGCGCCGCCGCGGCGTACTCCTGCTCCTGCTGTTGATGCCGTTGACCTTCTGGCTGATCCGGCGCGACTCCTACGTCGGGCAGTCGGTGCGCGCGCTGCTGCTCGGCATCAGTTGGGCGGTCAGCACGGCGGCGCTCTTCGCCACCAGCGCGGCCCGCGAACTGGAACCCCGGCTGCGGCTCGCCGGCTACCGCCCGCACCATCTCTACCTCGGCCGGATGCTCGGCCTGTGGGCGCTGGGGCTGACGATTTCGGTGCCGTTCTTCCTGATCACCGTCATCGACGCGAACAACCTGCGGTACGGCGGCATCGCCGTGGCGATGCTCTGCTGCGTGGCCGTGGCCGCACCGTTCGGCATGTTGATCGGCGCCCTGCTGCCCCGCGAGTTGGAGGGGACGCTGCTGCTGCTCACCGTGGTGGCGATGCAGATGCTGCTCGACCCGGCCGACGCGGGGGCGAAGCTGACGCCGTTCTGGTCCAGCCGGGAGATCGGCACCTGGGCGGTGGACCACACCGACGACGGTTACCTGACCCGGGGCGTCCTGCACGGGCTGGTGGTCACCGTCCTGCTGATCGTCACGGTGGCGGCGGTCTTCGCCGTTCGGTTACGTCGACGGCGGCACCTGCACCACGTGCCGATCGCCTGACCCTTTCGTCCACGGCGGGGCCGGGTCCGTTGACACAGGACCTAGCATCACGGGGTGCGTCTCAGATCCTCCACCGCCACGGTCGCGTTCGGGCTAGCCGTCGCCACCCTCGCCGCGTGCAGCCCGTCCGTACCGAGCGTCGACCCGCGCGACGCGCAGGCGCCGGTGAGTAACCCCTCGCCGGCACCGAGTGTGTCGGAACAGGCGCCGGGCGCGCAGGCCACCCCGGCGGCTCAGACCGGGCTGGGCAACAGGCCGACTGCCAGTGCCAGCCCGACCCCGACCCCGACCCGTGCATCCCGGGGTGCCCCCAACAGCGGCAACCCGGGCGGACGGGTGACCGTTCCGGCGGCCGGGCGGGCGGTCGACACGTCGAAGCCGACCCGCACCGTCGGCGACGGCACCGCCGACAGCTGCACCTCCGCCGCCGTCATCCGGGCGGTGGCGGCCGGCGGGATCATCACCTTCGACTGCGGCCCCGACCCGGTGACCATCCGGATGACCGCCACCGCCAAGGTACGCAACGCCAACGGTCCTCAGGTGGTGCTCGACGGCGGCGGCAAGGTCACGCTCAGCGGGCAGGGCAAGCGGCGCATCCTCTACATGAACACCTGCGACGCGTTGCAGGGCTGGACCACGTCGCACTGCAACGACCAGGATCACCCGCGGCTGACCGTGCAGAACCTCACCTTCGCCGATGGCGATTCCACCGGCCAGCGCACCGACGGCGGTGGCGGTGGGGCGATCTTCGTCCGGGGTGGCCGGTTCAAGGTGGTCAACTCGCGCTTCGTCGACAACCGCTGCGACCGTTCCGGCCCGGATCTGGGCGGTGCCGCGATCCGGGTCCTCGACCAGCACGACGACCAGCCGGTGTACGTGGTCAACAGCACGTTCACCGGTGGTTCCTGCGCCAACGGCGGCGCGTTGAGCAGCATCGGAGTGTCCTGGGTCGTCCTCAACAGCGTCCTGCGGGACAACGAGGCGGTCGGCGAGGGCGCCAACCCGGCCCGCTCCGGCACGCCTGGCGGCGGCAGCGGCGGGGCGATCTACTGCGACGGCAACAAGTTCTCCGTACGTCTCGCCGGCACGGTCGTCGAGGACAACGACGCCCGGGAGGGCGGTGGGGCCGTCTTCTTCGTCAGCAACGACCGCACCGGCACCCTGCGCGTCGAGAACTCGACCCTGCGCCGAAACCCCAGCCACGGCTTCGAGAACCACCCCGGCATCTTCTACCTGGGCTCCGGCAAGCCCACCTTCACCGCCTCCACCATCCGCTGACCCTGTCGGCGGGGTCAGTAGGGGTTGCCCTGGCCGGCGGGGAGGCTGGGTGGAATGGCGAGGGGCGGGCTCTCGGTTCCGGCGCGCTCGGCCATACCGGTGAAGAGTTCCCGCAGGGCGGTGACCGAGTCGACGCTCGGGCGCCAGCCAAGCTCGGTCTCGGCCCGCTCGCTGGACATCAGCGGCGCGTTGAGGGCCAGCTCGACCCAGCCGGCGTCGACCGGTTGCAGCCGTGCCCGCCAGGTGAGCGCCGCGGCGGCCCGCAGCACCGGGGCGGCCACCGGCACCGTCCAGCCGTGAAAGTGCCGGGCCACCAGCTCGGGAGTCAGCACCGGGTCCGCCGCGACGTTGAAGGCGCCGCGGGCGTCCCCCATGATCGCTCGGGCGTACGCGTCAGCCACGTCGTCGGCGTGCACCACCTGCATCCGCAACCGCCGGTTGGTGGGCACCAGCGGCAGCCGGCCGAACCGCAGCAGCCGCACCGGTGCCAGCGGGCCGAGGAAGTACCGGCTGATCTCGATGCCGGCATCCCGCTGAAAGATCAACCCGGGACGCATCCGGACCAGCCGTAGCGCCGGATGGCTCCGCTCGATCCCGTCGAGCATCTCCTCCACCGTCGCCTTGTCCCGGCTGTACGACGACCCGGGCACCCCGGTGGCCGGCCAGCGCTCGCTGACCGGCACGTTCTTCGGGCCGGGCGCGTAGGTGCCGACCGACGAGGCGTACACCAGGGCCGGCACCCGGGCGCGCAGCACCGCGTCGACCACCGCCCGGCTGCCGCCGACATTGGTACGGCGCAACACGTGCTGGTCGTGACTGGGCTGGATCTGCCAGGCCAGGTGCACCACCGCATCGGCGCCGGCAAAGGCACCGGTCAGCTCGTCCGCCGCGCCGGCCAGGCCGATGTCGCAGGAGTGCCACCGCACCGCGTCGTACGGCTCACCCGCACCTGCGGGCGGCAACCGCCGCGCCACCCCGACGATCTCCACGTCGCGCTCGCGCCGCAACCGGCGCAGCACCGCCGAGCCGACGTTCCCGCTCGCTCCCACGACCACGATCCGCATGCCCGCTCCGTACCCGGTCAGCCGCTTTCCAAGCGCAGCCGTCAAGCCCGCCCTGATCCCGTGGGAACTGCACACCGGTCCCCGACGATTCGCCGAGCTGCGTCGAGGGCTGCCGGGGGTGAGCGAGAAGATGCTCATCCAGCAGCTACGCGAGCTGGAGGCCGACGAACTCGTGCACCGCGAGGTCTACCGACAGGTGCCGCCCAAGGTGGAATACTCGCTCACCGACTTCGGTGCCTCCCGCAACCGGGCACACTCCTCCCCCTCGGGGACTGGGGTGAGCAGCTGGCGCGCATAACCACAAACCGACGCCGTTAAGGCCGAGGTTCACCGCGGAGGCCGGCGGGTCGACGCCGATAGGTGGGCAGCTGTTTCGGGTGGGCCGGACGTTGCACCATGCGAACCGCCCGATCATGGTCACCGGCGAAGCGCTACCGGGGCGTTTAACCAGCTCACGGGCCAGCGGCAGCCTCGGATACGTGAAAGCCGCAGATGCCTGAGCCGCCAAGGTCACACGCGGCGTACGACCAATCCCGGCTTGACCTCGGCCGCCGCGCTCAGGTGCGTGATGTCGTCGGGATCGCTGGTGAACACGATCGCCCCGTACGCCAGTGCCACCGTCACCACCGTGGCGTCGACGATGTCCCTGGTCCCCGCCTTTCCGCACAGCACGCCAGCCGTTTTCGCCGTCTCCATCCCTACCGGGAGCACCTCACAGCTGTGCAGGAATCTCCCGAGCTGGACCTGACGACGGGCATCACGCCAGCCCTGGGCCACGACGACGGCAGGAATGAGCACACGGCGCCCCTCTTCCAGCGCCAGATGGTGGATGACCCACATCCGCCGATCGTTGCCGTCGATCGCCAACAGCACACCGGCGTCGTACACGTACGGAATACTCACGCCGCCGCCGGCCCGGAGACATCAAAGGCTTCCGCGTCCGCCGCGGCCATCTCCGCCCGAGCTGCCGCAAGCTCCTCGAGCGTGAACGCCCCATGCTCGGCCTGCCAATCCGCGACGACCTTCCGTCCCACCCGGCGCCGCAGCTCACTCTCCGCCGCGCTAGCCACCAGCCGCGACAACGGAACCCCGTCCTCGCGCGCCGCCGACCCGAGGGCCTCGACCAGCTCCTCCGGGAGCGTCACCGTTACCTTCTTCACCGCCATAGGATCACCATACTCTTGTATGGCGGCTTCCCATCAGGCTGACTGACGATGCAGCGGCAGCATCCGATCAACCAGGCGCGAGCCCACCACCGCGAGACCAACGCCGACCGGCACGCCGAACGAAGCCCTCAAAGTCCGCCGCGACGAGATCACCGACCTCATCAGCGACGAACCCGTCGCACCGTCACCCAGCACCCTCGCGAAACCCGAGCCCGCCTCGAACACGTGATCACCAACGGCGACTCACCCGAGCGCAAAGCCATCATCGAGGAACTGATCGCCGAGATCCGCATCATCGGCGACGAGATCATCCCGGTGTTCCGGCTACCCCGCGACGAGCCCGTCGCGATGGACGCGGCGACACCCGCTACGTCCACCGGCGACGGCAACGAACCGGATCCGGTTCGCGCAATGCCAAACCTGGTGGGCCGCCTGGGACTCGAACCCAGAACCTAAGGATTAAAAGTCCTCAGCTCTGCCATTGAGCTAACGGCCCGTCGTGCCATCAGGCTACCCGATCACCCCGACTCGGTTGATGGCCCGCCGGGTGCTAGATCGCTGCCGATGGCGGTCCGCTCCCCGCCTGGCCGCCGGCCAGAAGAACCAAAGCGAAACCAGGCCCTCGCAGCCGGGATACGACCGCCAGCCCGTCTACGGACCCTGGGAGCTAGAGAAGATCGCCATAGCTTGTGCAGCGAGCTCAAGCTGCTGATTGTCACACACGGCGAATGGCGCTCCGAAGGCGCAGATGACCTGCTCGACGCCCGCTTCCCCCCATCGGCGGAGCTGCTGAGCAACTTCCGCCGGTGTACCGACCAGGCGGGACTGTGCCCAGCTCTGTAGCGAGACGTCAGCCAGTGCGTTGCCGGGAGCCCAGCGCTGCAGCATGCGCCATCGTCTCTCAAGGTCGTCGTTGTCGCGGCCGATGAGCGTCGTCAGGCCCAGAGACCGCTGGACCGCCACGGGGTCACGCCCGTGACGTTGGCAGGCATGCCGCAATGTCGCATCCCTGCGCCGGTATTCGGCGATCGTGCTGTCCCATGCGGTGTTCCACCCGTCCGCGATCGCGGCGACCTCAAGTAGCTTTGGGCGCTTCCCGGCAACCCAGACTGGCACGTCCGGCACTCGCCGCTGAAGGAAGCGGACCGTGTCCGCGAGCGATGCCAGTCGCTGTCCTGCGGGCGGGAAGTCCAGGCCATTCGCCCGGTGTTCCGACTCGTTCCATCCGGCTCCGAGGGCGACGTCGAGTCGCCCGGCGGCGAGTTCGTTCACGGTCGTCACCATGCGTGCGAGGAGGTACGGGTTCCTGAATCCGATGGGCGTTGCCAACGAGCCGATGCGGATGCGGGTGGTCGTGGCCGCGATCGCGGCCAGCAGGGTCCAGCACTCGGCCGGCTCCTGTCGTCGCTCTGGTTGCCCTGCCGCGGCGACGTCGACCCAGAAGTGGTCGGAGACCCACACTTGGTGGAATCCCGCGTCCTCGACCAGGGTGGCGTACTCGATCGCCCGTCGGGCGACGGAGGGCTGCGGTGTCGGGAAGGAGAACGGGTAGTGCGGCAATGCCAGCCCGAGCTGCATCACGCCGCCGCCCGTACCGGCGCCGTGAGCAGCCGTATGGCCGGATGGCGTGTGTGCTCGCCGGTAGTGAGCCGGACGCATTCGCCGAGCAGTGGTGCGATGAGGTGACGTCGCCCGGCCAGCACGGCTCGGGGTATCTCCCGGAGCAGTAGCAGTGCCACATATCGCGCCACATCACTGAGATCCTGCTCTGTGCGGGTCGGCGTCGTCATTCGCCGGTACGCTTTGGCCGCCGGATCCCCGAACCGGCGCAGCCGGGGCGATTCACCGATGACGTAGTCCAGCACGAGCCCCTCGGGTCCCGCTGTGACCGTGCCGGAGGCGTGGTCCAGGAGGTCGCGGACGTACCAACTGCCGATCAGGTGGCTGACCATCATGCGCCAGTCGTGGTGCTCGCCGGACCATTCCCAGTCCACGAGGTGCCACGTCCCGTCATGAGCGACCAGCACGTTGCCGGCGTGCGGGTCGCCGTGGCAGGTGACCCGGAAGTCGGGTCTGCCGACGCCGAGGAGCCGCTCGAAGGCCCGAGCCCACGAGCCCAAATCACTTCCGTTGATCACGAGGCTCGACCACCCTGACGGTGGTTGGAGGTCTGTGGTGAGCGCGTCCTCCAGCCCTTGGAGGCCGCGCCTGCACCGCAGATCGTGACTGCGGGTGGCGTGGGCGGGATCGAAACCGGGTCGGGCGGTTGACCGCCACACCGTGACAAGAGCGGCCACCACGTCCCGCCAGGCCACGTAAAGCTCCGGTGTGGGTCCGAGGCGGTCGATGGCCTCGTCAAGGCTCCACACGGCGGGCGCCGCCGTGACGATGACGTCAAGGCCGGCCTCGGCTGCGGTGCCGAGCACGGCCGGGGTGTGCGAAGCGAAGTGCTTCTTCATGAGGGCGTGCCGTTGGGCCTGCACGGACGAGCTGACCCTTGGGTTGCGGGTGACCTTCGTGGCGACAGTCGCACCGCCAGGTTGTCGCAGGAGGAACACCTCAGCTCCCGAAGTCCCCGACCTGATTTTTCGCAGCAGGAAGCTGCCGGCCTGCCGGCCGGCTTCGTGGTGACTCATGAGGGTTCTCTTCTACGCGGTGGTGGCTGCGGGTTTACGGGACCGTTCGGCCTTGCGGCGGAGCTGTGTGTAGACGCCGGTGAGGCCCATCGCCTTGCGCGCCTCGAAGACCGTCTGCTGGACCTCGCGTCGGGTGCGTTCCGTGCCCTCCACGATCAGTTCGTCGACCAGGCCCTTGTCAGCCTCGTAGCGGGCGCGTCGCTCGCGCATGGGGTCGAGGAACGCGTTCAGCGCGATGGCGAGCTTCTCCTTGACCTCGACGTCGCCGACCCTGCCCTCGCGGTAGCGGCCCTTGAGGTCGTCAACCTCGGTCCGGTTGGGGTTGAAGACGTCGTGGTATTGGAACACCGGGTTGCCTTCAACCGTGCCGGGCACGTCCGCGCGGATCCGGTTTGGGTCGGTGTACATGCCCATGACCTTGCGGCGAACCTCGGCCGGCTCGTCGGAGAGGGCGATGGCGTTGCCCAGGCTCTTGCTCATCTTGGCCCGGCCGTCGGTGCCGACCAGGGTGGGCGTCTCGGCACTGACCAGCTCGGGGACGGGGAAGACCTCGCCGTAGAGGTGGTTGAAACGGCGGGCAATCTCCCTGGTGACCTCGACGTGCGCGGCGTTGTCCTTGCCGACGGGCACCACGTGGGCCTTGACGCAGAGGATGTCGGCGGCCTGCAGGACCGGGTAGCCGAGCAGCCCGTACGGCATCTCCTCCTTGCCGGCGTCACGGGCCATGTCCTTGAGCGAGGGCACCCGCTCCAGGCGCGGCACGGTGACCAGGTTCTGGAAGAGGGTGTTGAGGTCTCCGACTTCCTGGATCGCCGACTGGAGGTAGAAGGTGGCGGCGTCCGGGTCGATCCCGGCGGCGAGGGAGTCGACCACCATGTCCCGGGCGTTCTGGGTGGCCCTCGCGATGTCGTCGCGGGTGTTTTTGGTGGTCAGCATGTGCAGGTCGGCGATGATGAAGAAGCTCTCGTACTTTCGGTGCAGCTTCACTCGGTTGGCGATGCTGCCGACGTAGTGGCCAAGGTGCAGTTTCCCGGTGGGGCGGTCACCGGTGAGCATCCGCTGAGCGGTCATGACGATGGGGCCTTTCGCGGCGTGACGGGTCAACGAAGGTCGCGCAGGGCGCGCACCAACGGGGCGACGGTCGCCTCGTCGATGAGATGAACCTGAATCATCGTCGGAAGTCGCCATCGTGAGCCGTCACGGAACCGCAGCCCCCGGGCCCGGAGTAGAGCGAGGACCTGGTCGCGCCGGTCCCCGAGATCGATCAGAAGGAAGTTCGCGTCCGATCCGGCATACCCGATGCGCAGCCGGTCGAGTTCGGCGGTCAGTGTCGCGTACGCCCGCCGGTTGAAGGCGATGGTGCGCCGAAGGTTGCTGTCGTCGCCCAGGGACGCGCGTGCCGCCGTGGCGGCCAGCGCGCTGACGGCGTACGGAAGCCGATGTCGACGCAGCCGGTCGGCGTAGCCGGCGCTGGTGACCGCGTACCCGACTCTGGCACCGAGCAGACAGTGTGCCTTGGACAGCGAACGGCACACCACCAGCTCATCGCGCTCCTCAAGGAGTCGCGGCGTCAGCGCGAGGGGATGTGCCATGAACTCACCGTAGACGTTGTCAATGATCAGCTTCGCCCCGCTGGGCAGTCGAGGCGCGACCTCGGCCAGCAAGTCGGACAACGGTACCGAGATGCCGGAGATGGTGTGGGGGATATCAACCAACACAGCGATGTGATCATCCTCCAGCGCGGCTCGCAGCGCCGCCAGGTCGTGCGTGAGTGCGCCGCTATCCCACGCGACCTCGTCGTAGCGCAATCCGTTTCGGGTGGCGAGCTGTTCGTAGAGCTCGAAGGTGGGAGCGGTCGCGAGCACAGCCCCACCGGCTGAGGCCTGCTCACGCATGATCCAGTCGAGGATCTCGGTTGTGCCTCGGCCGACCACGACCTGTTCCGCCGCCACCCCGGCGTACCGGGCGATCTCGGCCTCCAGGCCCACCGGTTCCCGGCTCGGTGGTCGGTACAAGCTGGGAGCGGCCCGGGTAACCGCCGTCGGTACGGCGGGACTCGTGCCGACGCGAGCGAGCGCGACCTGTCGATCGTCACCGCGAACGCCGGCAACCACTTCGTCGAGGTGCTCGATCTTGCACTGCCCGCACAGCACCTCGCCGGCTCGGCATCGACGCGCCACGACGGTCGCCCGCTCAGGTGCGGACAATAGTTCGATGACCTCGAAGGTCGGGCAGTCGTTGGGGTTGCCCCCATATTGGCGCTGCTCCTCGGCGCGGGCCCGGCCGCCGGTCACCGCGCCGATGAACTTTTCCCGGACGGTGTCGGGACTATCGGTCAGAAGGATCGTGGAGGCCGGATCGTTGATGCTGGCCCGGCCACCACGACGCCGCAGGTTCGGCACCAACCGTCGATAGGCAACGTACGGCGTCGGTGCCGCGAGGCGATCCGACACGGTCCTCATCAGCGCCGTATGCGTCACCTGACCGGCGTCAACCAGCGCGATCGACCCTCCCACGCTCTGCTCATACAGGAAGAAGCTCATCATCGTCACCGCGTCCCGCAGCAGATTCAGTCTGGTGTCATCGGACCAGCCATAGACCTGCCGCATCCGGCGCAACACCAGCGCGGACAACACATCGTCCTCGAAGGCCCGGACCTCGGCCGTGTCGAGGTCGATGAGGCGATCAAGGGCGCGTCCGCCGAACTGCTTCACCCGTTCTGCCAAGAGCTCGACAACCGGTGCGGAGGCCGTGGTGCGGTTTTGGCGGCTCATGAAGGACACGGAGTGGCCCTTTTCCTGCAGCCATGCGACGTCCCGCGCGAGACTGAGATGGCCGAGGTGCAGCCGACTTCCGGCAACACCGACGCGCACGTCCCCACAATCGTCACCAGTCGCGGCCAGTGCTGGGCTCGCAGGCTGCCAGGCCCAGATGGTCCGGCCCGCCAGGTTGTCGATCACCGGCGGTAGGCCCTCGGAGTCGGGACCGAGCAGTTGGAGCCCGAAACGGCGTGCCCTGTTGGCGTGCTCGTCCGCTACGAGGCTATTGCGGGCCGCGTGCCACTCGGCGAGCAAGGCGCTCATCGGCCGGCTCGCCCACGCGAGATCCGTTGCAGCGACTCGTAGACTCGCTGCCGCTGCCCGACGGTCGTGCGCTGGCGGGCCTTGTCGCGGTAGAGGTCGGGGAAACGGACGTCGCTGTCGTGGCAGACCGCGCCGAACGCCCAGAACCGGGCAGCCGTGATGGCTCGCTCGTGCCGAAGGTCCCCGATCGCCGCCTGCCGGGAGTAGGCGTAACGGCCGTCCACCGTGCGATCGATCATCTGCGCCTGCTGATAGGCGTCCACGATCACCTGCGCTTGCCGTCGCCACAACGGCGATGCCAGCACCGGTGCCTCCAGGACTCGGGCCACGTAGCTGTCGAAGTCTGGATAGATGTCGAGGAACGCCAGGTAGGAGTCGGCGAGGATCTGGTGGCGAGTTCTGGTGATCGCGTCGAGTCGGCCGGCCACTTCAGCGGCCAGCGGAGCCAAGAACCGCGCCACGCTCGTCAACAGCTCCGAGGCCTCGCCGGCCGGTGTGCAGATGAACGGGCTGAACATCTTTAGCGCGAAGTAGCCGCCGTACGCGCGGTCCAGCCCGTCGCGGTACAGGGCCGACCAAGGCAGCGAGTAGACGGTCACCGGAGCGTCGCGATAGGTGGTGCCAACGCGGGTCGGTGGAACCTCGTCCTCGCGATGGAGCATCATCACGTCGAAGTCACTGGCTGCGGTTGCCGTGCCGGTGATTCGGCTGCCGTAGAAGACCCAGACCCGGTCCCCAGCCGGGATGCACTCCGTCGCCACGCTCAAGGTGTCGATGAGTCGAGGGATCTCGTCGAGGAAGCTCTGGGCGGCGATGTCACGGTAGGGGCCGCTCACCAGGTCCTCCGCGTTGATGCGGCAAGCCAACCATCGACGGCGGCGGTCCAGGAGCCGGTCGTGTCGGCCTGGAAGCCGTCGACCCCCAGGCTCCTGAACGCTTCGACGTTGGCCTCCTTGTCATCGACGTACAGGAGATTGTCACCGGGTGACGCCTGTTCAAGAACCTGGACGTAGGCGGAGGGATTCGGCTTGACCGCGCCGGTCTGGCTGGAGATAAAGATCCGATGGGTTTGCCGATGCAGGCCGGCCGTCTGCAGTGCGGGCACCAACCATTCGTGGCGATGGTTGGACAACAGCCAGATCTGCGCCCCCCTCGACCAATTGCGTAGCCGGGAGACGGCCGGTAGCGGCCTCATCGTCGACCGCAGCACCGACCGCCAGGCTGGCGATGGCTGCCCGAGACCGCACGCCGCTGCGAACGCAGGCCAGAACGCGGACTCGTCGAGCAGCCCAGACCACAACGCGTCCCGGAAGTAGTGGCGGAAGATCGCTGCGACCCGGTCGGAAGAGGTTCCGGCCTCCTGAGAGACAACTCGAAAGAGAGGTGCCATCGGCTCCGCCAACAGAACCCCGCAGACGTCCAGCACCAGGACGGGCCGTGGCCGGAAGTCTTCGTGAACCTCGATCGGCCTGTACCTCTGGGTGTTCGCGCCGTGCATGTGCCCTCCCTTGGAATGAGAGGCACCGAGGCGGGCGGGTTCAGCTCGCGGGCCGGGGGAAGCGCGCGTGCTCTCCGGCACCCGCCTCGGTGCCGGCTTGGGTATCGCCGCCGTCGATGCGGTTGCTGTACACATCGAGCTTGGTCGGTACGGTGTGTGCGTCGGAAGCCACAGGGCGTAGGCCCACGGTGGCCTACACCTGGGCACTGGTCAGGGGGACCGGGTGAACGGTGAGACTTTCGGGCAGGTGCTGCGCAGGCTTCGTCAGGAGCGACGCTTGTCGCTCCGGAAGTTGCAGGTACTGACCAGCTATGACTTCACGTACCTGGGGCAGGTTGAGCGAGGCGAGAAGCCAGGTTCGATGGAGCTCGCCGAGGTGTGCGACCGGGCACTCGGCGTGGACGGCCTGCTCGTGAAGACATACGGTCGGGTATCAGCGGCCCTGACCCGACCTGGGAACCAGGAGGATGAAATGCGCCGGCGGACTGCGATTAAGGCGATGGCGGTTTCCCCGCTCGCTTTCGTCGATCAGGCTGAATTGGTTCCGGAGCTTCAAGTGAGCCGACTCGAACGCAATGCGGAGATATACCGGCACCTGTACCACGGGTCTGGGAAACCTGGCGATCTGCTCAGCCTTGCACGCGATCACCTTGACACCGCGGTCGACGTCATGCGGCAACTGCCCGACGGAGGACTCAAGCGCCGAGTCCTACGCACCCGCAGCGAAGTCGCCACGCTGGCCGGCCGGCTGACGTTCTTCGACCTGCAGCGACCGGCCGACGCGCGGGGCTACTTCGGGCTCGCCCACGAAGCGGCCATGCAGGTGGGCGACGACCTCCTCGCCGCAGCCGCGCTCGGCCATCTCGCGTTCGTGCCGGCGGCCGAGCACAACACCTCAGCGGCCATCAGCTATCTCGCTGGCGCTGCTGATCACGCCCGACGAAGTGGCGTGCCGGTGGTCCAGTCGTGGATCGCGGCGGTGGAGTCCGAGGTGCTGGGCACAGCGAACGCTGCCGGCACGCTACGTGCTCTCGACCAAGCAGCCGTACGCCTTTCCCGCCCCGCAGACGCGGCACCGCCAGTGTGGTTCGACTACTACTCGGCGGACCGTCTCGACGGATTCCGCGGTCGGGCATTCCTTCAGCTCGGTCGCCCCGAGGAGGCCCGATCCGCCCTCGCGGCGGCGCTACGTGGACTCGGTCCCGTGGCGGTCAAGCAGAAGGCGGTGTTCCTCATCGACATCGCTAGCTCGTATCTCGGCGATCACCCGCAGCTCGACCAGGCATGTGACCTCGCTGGAGACGCCGCCGCGACGCTGGCGATGGCCGGCTACGCAACCGCGAGCACCCGCCTTCAGGAGTTCCGTACCCGGCTGAGGCCGTGGGACGATGCCACCGTCGTTGCTGACCTTGACGAGCGATTGGGTGCGTTGACCGCATGACCGTCCAGACCTCTTCCGCACGGCGAATCCGCGCTGTCTACTTCGACGTGGGCGAGACGCTGATCAACGAGTCCACCGAGTACGGCACCTGGGCGGACTGGCTCGGCGTTCCCCGGCACACGTTCTCTGCGGTGTTCGGGCAGGTCATCGCGCAGGGGCGGGACTATCGGGAGGTCTTTCAGCACTTCCAGCCCGGATTCGACCTCGCACTCGAGCGGCAACGCCGGGCCGAAGCCGGACTTGCGGAGCACTTCAACGGCCGCGACCTCTACCCTGACGTCCGGGACTGCCTCGCCGCGCTGAAGGCCGACGGCTACTTCGTCGGTGTGGCGGGTAACCAGACCGCTCGCGCCGGCCGGCTGCTGCATGAGCTGAACCTGGGTGTGGACCTGATCGCGACGTCGGACGACTGGGGCGCGGAGAAGCCGACCCCTGAGTTCTTCGTCAAGCTGGTCGAGTCGGCGGGGTGCGCGCCGGAGGAGATCGCGTACGTCGGCGACCGCCTCGACAACGACATTCTTCCCGCGCTGGACGCCGGCCTGACGACCGTCTTCATCCGCCGCGGACCGTGGGGCTACTTCTACGCCACTCGCTCCGAGGTAGAGCAGGCGCACCTTCGCATCGACAACCTCGTTGAGCTGCCTCAACGCCTTCGGAACATTGGCATCGAGAACTGACGGTGATCGTCGAAGTGCGAACCTGCTGGGGACCGACGGAGACAGGGTTCCTAGACGGTGGCCTGTATTCGCCGGAGTGCAGCTGAAAGTAAACCGGCGCCGAACGGGTGGAGAGCAGCCCCATGTCGAACATCGAGAAGGTTGACGCTGAGTTGCGTGCCCTGACAGCCGGCGTCGACAGAGCGCGCGGCCTCACCGCCGCAGCCGGTACCCAGGCGCAGGAGGTCGGGGTTCGTGCCGCAGGTGCCGGCTTCGCCGCGGTGGCTGCCGGCATGGTCCGGGTCCATGGCGCGATCGGTGAGATCCAGGCTGGTCTGGGCCGCCTCTCGGCGTCGATCGGGGAGGCGGCGCAGGCCACCGCGGCGGTGCCCCGCCAGGGCACACCGCAGGAGACAATCGCCGGGCTCGCACCGGTGCAGAGCGCGGTGGACGGCGCCCGCGACGCGGCGACCGCAGTGATCAGTCAGGTCGGCGAGGCACAGCAACTCGTTACAGCCGTCCTACTCGGCGGGCAGCCGGGACCCCTGCTACAAGCCTTGGACGGCGTCAAGCAGGTCGTGGTGCTCATCGTTCAACGTACCGGCACCGCCCGGCAGTTCGTCGACGCGGCAGCAGCCGAAGCAAGACAGCTGGGATCAGCGGGAAACTGACGGGGGCTGGCGGTCCCTCGCCGGCCAGCCCTTCCCCCGACACCCACGGCAGTACAGCCGCAACCACACTCGCCAAGGAAGCCTCCGACCTACCCGGATCGGCTTTTGCCCCTTGGAGTAGGCCGCCCACGGGCGTTCCGGGCGGCTCGCCGACCGGACCACGAACCAGAATCCCACCCCGGGAGGACGACGCGGTACGGCGCTCGCTGGAGTTGGAGAACGAGTGCGCCGACACCCTCGCCCACGACGGCTACCGCGTACACCAGAACCCGACACGGCGGGAGATCGCCGACGCACGCCAGAGCACCGGCGACGTGGGCAAGCCCGACAAGGAACCCGACTACCTCATCGAGGGCCACGTCTTCGACTGCTACGCGCCCACCCCCGGCAAGGCGGTACGCGGGGTGTGGACGGAGGTATCGCAGAAGGTGGCCAGGCAGCAGACCCAGCGGGTGGTGCTGAACCTGCAGGACTGGCGCGGCGACATCACTGCCCTGCAGAAGCAGTTCGACGACTGGCCGGTCCCGCAGCTCAAGGAACTGGCAGCGGTGACCCGAAGCGGTGCGATCATTCAGATCGTCCGACGAGACTGAGAAGGCAGGCAGCACGTGGGCATCGAGTACCGACTGACCCTGGCCGGCGACATCCCGCTGGAGGACCTCGCTCGCCTCGTCGCCCCGCACGGCGCCGAGGAGTCGATACGGCCCGGCTACCCCCGGCTCCTCAGCGCCGACCTCCGAGAGGAACTCGGCTACACGGTCACCATCTACGCAGGCAGCAACGGCTACTTCGACGCCGAAGACGATGACGGCACCCAATGGGAATGGGAACCCGACCCGTACACCAACATCGCCTTCGACCTGCGAAAGAACGATCCACCCGAGGACGTGGTCCCCACCATGGTGTCGGCCGTCGGCCGGATTCTCGCCAGCCGGCACGAGGACGCCGCGCTCGTGCTCAACGGCAACTGGCTCCTGCTGACGAGAGTCGCGGGAGAACTACGCGAACACCGGCCCTCGTGGTGGGACACCTACGGAGTCAGAGGCATGGTCGCCCACTGAATCCCGGCCCATACGAGGCCAGTGCCGACAACGCACTCCCCCACCGCACGGCCGGACGCTGCACCCACCTGGGCGGGGGGTGTCGCGCGGCAGGCCGCCACATCACGCCACCGATGGGAGACGCAGAGTTCCGCGGCGCTGCCCTCGGCGGAGGCGCATAGGCTCACCGGCGTGCTGGAGCTATCGCTGGCGTCCGCGTTCGCGGTCTTCGACGCCCAAGGCTCGGGGTGCGTCTCCTACGGCGTCGAGGCGTACGGGCGCCGCTGGTTCGTCAAGACAGCTACCACTGCGGCAGCGCGCGGTTCGCTTCGGCGAGCTGTCCAGTTCCACGCCTCCGTCCGACACCCGGCGATCGTCCGCCCGGAGCACGTTCTCGACGGGCCGAAGCTGGTGTACCCGTGGCACGACGGCCGGGTCCTCAATCACGCCACCACACGCGGCTCGGACCGCTCGGCGCTGGTGCAGTTCCAGCAACTACCCCTGCCCGAGGTCGAGGCGGCCATCGACACGATCCTCGACGCGCACCTGACCGTCGCGGCAGCGGGCTACGTCGCCGTCGACCTGTACGACGGCTGCTTCCTCTACGACTTCACCGCCAAGCGGATGCGGCTCATCGACCTGGACGAGTACCGGCCGGGCCCATTCGTCCTCGACGCCGACCGCCTCCCAGGATCCCTGCGATACATGGCTCCCGAAGAGTCCGTGCGCGGAGCCGTCATCGACCAGCGCACCACCGTCTACACCCTCGGTCGCACCATCCAGCACCTCCTGGACTCCCCACACGGCTGGCGCGGCTCCCCCGCGCAACACCAGGTGGTCGCCTGCGCCACGCAGACGACGCCCAACGACCGATACGCCGACGTGGCGCGACTGATCTCGGCCTGGCGCAGCTTGAGCCGTAGGGCTTAGCTGACGTGCTGCACGATGGCCATCAGCTCGCGATCCGGACTGACGTGACGCTGGTAGAGCGGGCTACAGGGCGTCGCGGCCAGCCGCACGGCGAGATCGACAAGGTTCGGCTTGGCAGCGTCACGCCAGGTGCCGGCGAGGAAGGCGAACTCGTTCATGACGCCGACGATGCTGCGACTTGCAGTCGGCACGACCCGCCACTGGCGCATCTGGTCGACCTCGGCGCGAGTAACCACATCGGGCACGCCGTGGGCGGTGAGCACGTCACCGACTTGGTCGGCGACCCGGGCCGGCATGGTGGCAGCCGGGGCGAGGGGCATCAGCGCCGGCAACAACGTGCGCTCGTTGACGAGCAGCGCGACCTGCGGTCGCCACGGCAACATCGTCGCGTACCAGTCACCGAGCAACGTCGTGGACTCCTCGCCGTCGTGCGAGGCGGATAAACCGATGCGTTGGCGCAGCTTCGCGGTCGCACGCAGGACGAACATCGGCCCATCCTCCCGCATGCGCGCGTCCGCCACCTGGCACCGTCCCGGGACGGCTTTACGACGTCGGGCTGCGTCAGTCAGTCTCGCTGGCGTGCAGTGAGCCGGCGCGTACCTGAACGGATGATCCTCGTGGTGAGGGAGAGCATCGGTGAGTGAGTACCAGTACTACGAGTTCGTGGCGGTCGACCGGCCGTTGACCTCGGTGCAGCAGCGTGAGTTGCGGGCGTTGTCGACGCGGGCGCGGATCACCTCGTCAAGCTTCGTCAACGACTACCAGTGGGGTGACCTGAAGGGCGACCCGCGGGAGTGGATGCAGCGGTACTTCGACGCGTTCCTGTACCTGGCGAACTGGGGCACCCATCGTGTCGCGCTGCGGCTGCCGGTCGCGGCGCTGGACCCGGGGACGGCCGCAGAGTACTGCGTCGGACAGTCGGCCTGTTCGTGGTCGACCCGTACCCACGTGATTCTCGACCTGCACAGTGAGGACGAGGACGGCGACGAAGAGGAGGAGTACGACGGGGCCGGTCGCCTCGCCGCGATCCTTCCCGGCCGGGCGGAGTTGGCCGCCGGGGATCGGCGGTTGCTGTACCTGGCGTGGCTGCTGTGCGTACAGAACCGCGAGGCCGCGGACGACGAGCCGGAACCGCCCGTCCCGCCTGGCCTGGGCGACCTGTCTGGGCCGCAACGCGCCCTGGCCGACTTCCTGCGGCTGGACCCGGAGCTGCTCGCCGTGGCGGCGGAGGGGAGCGCTCCGCTGAAAGAGAAGGCGCCGTCGGGGGCGGCGTTGTCCCGGTGGGTGACGGCGCTGCCCGAGGCGGAAAAGAACGACATTGTCGTACGGCTGATGCGCGGCGACGCGCACCTGCGCTCGGAACTGCTGGCCCGTTTCCATGGCACGGGCCCGAACGAGGGCGTTCGGACCGGCCGTACGGTCGGGGAGCTGTTGGCCTCCGCTGAGGAACGCTGGTCACGGCGGCAGCAGCTCGCCCAGCAGCGTGAGGCGGCCGAGCGGGAGCGTCGGGAGCGGGCGGCTGCCGCTGCCCGTGAGCAGCGGCTGAACGTGCTCGCGGGCCGGCAGGAGCAGGAGTGGCAGCGGGTGGACGCGATGATCGAGACGAAACGACCGAAGGAGTACGACGCCGCCGTCGTCCTGCTGTGCGACCTGAAGGCGCTGGCCGATCGGGACGGCGACGCCGAGGCGTTTCGGCAGCGGATGCGGCTGTTGCGGGAGCGGCATGCGCGTAAGCCGAGCCTGCTGCATCGGCTCGACCGGGCCGGGCTGAGCTGACTGCAGCGGGGACGATTCAGGCTGCTACCGCTGACGAGAGCGGTGAAGCCGCCGTGGATCTTGAGGTCATCCTGCATCGAGGTGTGCGCGGGCGCGCATCAGTGCGAACCCGAGGAGGTTCTCACCGCGCCACTGGGCGGGATCATGCACACGTGGGTCGGTGGCGGCCAGGCCGATACCCCAGACGCGGTCCACCGGGCTGGCTTCCACCAGCACGCGGTTACGCGTGTGCGACAGGTGCTGGCCGAGGTCGGGGTGCTGGCTGAACTTCGCCACGTTGGCGGCGACGACCAGGTCGAAGCGGTGCGCCTCCCACAGTGCCTGGTCGAAGCCGCGTACCTGCCGGCCCAGGGTCTTGACCGCGCCCGGGTGCGACGCGGCCAGTATCTGCTCGGCGATCGCCTCGTCGCCGAACAGGCGCGCCTTGCCGACCATCATGTAGTGCTCGGCGGGTGGCGTATCGGATGCCGTCCACGACGAACGGGGCCGGCCACCACTGGCTCAGGCAACCCGGTCCGATGCTGCCGTCGGGTTGGGGCCGATGGCCCCAGAAGAACAGGTACTTGAGGCGCATTTTCGCAGCGACGAGCGCCTGCAGCTCGGGCAGGCTGCACGGCAGGGGATTCGTCTCGGGCATGACCAGCAGGCTGCCAGACCCGCGCGGTGCGGGACCAGCGCGTTTCGCGACTGCCGGTACCGTACCTCGGTCGGAGAAGGAGAGCTGTGGTGACGGAGACGATGACGCTGTGGCGGCCGACCGGTCAGCAGGAGCTTGAGCTCGTCCGCGCGTCTGGTTGGAAGGCTTGGCCGGCGCGGCTGCCTGACCAGCCGATCTTCTATCCCGTCCTCAACGAGCAGTACGCGATCATGATCGCCCGGGACTGGAACGTCCCCGCCTCCGGCGTCGGCTACGTCACCCGGTTCCACGTCGACCAGGAGTTCGCCGCCCGCTACCCAGTCCGGCAGTTCGGCGGCCGCGACATCCTTGAGCTGTGGGTGCCGGCCGAGGAACTCGACGAGTTCAACCGGCACATCGTCGGGCTCATCGAGGTGGTCCACGAGTTCCGCCCGGTCGAGCAGGCCGAGTGATCGGCGGTGGATGCCACCGAGCGGCTCGTACGGATCCGGCAGCTTCTGGCCGGGCTGCCGGGCCCGTACGGCAACGGCCAGCTATGGACCGTGATCCGATTCACCAACACCAGCGACCCCTTCCCCGATGCGTTCGCGTTCCTGACCGGCGCTGCCGTTCTGGATGCTGGCGGTCCAACCGGAGCCCCGCCGCAGGCCCCGCAGGAGGCGGCGCAGCTGTCCGCGCGGATGAAAGAGGCAAGCCAGGACGTCGCCTCCGCCCTACTGATCAGACTGGCCTCACGCACACTCGCCTACGGGACGCGGGGGCGATACTCGGAGGAGCGCGCTCGTGATGTGCTCCGGGCGCTGGTGAAGCTGCTCGGCCATGGAACCCGTTGGTGGACGAACACCGACCTGGTCTCATGGGAACCGGTCACCCGACACGTCATGGACGCCTTCGTGATCGGCAAGGGCGGCGGCGTCATGGTCGCGGTGCTGGCTACTGACGAAGACTGAGTCACGACGACTCCCTGCATGCCTGACGACGTCTCCGTCACCCGTAGGCTCGCGCGGTGACCGCGTACGACATCGCCGCCCGCCTGCCCGCTATCGACGAGCTGCGGAAGCGTTGCAAGGCGCTCGCCGTCCTGGAACGCATCATCGACGGCGGGGCGCCCTACTACGGCTACACCGCTCGCTGGGGCCCAGACGAGGCGGCGTCGATGAGCAACGGCAGCGGCGACGAGTGGACCATCGTGTTCACGAGCCAGGGTGCGTTCATCCGGGTGTTCGATCATGAGTCGGCGATGTCGCCCTATGGCGACGCAGACCACGAGTTGTGGCCGGGCCTGCTCGACGGCCTCCCCGAGGCGTTGCACCCGCAGGTGACCGAACCTGCGTTCTGCGACGAGACGGGGCAGTTCTTCGCCACCGCTGTGCTGTGGAGATTGAACGGGGACAACTGCTGGCGCGCCGGGAAGGGCATCGACTTCCCGCCGCTGCTCGGGCCGTACGACGTCGGGCCGGACGGCTCCGGCATGCTCGACATCCTGCTCGACGACATCGTGGACCGGTTCGTCGAGTTCTGCGGCGACTACTACGAGATCGAGGTGGACCGGGCGGCGGTCGCGCACGTCGTCGAGCACCGGCCCCTCACCGACGCGGTGGTTCGCGCCCTGAACCCCCAACTCACTGTCGCCATGGCGCACAAGGACCTCGTCGCGATCGGTTACCCGGTAGCCGCGCCGTAGTGGATGCCTGGGTGTGTCCTCCGTCGCCCGGTCGCGCGTGAGCGACGGCGGCCAGAATCGGCGGGACCTTGTTGTAGGAGGTTGCGGAAGTCCCCTGTCCCACCCTCGCCGTCGTGGATCTGCACCCGGTGGTGTGCCGTGCCCTGTGCGCCGTCACCTGTGTGCTGTGCTGGGCGTGCGATGTGTGCCGGGGAATCGAACCCCTGCGCCTGCCCTCGGCGCGCCAGGAGTGAGCCGGATTACCCGCCGGCTCGCGGGTTCGTGCACGCCTCCACGTCGGCTACCTGCTCCGCAACCCTTCAGTCCAGCAGCTCGACCTCCCAGTTCGTCCGCTGGCTCAGCGTGTCCACCTCGCGAAGCTGCCGGGCGAGGCCATCCGCCTGCCGGCGCAGCTCGGCCACCGGCAGCGCCGGAATCATCTTCAACTCCGACCGCAGCTGCCGATACCCACGCTGACCCTCACCCGCGGCGGCGTCCGCCGCGGACGTGACCACGCTGTGCCGCAGACGGAGCACGTCGCGACGCGCGAGCGCGTCCGTGAGCGTGCCCGCCTCGTCCACGGCCGTGGCCGCGTTGGTGCGATTGATCCGCCGGATAAGCGACTCCAGCTCACCGAGTGCGTCGCCCGCCTCCGCGAGGAGAGCCGAGGCATCCTCAGCCGGCGCCTCACCCTCCTGATAGCGGGCGCTGGCCGTGATGCGGGCACGGAGTTGTTCGGCGCGCCGCGCCGCATCCGCGCGCAGCGCCAAGGCCTCAGCAAGCTTCATGGGCACCAGTATGGCCAGCGAAGATCAGTACGCGCTCCCAATTTCCTCCCGATCCGGTCTGCCTCCTGAAGGCCCACGACCGGAAGGCGGAAATTCGGCCAAGAGGCCGGGCGGAATCCGGTGCCCTCAGTCCAGCAGCCCGCTGGTGCGGCGGGACAGTTCGGCGAGCCGGTTATCGGCCTGCTCCCGGCGGAGTCTCACCCAGTCCTTGCCTTCTGCGGCGACCCCCTCCAGCACGTGCAGGGTCTGGTGGAGGCCCGAAGCGTCGACGGTCAGGTCAGTGATGGAGCTCGGGTCCTCGTTGGGTTCGGTCGGTTTGGTGTCCGTCCCGGTCACCTGGACCGTCATCTTCTCGCCGCTGTTCAGCGTGAGGTGGAACGTCGGCTTGCGCAGAGCCAATCCATCGATCCGGACGGCGGAGATCGCGTGGAATCGGTAGTTGAGTCGCTGCGTGTCGCGATGGTCAGCGCGTCGGAAGTCCAGCTCAAGGTCGACCTGCCGTACGCCATCCTCGGTGAGCAGGAAGAGCAGGAGTCGGTAGTGGGAATAGGTCTTCGCCCTAGGCAGCCGCGCAGCCGTCCTGCCGGGTTCAGCCGTCCGCGGCAGGAGCGTGAGGCGTCACGTCTTGTTGAGAAGGCTGTGAATGCCCGGCCGAAGGTCGGTGGAGGTGAAGTCGGCGCGGTGGCTGGCGTACGTCTATGTATGGTGTTGGTATGCCCAACCACGGTAACGTTTCGTCAGGCTCACTGGGCAGAACCGATGTCAGCCGCGTTCCGCGCTGGTTGTGTGGTTTGGCGCTGCTCTCTGCGGCTGCGGTTGGCTTGTCGATGACATCGTTCCTGGCCGCGACGCCTCTTCAGCCGATGCTCTACCAACTCGGGGTCGGCGCGGCGCTCCTCAGTATGGCAGGTGGGGCGGTCCTACTGGCGCACACCAAGCTGCGGAGCCTTGCTCGACGCGAGGCTGCCGCTGCCGTGGCGATCGGTGTGACGGTCTTCGCCTGTGCGATCGCCGCCTCTATGGCCGCGGCGTCGCCAGCCGACTATCGCGGTGGCGATCAAAGGTACCTCGACTATCGAAACGAATAGCATCGGCGAGATGCACCGGAGTCTCGGGCATCGCCCGGCACCCGTGAGCTGGGCAAACTCAGCGGTAGCGGGTCACCGGCGATCGTCGCGGTGCGGTTCGCATGGTGGTACCTCCGGCCCACAACATGTTGACCTGTGATCCATGCGCGTGGAATGAACCTTGCACGAACCACCCGCATGTTGTTGGCCCGAGCGCTGCGGGGCGGTACTAGCGGGGTTCCTGCTCTGGTACGTCGCCTCGGCCGACGTGCTGCACGCCGTCACCGTCGTCGCCCGCGGCGAGGCGCTGACGGCTCGCGGGCTGGACAACGATAAATCGTCGCAAACATGGCGATCAGCCCGCTGACCGCCAAGACTCACGTCAAACCGCGCGATGACCAGGCGGCACCGCGTCACGACTGCACCCACCTGGTGGTGGGCCTACGAGGCAGCCTGATCACACCTCAGCGTTGACAGCTCAGATCCAGCCGTTTCCGCGTGCGTGGACGATTGCCTCGGTGCGGTTGGCGACACCCCATCGCTCATAGATGGCGCGCAGGACGCGGAACATCGTCCGCTCGGAGTAACCCGCGTGCGCGGCTAGCCGTGCGACCGTGAAGCCCTGGGCGAGTAGGCGTACCCACGAGATCTCGGTCTCCGTCGGGATATGTCCGACTTGCAGCGATCGGGGCAGCGACGTCAGAGCCCGGACCACGTCGGCCGGAAGGAGGCTGCGGCCTGAGGCGGCTGCCGACAGGACGTTACGCACCGTACCAGCGTCGGACTCCCGCGCCATTACGCCCACGGCACCGGAGGTCAGTGCCCGCACACAATGGTCCACGTCGCTGTTCTCGATGACGGCAATCACCGAGGTTTGAGGTCGACTGTCCCGCAGCGCCGCGAGTAGTGTCCAATCCGACGGGCCGAGCAGGGTTAGCGAGATGAGATGCGGTCCGGCATGCCCGCCCCAGGTTAATAGATCGCTGGGGAATTCGACGTCGTGGTCGGTGTCGCGCATTACCTCGGCGATTCCCCGGCCGAACATGGGGAGCGGATCGGATACGGCGATCCGAATACGACGTGACAAGGTATTCCTACCGCCCTTCGCCGGTGCGGACAGGGTCATTGCATGTTCGGATAGATGCTAGTCGCGGCCTAGGAGATCGTCTGACCTACGGTCAGCGCGTTGGTTGATACCGGACCCGCGAGGATTCCGTGCAGCCGGGACCAGGCTCACGGCGTCGAGGAGGGTTCGGCGGTCGCCGTAGGTGGCGGGGCCGGGGGTGTCTCGGGTCTGGGGCTGTCACGGTGAGTGCGGACATCAGAGATGATGCCATCGGCGGGTGTAGTCCTTGGTGGCTGTGCAGCGCCAAAACTCCCATGATCACCTGCAGGCTTTATTCGCTTCAATCACCTCTATAGAGGCCATTCACTCCATGAAAAACCTGGCCAGTCCGTCATGCTCTGAGAGCGCAACGGCCCTGCCGGTATGGACGGGGGTCCGAAGTTGGCGCCGACGCGGCGTGGCCGCGGCAGGATACCGCCATGGAAGGCACTCCACCGCCATCAAGGACGTCATAGACGCGCGGTGTGTTGGCATCGTAACTTCGAGTGCACATACCTCGGCGTCGCTATTCCACAACCGTGCCGGACCATCTATTCGCGCTGGCGGACAACTAGCTCCGCGCAGCGGTCTTTTGCGCCTTTGCACGCAACTGAGGAGTGATGACTGTGGTCAATGAAAATTACCGATCCATTGGCCCGGGCGACGCTCCCTCGAATCGGAAGGGATGGCGGCGCGGTGACTGGGTCCGACGGCGACAGCCCCGGCCAGGTCAGGAGTCTACGGGCGAGGTCGTGCACGTCAACCGGGCTGGCTTGCGCCGACTCCGGGTCCGCTGGGCCGACGGGACCGTAAGCAACGTGTCGGTACGGTCGGTGTTCAAGATCTAGTAAGAGAAGCGTGACGCGGACCCCCGGGCCACCGCTGTCATCGCGGCGACCAAATCGTCATCGGCCCGCTCGCCAAAGGAACTGAGCAGGGCGGTGCTGCGATTAACGGCACCCAGCGCCGAGGTGATCTGGCGGGCCTGCTCAAAGGCTTCCCCTGCCTCGGTGAGGCGTCTGCGCCGCTGTGATTCCTCGATCAGGGCGAGGCCGAAGGAGGCCAGTCCTTTGGCCTCCCAGGCGAGATAGTCGCCGGATTCTCGACCGATGCGCTCGCTGGCGCCGTCCCGCGAGGTGAGGAACGCCAGCCGCGCCCGGTCTCGCATCCGCTGGCGGAACGCGGCGATCCCGAGTAGGCCGTTCGCCCCAACCGCACGATCCCCGCTGTCCAGCCTCGCGCTGACCTCCGCGGCGGCGAGCGCCTCGTCGTCCCGGCCACCGAGGCGCAGGTACGCCAGGCCCAGGTTGAGGTTGGCCTGTCGGATTAGACGCGGATCGCGGGTGCGCACTCCCAGTTCGGCGGCACGCCGGGCCGGTTCGACGGCCTCGCTGGCCGCACCCGAGTCAATTTGAACGGCAGCCTCGCCGTTGAAGCACAGCCCCAGGGCGACCTCGTCCTCGGTAGCCGCTCCGGACGCGATGATGGCACCTTCCCGCAGCAGGGCCAACGCCGATCGTGGCTCACCGATCTGTCCGAGGGCCCAGGCATAGTCAACGAGAAGCAACGGGAGGATCCGGTCGCGCTCCACGGTGTCCGGCAGCGCGCGAGCGTTCGCCAGTGCCGTGCTGAAGGCGCGCAGGGCCTGGGCGTGGTGGCCAGTCCGAGCCAGGCAGAGCGCCAGGTCGGCGCGGACGATCACCAGCTCGCGGCTTCTGCCCAGCATGCGGCATTGCCAGACCTGCCGGCGAAAGAGTCGCGCGGCGCGGCTGAACTCGCCGGCTTCGAAGCGGACGGTCGCCAGCTGGATGTCGAGCATGAGCCGGGCCCCGGGCGCGCCGAACCAGGAGCATTTCTGGCGGGCCTCCGCTAGGTCGACGAGGGCGTCGTCGATGCGTTCTTGCTGTTGCAGTGCCGCGACGATGCGGCGGCGGTTGTTCGCTTCCTCGGTATCATCCCCGATGCGGCCTCGGACCGCACGTCGCCATTCAAGCAGTGCGTTGCTCTGTCCCCAGTGGCGCAGGTGGTAGTCCTCGATGGTGTTCATGACCTGGTACGCGCGACGGCAGTCCCAGGCGCGGATACGAAGGTCGATCTCGCTGAATGCGGGCCGCAGATCGAGCAGACTTCGGACCCGGACCACTGGGCGTTCCTCGAAGTACCTCGCCGCGTGATGCCACATCGCAAAGCGGGTGAAGGGCAGAGGTACCCGGCGGTGGTCGTCGAGATCGCCACGTTCCAAGCCGCGGACGACTCGGTCGCTCTCCGCGGGCGGCAGGAAGTAGTGCCCGTGGTCGTGGTGGGTGACGCGCCGTTCGTGCAGGCCCCGGAGGATCGGGGCGCTGTCGACCCCTGGCACCAGGTCTGCCAGCAGAAAGTCGATCGCCTCCGGCGGGACCGGCCGCCCGTAGACCGCGAGGGCCTGCACGACCCGCTGCTGCGTGCGGTCGAGGTTGCTGAAGGTCGCCTCGAGGAGCGTCGCCTCGACATCCGGCAGAGGCACCCGCTCCAGTTCGTCGAGAAGACGGGGCACCGGTGTGTCCGGCTCCTGTCGCAGCACGCCGACCAGCAACTCAAGTATGCGCGGATTTCCTTGACTCAGCGTGTACGCACGCTGCCGGTCGACCGGCTCCATCCGGTACAGGGCGAGCGCCGCCCCACGGTCGAGCGCGATCAGCAGGGCGATGGCGTCGTCGAACGGCAGTGGATTCATCGGGACGAACCGAACATTGGCTGGTAGGTCGCGGCGGAGCTGCTGCGGCGGTCCGCCCGCGACCGTCAGGACCAGCGTCGTCGTGTGTCCAGGGCGACCGGCCAGCTCCATGACCAGCGCGCCCAGCTCCCGGTCTCGGAAGGCACCGTCGTCGAGCAGGTGTTCCGCGGCATCGAGGATCACCACGACCGTGGTGTTCCGAAGTGCTAGTAGCACCTCGGTCAGCTTCTCGCGCCACTCGACCGGGTCGTTTAGACGCTCCTCGAGTCGTGCCCGGCCCGAACTCTCCGGAAGTGTCCGGGCCAGGTCGGCGAGCACGGTGGCCACGTTGATGGGTCGGTATCCGTCGGCCGAGAGGTAGACCACGGCATCCGCCTCGGCCTCCGCCTCCCGCGCGGCGAGCCGGCGCCGGAGCTCCGCCGCGAACGCCGTCTTGCCCACGCCGGCGGCCCCGTGGACCACGACCACCCGGGTCGAGGCGTCGGCTATTGCCTCCTCTACCCGGTGCTTCTCGGACACCCGATCGTGGAACTCGGCCGCCGGGACGGATGGCGCCTGGTTGACCAGCCGGACGCGGTCGTCCGAGACGGTCTCCTCGGTGAGGTCTGCGGGCCCGGCCGCGTCAGGACGGCGGCCGGCGGAGCCCCGGCGGCGAAGTTCGTCCTCGAGCCGCACCCGCTGCTCACGGTTGTGAATCGCGAGTCTTCGCCGTTGCGCGCCGTCCGCCCGTTGCTCCTCCGCTTCGGTCCGGGACAGCTTCTCCTCGAGCGACCGGCCCACTCTTCCCTGCATCGAGATCTCGGTGATCCGGCCAATGAGATCGGCAAAGCCCTCGTCTCCGCAGTCGAGCACCGGCGCCCCGCGCAGGTCTTCGTGCGGTACCTCGATCCCATCGGTCCGGAAACCGATCAGATCGATGGCGCCGGTCAAGGCCGCCCTGATCTCGCGCTTGCAGCCGGGGTCTATGGCGCTGCGCTCGGAGAGCAGGACCACCACAACGTCCGGACGGCTCAGACCGCTGCGGTGCGACTGGGTGGCCTCATCCCGGTGCCACAGGACGCGAATCGTCCAGTTCAGCGCCCTCGCTCTGACGACGTCGAACAGCCGGTGCTGCAGGTCGTAGGCGGCGGTCCGATCAGCCGCAGCCGACACCAGGGACACGATCACCTGCTCCGGCTTCTCGTCCGTCTCCGGCTCTGCCGGGATCATGTCCCATTCTTCCGCGAACCGTAGGAACTCCGCTCCGGCCCTGGTCGCGACATGAAAGAACCAGCGCTTCACGGCATCGCTGTGGTTCCGGTAGGTGGTGTGCGCCAAGGCGCCGGCGAGCAACGAAAGCAGATACTGCGCCCGCCATTCGACCCGGAAAGGCGCGGGTTGTCCGGCCGCCCGTAGGACGGCCCGGAGGACCTTGCCCGTCTTCTCCGCCCCAGAAGGTTCGCCGGTGCCGGCCAGGAGCAGACGGACCAGATCCTCCGACGCCTCAGGCGTGACGCCGAGCTCGGCCGCGGCGGCCGAGAGGCACAGCGCGACAAGATCGCGGGTCAGCGAAGCGGCCGGGTCGAACGCCGCCAGGTCGACGACCCTGATCTGGTCGGTCTCCAGCGGCAAGGCATCAGGGACGAGGATGTTGCCGCGGTGCAGGTCGCCGTGGCTCAGGCCGTACACGTACTGGATCACAACATGCCGTACGGATAGGCCGGATCGAACCATCGCGATGGGATTGGGCAGCCGGTCAACGCCGACATGCTCGTCCCCGGGCCGCACCAGGCCGCGCTTTTCCGCCCAGCGCTCAATCTGC
The DNA here is from genome assembly GCF_057196645.1 of Micromonospora sp. ATLC16. Lineage (NCBI taxonomy): Bacteria > Bacillati > Actinomycetota > Actinomycetes > Micromonosporales > Micromonosporaceae > Micromonospora > Micromonospora sp. ATLC16. Next base: position 53,606 of record NZ_JBXUOW010000001.1, read on the forward strand.
TCGATCGGCTCTCGCAGTTCGTGGCGGAGATAGTTGTCGACGGCGTCCCGGTCGAGCAATACTCGGTCCGGCCATCGGTCGCCGTTCCACTCGGTCAGGACAAGCCGCGCTACGGCCGCGCAGCCTGCCTCCTGCATCTCGGGAGAGAGCTTGTCGATCGGGCGATAGTCCAGCAGGTCGCCCGCGATGTCCTGGAACATGATGTAGCGCCCGTCGCCCACCTCACAGGGCCGGCCCAACTGACGAACCAGATAACGCTCGGCGAACTCGTTGTTCTGCTCCCAGGCCAGCTCGTGCAGGCCTGTCTCCCACTCCTTGCCCGCCGGAATCACCTTGATGATTTGCTTATGCGAGCGCCAGCCACCGCCGCTGTGCCAAACCTTGAAGAGAATTGCGGTCACCACGGCGCCGGTAAAGCCCGACGCGCTCCACTTGTGGTCCGGCAGCTCGACGATGCCTCCACCGGCCCTGGCCCAGCGCTGCAAGGCCGACGCCACCTCCGTATCCAGGAACGCGGCGAGCGGATCAATCGTCGGCGCCATCCGGTGCCGCCTCCTCCCAAAATGTCGGTCGCAGGGTCAGCGCAGGGCGGGCAGGTCTTCATGGATCCGGCGCGTGCCCAGTAGGAACGCCGACTGCGGACTGATCAGGAACTGCTCGCGGCGACCCTCCTCGATATCGGCGATCCGGGCGAGCACGATCTCGGTCTCCGACACATCGCGTGCCAACTCCAGCATGCGGCGCCGCAGCTCGACGGCTTCGGGCGAGTCGAGGATCGGGTCGTATACCTCGAAGGACCGCATCGTGCGGTGCTGCTTGCCCGGCGTGGGCCGCGGCCCGTCGACGACCGCTCTGACCAGCTCGAACCGCAGCTTGTCGGCCAGCGGGGCCAGTTCCGGGTACCCGGCCTCGGATAGTTCCTCGCGCAGCTCCCGCCGCAGGCACTCGGGACCGGACTCGCGGCCGGCACAGCGGTCGTACCAGCGTAGAAAACCGATGCCATGCCGGGCTGGGACAAAACCACGCAGGTCGCGTCTCATCGTCGCCTCGCGGCCAGCCGGGCGCTGCTCGACGAACCCCACTGCGTCGAGGGCTCCGCGCGCCTCGTCGGTGTACTTGACCACCCCGCCCGGCGGCCCGTACACGCTCGGCCGTAACGGATGGTGGATCAGGACGTAGCCGTCGTCGTCCTTGATGCGCAGCAGGGCCGCAACCGACACACGCAGCCGTCCAGACGTCAATGTGGTCCCCAGCAGTCCGAGGTGCTTGCGGTGCCGCAGGACCAGGCCGCCGGCTGCGAGCAAGGCGGCCGTGATCAGACCAGCCACGATGTTGACGAGCATAAGGCCCTCCCGCTCGCGACTACACAGTGCCGCGACCTCGATGCTGTCGGGTGACATCGGCTCTCGTCAACCTTCGTCAGTCGCTTGCTCAGACGCGCCGGCCAGCGGTGATCAATTCGCGCTGGAGAACCGCGGGGTCGATCTGGAGCGGATCGACCGGTGGTCGATGCGGTCGACGCCTTCCTCCTGCCTTCAGTGAGGCGTTCGGCGATACGGTGGCGTGGGCGCGGACATCGCGGCTTCGGTGCAGCTGTGCGTGGTCACGTCGTTGGAGAACGCCCCTCTTCGTCGGGTGGCGGGTTCTTGGCAGCGCGTCGGACAATGTCCTCGGCGTCGAAGGTGACATCGGCGACGATCTCGTAGTCGGCGACGCGGGCGCGTAGTGCCGCGAGTCGGACTGCCGCCTGTTGTAGGCGTCCGCCTTCTACGTCTAGCGCGGCGAGCAGGTCAGCATCGTCGATCCACGTCCGGATGCCGTCGACTTCGTCTTCTTCGTCGGAGTCCGTGGGGTGCGTGGTTCCTAGCGTGCTGGCCATCCAGTTCAGTAGTTCGACCTGGGTGTCGAGTGCCACGCACGGTTCACCGCTGCGGAAGGCGTCAACGGCGCGTTCGTAGGCGGGTGCCGGGACGACCATCGCTGGTACGCCGGGTGCGTCGTGAGCGACGATCACCGCGGCCAGTTCAACCGCCGGGGTGACGGCTATGGACTCGCAGACTTCGTCGCCGTCGTCGACCTCGACGGGCTTGTCCGGATGATCAAGGGGTATCGCTTGGGCCGTGGTGATGGTGCGCTGCTGTGTGGGGTCCGTCGGCGGGCGCGGATCCATGCGAGTGCTGCTGGCGATGGTGATCGGAGTGTCGGCGGGCAGCCGCTGCATCAGTTTCGCGAGCTGGCCGGCGGTGCGGATCTCGATGGTGTGGTCAACGAGGGCTTCGTGTACCGCTGCGAAGGCAGCGGCCTGCCGTTCTTGGAATTCCTGCCAATTGCTGGTCATGACGTTTCTCCGGGAGTTGTCGTCGGTGTTGGTCCTTGTAGGTGCATGGGGTGACAGGCCGGCAGGACAGCCGACCTCGATCAGGATCGCGTCGGGGCGTTCGGCAGGTAGTCGGGCCACGATGTCTACCGCCGCCTGCCGGCGAGTCGCCGCCGGTCCAGGGACGGCTGGGCGCGCGGGCCACTAAATTGGCGGGCCGTCTGCGCTCCGTCCGCCGCTCGCGTCCACGGCGGGAGTCGTGCAGCGAACGGAGTCGTGCTCGACGGCGAGGGTGGCAGCCCTCGGGCTGCCACCCGTCTGGCGAATGTTGTCCGTCTACGCGGCCCGTTTCCGCCGGCGGGGAAGTAGATTCGCGGCGGCTTCGGCCTTGGCGCGTTCGACGTCGAGTTCGGCGATGACGGAGGTGTAGACGTCGGTCATGGCGGCGGAGGAGTGGCCGAGGAGTTCCTGGATGTCTTTGAGGTCTGCGCCGGCGGCTTTGAGGTAGGTGGCGGCGCAGTGGCGTAGGTCGTGTAGTCGGATCGGTGGTAGGTCGGCGTCGCGGACGAGGTTCTCGAATCGGTCGGTGACGGTGTTGGGGTGCCAGGGTTGCCCGTCGGGTTGGACGAAGAACAGTCCGGTGTCGGGCCAGGCGTGGCCGGCGGCGAGTTTCCACTTGGCGCGGCGGGCGTGGTGGGCGCGCAGCACGGTGCGGGTGATGCTGGCCAGGGCCATGATCCGGTTGCCGGACTCGGACTTGACCTTCTTGATGACGGGTGTGTAGCCGTGGGTGGCCATCTGTTGGGTGACGCTGATCAGGCTGTTGTCGAGGTCGACGGCGGTGTCGGTGAGTCCGACGGCTTCGCCTCGGCGCAGGCCCCGGTGCAGGATCAGCGTGAACAGTGGGTAGAGGGCGTGGTCGTGTTCTTCGGCGTGGTCGAGGAACGCGCCGGCCTGCTGGGGGGTCCAGACCATGACGGGGCTGGGTCGCTCACCGGTGTCGCGCCACCGTTGGACGGCGTTGGCGGTCCAGACGCGGGCTTTGGGGCGTACGCCGGAGGGCAGTTCGATATGGGCGGCGGGGTTGAAGTCGATGAGCCGGTTGTTGCCGCGACGGATGGCGTCATTCAGTGCCTTACGAAGGGTGGCGCGGACGCGGTGCATGCTGGCCGGTCGGGTGGTGCGCAGGCCGCGGACGCTGGCGCGCACGGCGGGGTCGTCGCTCTGGCGGGCGACCTCGATGGCGGTGCTGCGGTCGGCGATGGCGGTGAACATTGCCTCGATGTGCTCCACCCGCAGTTTGACCAGAGGGATAGCGCCAAGGTGGGGGACCAGGTGGGTGCGGATGTGCGACTCGTACGCGAGCATCGTGTTGGGTTGGACGCTGCGCAGGTTGCGGCGCGACTCCAGCCACGACTGCAGGTATTCGCCGACGGTGGTGGTGACGGTGGCCGGTAGGCCGGCGCGGACCCGGCGGGCGATGGTGTCGCGGTCCGGTAGCGGGGCGCCGGAGGCGACGGCGAGGAGCAGGTCGGCGATCTCGGCGGCGACGGCCGGGTCGTCGCTGGCGAGGGCGAGCAGGGCTTTGGCGTGGTCGCGGTCGGCGGTGGCGGCGTCGCGGGTGTCGAAGGTGCTGCGGCGCAGCTGCCGGCGCGACTTGCCGGGGTGGGCGGGCAGTTCGAGTTGGTAGGCCCACCGGCCGTGGGCGGAGCTCCACGCCCCGCTGGGCCGGCGCAGCTGCGGGCAGCGGTTGCCGAGTTTGCGGCCGTCGCTGTCGCGGCAGGAGCAGCGTTTGAAGACGGATCCTTCCGCCATGGTCAAGTGTTCCCTTCGGTCGGGGAGTGCGGCAGCCGGGCGCTGCGGATTCGGTACGGGGTGATCGACGCGTGACTTCCGCCGGCGGTCAAGTCGTCGTCGGGCGGTCCGGTCGAGGACCCCGGGTCGTCGGCGGGTAGGTGCAGGGCGGTGAGGATGGCCGCGACCGGTACGCGGTAGCGGGTGCCGAACCGCAGCACCGGGACGGGGAACCGGTCGCGTTTGGCCAGGTCGTAGGCGACGGACCGGGACAGCCCGAAGATTCGGGCGGCGGTGCCCAGGTCGGTGACCGCGCCCAGGGCGCGGATCCGCTGCGTGGTCCAGGTGTCGTGGGAGCCGTCGCCGGCTGGGCGGGTAGGAGTCGCGGGGATGGGTTGCTGGTCGGGGGTGCTCATCGTGCGGTGGTCCTTCCGGTGATCAAGACAGGAGCGGTGACGGTGTCGCCGGGCGTGGGCGGCTGGTCGATCCGGCAGTAGCCATCGGCGCGGAGATGCCGGCGGCGTCCGCGCCGTGGCCCGGGCGGCGGCGGTGGATCGTTGAGCAAGCTGAGTGGTCGCGACACGGACGAAGGTGGTTCCGGGTTAGCGGGCTGGACAGGTGCCGTGTGGCCCGAGGTGGTGCTCGTTCACGGTGATGTCGACCGCGCCGGGCGAGTCGTCCCTGACACTTGTAAACCCGCGTTTGTGTGCCCTGGCGAACGCCTGCCTCACTCACAGCCGCTCACAGCGACTCACAGAGCCGCCGTTCAACCGCTGACTCTGGTCCGCGCCACGCACCGCACCTGGTGCCAACGCACCCGCCCGAGGCACAGGCAGCGGTAATCGTCGATCTTGTAGCGGGCGCCTCGCGGTCGGAAGCGACCCCTGATGTCGCGCCCGATGACATGCCGGCGACCGCGCGAACGTGTCACACGACCGTGGCCGCGGCGGGCGTATTGACTCATATTCATCGATGTCAAGGATTGCTGGCGGACACGTGACACCGCGAGGTGCGCGCCACTGCCGGCGGGCCTTCGGTCGTTCTGCCCGCGCCGGCGCAGTGGCGTCACACCGGTGCCGCTGGCGCTGGCGCAGGTGCGCCCCGTGGCCAGCCGGAAGTCAACGGAGACCCGTGTCGCGCGCGCATCCCGACTGTCAATGCCCTGCTCAGCGACCGCGCCGGACAGAATGTCAACGACTGGTGTCGATGACACATGCCACCGCTCGGACATCGTCTTGCGGCACACGTTGACACGCCCCATCTAGTTGCGAACAACGCCTACGTACGCGATGTCAATCGCTGAGCGTGGATGGATGAAACCTGCGGTCGACGGGCGTGTCCGGATACGCGACGCGGTGCCGCTGTCGGCGGCTCTGCCATTTTGTCCGTGGCCGCGGCACGCTGCGGCGGACAACATGTCAATCGAAGGGCGTCGTTGACATCGTATGGTGGCGCGGCACCGGCTCGGGCGCCGCAGTTGGCCTCCCGCATCTCCCAAGGTGCGACGGCGCCTGGCGTGAATGAGGCGCTGCATCATGTCCCCAGGTGAACAGGCGGCGTCACCGTGGCCGAGACCCCGGGTCACTCCTCCCCGCGCGGCTCGTGCGCGCGAAGCGCCGGCGGGTACGTCCCACCGGTCCGTTGACAGCGACGTTGAACCGCGGTGGACCCCGTGACCAGGGACGGCTCATCTTCGGCGGCACGGGAGTCGGTCGCTGTGAGCCGCTGTGAGTCTTTGTGAGTGGCTGTGAGTCGCTGTGGGTGCCAGGGTGTAGGGCTCCGGATAGCCCGTCGTCTCGCGCTCTCGCGCCGGGGCCGCACGCACTCACAGCCCTGGTCAGGGGCCTGTAGGAACGTGGGCCGGCTGTCGGTCGGCGCGGGGCGGCGCAGCGCTGTGAGTGGGTGTGAGTCGGACAGGCGTTCGCCAGCGCACACAAACGGCGGTTAAATAAGTGCAAGCGCAGTGCGGCCCCCGATCGGGCGTACGTCGTGACGGCTGTCCCGGATTGCGGGGCCCGTCTATCCGGCCGCGCCGACCGTGGTCATGCCGCCCAAGCGGTCGTCCGGGCGCGGTACCGGCTCGCAGATCCGCTTCCTTACGGGGCGCGATCGTCGATCTGGCCGCTTCGCGGGCCGGGTAGGAAGTGACCTGCGGACCTGGTGTCATCGCGTCATTCGCTGGCCCGTCGCGGCGGCGCCGGGGCTACCGGCCAGATGGCGCATCGCCGGGGATGGCGTGACTCGGGGTCCGCGGGCGGCGGGAGTGTGCCACCGACGGCGGGACTGTCCCGCTGTCGCCAGCCTGGCCGATGGGACGGGGCCCCCGTCGACGGAACAAGGTACCCGCTGGACTCGCGGGATCGAGCGGCCAGCTCGTCTCTCACACGCCTCCGGCCGTTTGCCGCTTCTCGGCCGGCCCTCGCAGTAATCAACGGCCCGGTGAACCGTGCCGAGGTCAGTTGCGGCGTCAGTGCCCGCCTCCGTTGCGGGGTCGTCCTTGAACCTGACCCCGCAACGGACCCCCGGTTCCGCTCACACCGCAGCACACGCCGCCATTGATCAGATCCGTCCCAGCTCAGAGAGACCTTCCGGTCTCTCCCTCACCCCCGCAGGAGCCACCAACCATGTCCGATCAGATTCTTCGTGCCCAGTCCATGCTGACCGCCCGCGACCACGTCCTGCTCGGCTGGCTGGCCGACCACGGCGTGCTGACCACACCGCAGGTCGCCCACGCCCTGTTCCCGTCGCTGGACTTCGCCCAACGCCGGCTGCGCCGGCTCCACGATGTCGGCGTCATCGACCGGTTCCGGCCGCTGAAGACCGACGGCGGCTCCTACCCGTACCACTGGGTCCTGGACCAACTCGGCGCGGAACTCGTCGCCGTGGACCGCGACCAGCCACCGCCACGGCCCAGCCAGACCAAGGCCCGACGCCGCCGCTGGACCGTCGCCCGTCTCCTGGACCACCGGCTCGGCGTCAACCAGTTCTTCACCGACCTCGCCGGCCACGCCCGCACCCACCCCGACCACCAACTGCGGCGGTGGTGGCCGGAGGCGCGCTGCGCCGACCTCGGTGTCTTCGCCAACGCCGACTCACACGTCGCACTCCAGGTCAGTCCCGCCCCGATCCATCCCGACGGCCACGGCATCTGGAAGGCCGGCAACCGGCAGGTGCCGTTCTTCCTCGAGTACGACACCGGCACCGAACCCCTGACCGAACTCGTCCGCAAACTCGACGACTACCACCGGATGGCCCGCTGGGGAGGGCCGCAGTGGCCGGTGCTGCTGTGGCTGCACTCCGCCGAGCGCGCCCACCACCTGCACCAGCGACTGGCCGAGCAGACCCTGTTCGCACCCGTGGTCACCGCCAGCCGCGACCACGCCACCCAGGCCGCCCTCGGCCCCGCCGGACCGCTGTGGCAACTGCACGGCCATCACGGCCTGCTCACCCTGGCCGACCTCGCCGACGCGCTGCCCTACCTGCAACACCCCGACCACGGGCCCGACGCGTTCGGCCATCCCTTCGCCCCACGCCGGAAGGCCGGGCCGCCGCAAGGCTAAACCCGCACACCGCCGTCCCGGACGCCCCTCGACGACAGGACGCGCGACGCATCGAACCCTGTCTCCGACGTCGGTAGACAGCGACACGTGACGACCCCGTCGTTGTTCGCGGCTTGCGGCGATCCGAACGCGGAGCCGCTGAGCCGACACCACAACCCCCGGAACCACATTCGCAGCGCAGCGCCGCGGCGAACGTGACCCCACCGGGTGACCGCACCGCCGCCGCCCTCATCCGGCCCAGGCCGGCCGAGGGCAGGCACTCGCATAAGCTGGCAAAGCCAGCGACGGCGTGAATTCGACCGGCCAGCTCCCGACGCCAGAACTCGCCCCCCTCGGGCGACCACTCGCGCCTGGCGTACCCGATGTCGATACTCGAGCAGCCGACGAGGCGAGACAACTTGGCCTTCCCAAGGCGCACGTCAATCGTGTCCATCGCCGCCCAGCTGCCCGGGACGACGCAATGGCCGTCGCCGGCCGATTCATCATCCCAGTGACACAGTGCCAAAGCCCGGGCATGCCCGGGCTTGGTGCTGCCGGTGGTGCCGCATCCAGAGCACCACATCGAGCACCCGCAGTACTCGCACCGAGGCCGGAATACCCGCACGAACGTGCAGGGCGGCCAACTCGTGGCGCAGCTTCTCGTTGTCCATGGCGAGTTGGCTGTGCAGCTTGCGCCACACGTGGTCCGGTTCACCAACCTGACAGCGGATCACCCGGTCGTACACCGGGATCAGGCCTGGGCGCTTACGGGCTAGCAGCTTGCCGGCTATGACGTAGTCGACGCCATGTTGCTGCGTGAGTAGCGTCCAAGCCTGAGAGGCGGGTGAGCCGTGGGTGATCAGGCCGGCCGCTGCGGGGGTACCTATCTCGACCGCGACATCGATGTTCGCCAGCAGCTTGGTGATTCTTTGGCCGAGGTCGCCCTCAATAAGGTCAATCGCTATCTCAGCGGGGAGTCGGACACCGAGCATCTGCACGGCGACGAGGTCGTCGGCGGTGATCACGTGGCGGGTGGCGACCTGGTCGCCACCGCCCCCCAACGCTTCGAAACGCCGTCCGGTGTACCGCTGCGAGCCCTCCTCGGCGAGGTAGCGCCGGAGGTGGTGCTCGGCTTCCGGGTTGCTTACGGCGTCGAGCAGGCTGGCGGGCATCCGCGCATCGTAGCGGCGAGTGTAGGCGACGCTTGCCGTGTGCCGTTCGCGCTGGACGCATGGGCTATTCCCGGGGCGCGGCCGGGTCGCGGAGGATGACAGGGTGACGACGATCGAGTCAGTGTGGGAGCGGATACGCGGCTGCGCCGGGCAGGAATTCCGGACGGTGAGCGGTCTGCCCTTCACCTACCGGGTACCCGGGAACTATCTCCGAGTCGACAGGACCAACAGGAACCTGTCCCGTACGAACTTTGCCAAGGCTCTGCCGCGCCTGCCCGCAAATGGACCGGGGCAGCTGGCCGGGCGCCAAGGCGCTTCCTACACCTGGGCAATCCTCATGGACCCGCGGATTCGGCAGAGTGACTGGTGAGGAACTGGGCAACTCGCGTATCACACCAGGTGCGAGTACCGCCGGATATTTGGTGAGGTGGTCGACTGCTGCCGTCAACACGGGGTGATGTTGGTGGGGTCGGTTGGGCGCTTGGCGGGCGTGCACAGGCGCGGACAATGCTGGGTAGTGGTGGGGACAAGATCATAGAGGCGCCGGCCATCGGGACCGTGACGGGCATCGAGCAACACAACCGGCCGTGCTGAGACGATCACAATGCGGGTGCATCAGTTGTGGGACGGAGTCGGCGAGCCCGGCTCAGATGCGCGTCGTCTCGGGCGAAGGTCTTCGGCCTTGGAAATCGCATGTATCACTGGGAGCGGCATCTGGGCCCTCCATTCAAGGTCCGTTGAGGCGCAGCGGGTGAATGACTGGTAGACAAGGTGAGCCCTGACCGCGGGTTGGAAAGCCCTCGAGCGAGGTAACGACTGTGATGACACGTTCGGGCGGTGGCTCCCCACCGTCGGGGGCTGGTTCTGGAACCTGGGTGGCCACAGCCCAGGGATCGCATCTACGAGGACGGCGTACACGAGACACCGCGCCCGAGATGGCGTTGCGCCGCGCCGTGCATGCTCTCGGCCTTCGATTTCGCCTGGGGCGAACCCTGTTCAACCGGTGCCGACCGGACCTCGTGTTTCCGGGTACGCGCGTCGCGGTGTTTGTCAACGGGTGCTTCTGGCATGGATGTTCGCAGCACGGGCCTTCCCGGTTCCGAGGTCCCAACGCCGAGAAGTGGGCAGCGAAGATCGCCACGAACAGGGCACGTGATCAGCGGGTGGACAACGAACTGGTAGAGGCCGGGTGGCGGGTGCTCAGGGTGTGGGAGTGCGAGGTGCGCCGAGGGGCTGGGGAGGCGGCGGGTCGGGTTGCCGTCGAGGTTCGGGGCCGGTCGTGCGCGGACAACACCCCCGCGAGTCCGGCCGCCCGGACAACCGCCGGTCAGAACCCTGCTTCCGGCTGACGTGGCTGGCTCCTGCATCCCGGAAGCTGCACAGCCGTTCCGCCTACGGGCGGCGAGCTGGGTGCGCCACCGTTCGCTGTCCGTCATATCCGTCTTGCCTACCCGTTCAACCGGCCCCCGCCGGACGCCCTGGTCGTACCCTTGTTCTAATCTGGCCGGCATGTTGAGGGGAGACACCGTCATACGTTGGGAGCGTCTGATCCCCTCTGTCGACGGGGAGCACGTTCGCCGGAAATTCATCCCAGTTCGGGCTAACGCGCGGCCTTGTTTCCGGGTCACGAGTGAGCATTCGGCGCACCGCCGTGCGTCCCGTGACGTGGGTTGCGGGAGAGTGTGACATCCTGGTCCCCGTCGTCGTTGTCGAACGGAGGAAGCGTCGTGAGCGTGCGAAACCTGTACAGCGTGGCGCCGTCTGCTGCGCGGTTGACCGACTCGCTGCGTGACATCGGTTACGACTTCCCGACCGCGGTGGCCGACGTGGTGGACAACAGCGTCGCCGCGGGCGCGAGTCGGGTCGAAATCGACGTCGTGTTCGACGGTTCCGACTCGTGGGTGATGATCTCCGACGACGGCGAGGGCATGAGCGCCAACGGCTTGCTGGAGGCGCTGCGCTACGGCAGCCGGCGCGACTACGGTCGCGGAGACCTGGGTCGGTACGGGCTGGGGTTGAAGACCGCATCCCTGTCGCAGTGTCGGTCCTTGACGGTGGTTAGTCGCAGGAGGGCGGACACGGCCCGCACGGTGTCGCGGATGATCGATCTCGATCTCATTGCCGAGGTGGATGACTGGGTCGTCGCCGAACCGGCGGACGACGAGCAGGTCGCCAAGGCCCGCGAGACGGTGGCGGACGCGGGGGGCACCGTGGTGCTCTGGCGCGGACTCGACCGGGTCCTGCCGGAGCGTAAGCCGGAGGGCGGTTGGGCACGTCGCCGGTTGGAGGCGTTGGCGAGCAGAACTGCCGACCACCTGGGTACGGTTTTCCACCGCTTCCTCGAGGGCGAGGTCGGTGATGGCCTCGTGATCACCGTCAACGGCGAGAAGGTCCGGCCGTGGAACCCGTTCGCCCCGGACGAGCCGGCCCGGGAGGTGCTCCCCCCGCTGCGCTTCGAGGTCACCGTTGGTGAGGCTACCGGCACGGTAGGGCTACAGCGGTACGTCCTGCCGTCCCGTGACCAGTTCACCTCTCAGGCGGAGTTCGAGCGGCTGTCGGGCCCGCTGAACTGGAACCGTCAGCAGGGCCTGTACGTCTACCGCGCCCAGCGATTGGTCCAGTGGGGCGGCTGGAACGGGATGCGGGGCATCGACGAACACACGAAGCTCGCGCGGGTGGCGCTGGACTTCGACACGGACCTCGACGTGGTGTTCAACATCAACGTGGCAAAGATCAGGGTGGCGATGCCACCGCAGCTGCGTCAGCTGATCGAACGCCCTGTGCACGAGCTGTGTATGCGTGCGGACGACGCCTACCGCAAGAACTCGCGCAGTGCCTCCGAGGGCCCGAAGGCGGCTTCCGAGCAGTTGGCCGCGCTGTCTCGCGGCGAGGCGTCGGGGGTGACGCCGCCCATGCCGGTTGTCGGCTTGGCGCTGCGCGCCGCTGCTATGCGTGCCGGGGAGTACGCGGCCCTGCAGCGCATCGGTGAGAGGTTGCGGGCCGAGGCCCCTGACGTCGCCGCCGCGCTCGGCTTCAGGGACTGACCACCGGCTGCCGTTCGGTCCGACTGCCCCGTTTGGCTGCCTCGCTGCATGCCTTGTTGAGGGGACAGCGTGGGCAGGCAGGGTCGGTGGGGCGGCAGACGGAAATGGCAAGCTCGATCAGGCCGAGGTGTGCCCGCCGTGCGTCGGTGTCATCGCCGATCATTCGGGCGACGGCCAGACGCCCGGCGGTCATCCTGTGGCTGCGTTCGACGTGCTCGCCGGTGAAGCGGGCGGCGACGCGGTGGGTGCCCTTGGTGATGAGCACGGGTTCCTCCGCGTTGTCCTCGTCGCGCGTTGGGATTGCGAGGACGGCGAGGTCGATTACCGAGGCGTCGACCCCGCGGAGGCTGTGGATCTTGTCGTCATCGAGCAGGTCCGGTTGCGAGGTGAGCGTGCGCGCCAGTTCGAGCAGCCGCTCGGCGCGGTGCTCGCGGTTGATCCACCGCCCGATCTCGATGAGTTCGTCGCCGGCGTCGACGGTGTCCTGCGGCTGCTCCCATCGTTCGAGCAGTGACCAGAGGATTCGGACCTGCTCGGGTGCTGCCCGGTCGAGTAGCATCTCCGCGGAGATAACCTGCCACCGTGTCCGGGCGCGCAGCCACGGGAGGGCCGGCTCACCGAGGTCGTCGAACCAGGTGGCGAGGGCTTGGGCGATGTCGCGGCTGCGGTAGGGAACTGGCCTTGGGGCGTCCAGCGCCGTCATCACGGCCCGCCCCAACTGGGTGCCGAGCGCCGGGGGTACGGCGTTGCCGATCTGGCGGAACGCGGCCGACGGTGGGCCGGCGAAGCGGAACCAGTCGGGGAAGGTCTGCAGCCGCGCGGCCTCACGCACGGTCAGTGTGCGGTCCTGTCGGGGATGGATGTACCAGTAGCCGTCCTTGGCGATGTGCGCGGTGATGGTACGGGAGTAGGTGTCCTCGCTCAGGCGCTTGTACTTGTCGTCAAAGATGTCGTCGCGGTAGCGCTTCACGTCCTCCGGTAGGTCCGAGTACCGGGTGCCGGCGTCCATCATGTCGAAGGCGCGCTGGTCGTCCTCGCGTACCGGTCGGGTGATGTGGTCGAAGACCTTGCCCGTGTCCGCCGGTGCAACACCCTGACGCATCTGCTTCTGGAAGGCGAATCTGGGACCGGCGTAGTCGGCCCAGCCGTCCGCGCCGCCCTCCGGCCTCCAGCCGCCCTCGACCTCGGGTAGGTCGCTGATCGCGTTCCACACCGATACCCGGTCCGGTACCTCCTGCGGCCAGTCGAAGGCGATCCCGTCCCGCAGTGCGACCAGGATCAACCGCTGGCGGAACTGCGGTACGCCGTAGCGCAGGGTGTCGACGACCCGTTCCTCGACTGCGTAACCGATCGACTCCAACTCGTGCACCATGGTGCGGAGGATGAACATCTCCCGGTCGAGTGCCATGTCGGGGACGTTTTCCATGATCACGGCGGCGGGTCGGGCCAGCTGGATGACCTCCAGGAACGAGCGCCAGAGGTCCCGACGTTCGTCGTGTGCCGGACGGAGGCCGTGGCGGACCTGGTGACGGATCAGTGAGCGGCCCGCCCGGGAAAAGGGCTGGCAGGGCGGGCCGCCGGCCAGCAGCTCGATCCCCGCCTCCTTCACCAGAGCGGCGATCCGCCGGACGTTGGCGGACTCTCCCAGGTCGCAGTCGAGGGTGAGGCCCGGGTAGTGGTGACGATGCGTCTCGACGGACTCTGGGTCGCGGTCGGCCGACAGGACCACACGAAACCCGGCCTCGGTGAGGCCCAGACTCAGGCCACCTGCACCACTGAACAGGTCCGCCGCCAGCCGCTCACCCCGCTCACGGCAAGCTGCGGCGAAACGCAGGAACTCGTCGTCGTCCCCGCATGCCTCGGGGTGTGGCGCAAGACGGACGAACGGGCCTCGCACGAGCTTGACGCCGTAGCCTGCCCGACGTCGGTCGACGGTATCGTCCGTCACCTGTGTTACCTCCCCGATCGATCAAAACGCCCTGCGCAGGTTACCTCTGTGGCCCGATGCCGTACGTCGGCTGCCCCGGCGTTGCCACGACGGCTTGGCCGACGGATTCGAAGAGACTCGTTGGGCTAGACGGAATGAGCGGACCGCTTGACCGGGCCGGGGCCTCACTCGCAAGTTGGCGTGGATTGCCGGCGACGGTGGGCCCCGCTGGTAGTGCCGACATTTGCGGGGGCCCCGGTGTTCGTGGAGCGTACGAGTGTCGGGCGTACGAAGATCCTCAAAATGAGCTTCGATCCCTCAAGCAGTTGTGGCCTGCTTGTCATGAATCATCGCACCCGACCTTGAACATGTCGTGCGAGCACGGCCGGTCCGGCCCAAGGGAAAAGTCATGCCGTGACGGTCAGTGGTCGAGCTCAAGGCCGTTCTCCTCTGCCGTCCTGAGTAAGCCGAGCAACACGGCGCTCTGCTTTTCGGATGGGATCCCTCTCTTCCGCCCGGTCGCGATGTCCAGGATGCCGAGGTGGGTGGGTGTCGCAAGACGCCGCGCCACGACGAACCGCCGCACCGACTCCCAGGTGGGCGCACCCATCTGTAGAACCGTGGTCTGAGCCAGGATCCCGGAATCGATCTTCTGAACCGCCACCGCGTCGGCCCGGCGTTGGGCTACCCGCTCGCGAGATTCCAAGGTTGCCAGGAAAGCTTCTGGTACTTCCACGGACGCCTTTCGGACCGACTCCCAGCACGCTTCCCGCTTGGCCCATTCCGTCACGTTCGCGATGGGACGACGCTCATCGGTGAGTAGATCGAAGACCTTCTTCGCCACAACGAGACTGGTCTCCTCAACCGCAGGTGACACTGCCTGCCGCGCCCAGATGAGGTCGAAGTCGAACGACTTGCCCGGCGCGTGGGTCTCGACGATCACCGCCAACTTGGACATCGTGTATGTGACGATGTTCGCGAGGTAGCCGCTCTGGTACCAGCTCGTCTTCGCCACCAGTGCGCGGATGCGGTGATAGAGAAGCGCCTTCGCCACGAGGTGCTTGAAGTAGACCTCGTTGAAGCTCGCCTCCGAGGTCTCCCACTGGGCGGCCACCTGATCGGCGAATGCTAGGAAGTTGCGCTGGGCGCCGGCGCTCACCAGATGGGGCTTCTTCGCCCAAGACACCTCGTACTTCGCCGCGTCGGTCTTGGTGATGACCTGCCCCCGAGGGAACAGGGCAGCGAACTTCTTGGCGTCAGCGACGCTCAGCTTGCGTTGCTCGTTGGCGTACTGGCCCCGGGTGCGCTCGTAAAACCACTTGGTCTGGAAGTTCACACCCGGCTGTGCCGGCGCGAGAATTCGGCGCGACAGGTCCTCCAACCTCACGTGGAAGGGGCTGTTGGAGAAGAAGTCCGCCTCACTGACCTTGTTCTGGCTGTTCGCGTAACGGGAGATGCGCGGGACCATCTCGACCGCTTGTTCGGGCCGCACCACCACAAGCTTCGTCTGTACGAAGACATCCTCGAAGTGTGGGATGTCCTTGTTGTCGCGGCGGACGTAGAACAGCGTGGCGGTGGTTTGGCCGCCGTTGACGATCTGGAGGTCGCGGATAGTCTTGATCGCTCGTCCGTCGGCCGTCCACTCGAGGTCGGTAGCCGTCGCTGTGATGCCGTTGTTGTAGGCGAGAAACCGTGCCGGCTCCGACAGCACTGTCGAGCGTATGCCCTTGTTCACCTTGCCGGCCGTGCTCAGGTAGGAGCGAACGTTGCCCTCCAAGAGCCGGCTTCCGTACCGCCCGTAGAGGTCCGCCAGCACGCGGGCAGGGACGGCGGTGAGGTAGGTCTTGACGTCGGAGGCCGTCTCGGAGGTCCGCAGAGCCTCGAGCCCGCTCGGGAGCCACTCCGAGAGGTCGATTTCCAGCTCCTCCCGGCCCTGACTGGACTCATGTACCTGGAGCAGCCGGCGAAGGTCCCAGATGTGGTAGTCGATCCTGATTCCGTCACGTTCTGAGCTGTTGAACGCCTTCGCGCGTCCGCTCATCTCCATGTTCGTGATGAGGTACATCCGGTAGCGGGTTACATTGCGGCCACGCATGCGGAGGTCCTCGGCGAGCTGGTACTCGGGCCCGCTCTCCTCTCGTCCCTCCTGAAAGACGCCGCGGACGGCCTCGTCGAGATAGTTGGCGAGCGACTGAAACGCCCTGCGGGCGTCGGCAGTGGACAAAGTCAGCGGCTCGTCGGAGTCCGCGAAGACTGACACCGCGAGCGCGACCGACCCGTCCTGGTCAGTCAGGTCGAAACCGTTCACCGCGACCGCTCGTTTACGCTCGCCGGTGCCGACGAAGTGCAGAACTGTGAGCTGCTCGACCTCCTCGGCTTCCGCCAAGCGGTCGGACACCTCGGCCAGGAACGCCGTCGATCGATAGTCGTTCTCAACCTCAGCCCGCGTATCCACGGTGTTCATGAGGTCCTTGTAAAAGTCCGCGAGGTCCATCAATGCCCCCTACTCCGCGGTTCTGTGCCAGCGGTCGGTGATGAAGTCCTTGATCGCGCTGATCCGGATGTCGTAGGTGGCGCCCACGACTGCCTCCGGGATGCCGGAGCGCCGTATGGCCGGGAAGTCAGGCGCCACGTTGTACTCGGTGCATTCCGTGGCGACGAACCAGTGGTCGGCATAGCGGCGGTCGGCAGAGTCGACTTGGAGCGCGTCGAGGGCCTTGTCGAAGGCGAGCGCGGCGTCCCGGGTCGCAACCAGGTCCGCGCGGATTCCATCGACCAGCATCGGGAGGTTGACGGCGTCAGCGGTTCCTGCATCGACCTCGACCAGCGTCACCGTCACCAGGATGATCCCGTCCGCGTCGAGTTGCTCGGGTGAGGAGATCCGGATGCTCTTCCCGTCAGTCCGCCGGGACTTGACCTCATACCTCGGGCCCAGCGGGAAGACATAGTCCTGATGACTGCCGTGCGGACCCCGCCAGGCCAGCGCGACCTTGGCTACATCCGCCCGCCGCCCCAGAACGTGGACGCCGAACCACAGCTCGGCGATGAGGCCTCGCAGGGCATCTTCGCTGAGCGGGGGTCGGGGCCCACGAGCGAACATCCGCTTCCACTCGGCGACGACCTTGAGCAGCGTCGCCACTCCCTGCGCCTCGGTGGCCGCATCGGCGGTGCGGGACACCAGGTCGCTGGAGAACTGGAGGTAGGGCTCGAGGAAGCGACGATCAGTCAGTGACAGCGCCAGTGTCCACTTGTGGTCGCCGGTCCGCTGCCGCCGCTCCACCTCGATGATCCCGGACAGATCCGGGAGCGGCGGCTTGTCCTTGACGATGACGAAGATCATCGGATCGTCACGGTCGTTGACGCCGACGATGAATCGGAGGGAGTGGGAGGAATCGACCTCGAATTTCCCGGGACCTGGCGACGCTATGATCTCCCGCCAGCGCAGGACGAAGGTGTCAGTCATCGACCTCATCCGCAATCTCGGACTCGTCAATCTCGATGAACCACTTCCGCTGCGCGACCGTGTTGATGACGTACTCGACGTCACCCCGTGAGTCTTTGGGATCACCGGCCCTGCCGGGTATGGCCAGCTTCACGGCGACGATGATCTTGTTGACATCAACTCCCCGCGGAAGCTTGCCGTTGGCCTTCGGCAGCAGCGGGTACAGCAGCATAGCTGGCCGCGAAAGTCGGCTGTAGAAGATCGTTTCCGGATGATTCGTGCCTTTGCCATCGGCAGGTGCGTCGGCGATGGCGGCCTCGACGTCGTCCTTAGACAGGAGCACGCGGACGTCGGTGGAGCCTGCTAGCCGGCTACTCGCGCCGCTTACGCGCAGCTCCTTGTCCGCCCCCCTGTCCATCGTTCGCAGCGGAGGGTAGAACTTCTCCCCGGCGAACTCCTCCGGGGCCTGCTCCCTGCTGCCGTTGACCACTACGACGTCCCAAGTCTGGAACTCGGGTGCGATCGCATGCCTGGCGAATGAACTGAGCGCCGACGCGGAGAAGATCGCGTCCGACGGGTGTGCCTGGTACTGGCTGAGGAAGTCGGCGATGACGCGCTTCGGCACGCCGGTCCATCGCGGCCAGCGACCCGTCCCGTTCCGGGTAGCGGTGCTCGTGGCGATCGCGTCGCCGAGCCGCTGGAACGCCGACCAGTTATCGGAGATCACCTTCTTGTCAGGGGACAGCTTGGTGGTCTCGATGCGTTTACCGGCGAGAGAGATGGTCTTGCTTCGGGTCTCGGCGGCCTTCATCTTGTTCTTGGCGGTGATCAGCAGCGCGCCAGGGTGCTTCTTGACCGCAATGCCAAAATCCTCCGGCGTGAGCTTCTGGC
This sequence comes from Micromonospora sp. ATLC16, assembly GCF_057196645.1. NCBI lineage: Bacteria > Bacillati > Actinomycetota > Actinomycetes > Micromonosporales > Micromonosporaceae > Micromonospora > Micromonospora sp. ATLC16. The sequence continues at coordinate 71,732 of NZ_JBXUOW010000001.1, forward strand.
GGAGCATCAGCCGAAGATCGCGGCGGAGTTCCTCCACCGACTCCGCGACGTGCCGGTAGTCGGAGGCGGATGCCTTATCGATCCAAACTCGGCAGATGTCCTTGTAGCCGTCGCGGTAGCCGAACCAGCGCGCCATCTGCATCAAAGTGTCTGAGGCGACGACCCGGCGGTAGAAGTAGCTCACTGTCAGGCCCTGGAGTGTCAGCCCTCGGCTGAGCACGTCACCGCCGACGGCAATCATCCGCTGCGGCCGGTCCCAGTGCTCGTCCTCCTCACCTAGGGCGCGGTCCTTGTCCGAATTAAACAGCTGAACGCGGATGTCCGCCGCCGCAGCCGCGAGTACGTCCAGGACCTCCTCCCACGTCTCTGTGATGTCCGGGTACCGCCGCTCGAAGGTCTCCTTGACGATGTCGAGGGTCCTGTTCGGGTGGCCCATGCGGTACTGGGCTGCGTGGGCCTCGATCTCGTTACGCAGCGTGGAGACCTCGTCCTGCACCGCGTCGAATACCTGGCTCTGCACGCGCTTAAAACGGGAGACGTTCACGAGCATCGAGCGTGGCGCGCGTTGGCCTCGCAGGTCGCGGACCGCGTTGGCGACGAAGAAGGTGCGGATCGCCTCGCGGAGGGACTCGGGTACCTCCCCGATGTTCCAGTGCACCCTGTGCCCGAGGGGGGTGAACTCCTCGGCGTCGTCCAGCTCGACGAGCATCGCGTCGGAGGGCTCCTCAAGGGATCCGAAGGTGGCCTGCGAGCCCACGTAGTTGGACGGTGACTCGAGGCCGTAGATGTAGTGGCGCGGGAATAAATCGTTCTCGACCTCGTGGTCGATGAAGATGTTCGCGAACGGGGTCGCGGTAAATGCGACGTAGGAGCTTCGCGAGAACAGGTCGAGAATGCCACGAATGCCGCTGTTGATGGTCGTCGGGTTGTGGTCCTCCCGTGTGTTGACCGAGGCGTAGTCGGACTCGTCGTCGAGGAGCAGCAGGGGAAGGGGCAGCTTGCCGCCGACCTTGCGCTGCCGGCCCAGCCATTCGGTGAGCGCTTCCAGCACCGCCTTGTTCTTCTTGACCACGAAGACGTAGGGCTCGGCTGAGTCGGTGCCGACCGTGATGTTGGATGCGGCTAGGCTGCTGGTCCGGAAGTCCTGGATTACCGTCGTCATGCCTTGGGCGTTCGCGAGCCGCGAGTCCAGTGCCCCGACGCCGATGTAACGGGTCTGGGCGGGGATGCCGGGCCGGGCGACACTGAGGCTCGTGTCGCGACCGATGAGGCCCTCGTCGACGCGCTCCTGGGTCTGCTGGCGCAGCGATTCCGTGTTCCCCGCCAAGACGATGATCAGTCGGTAGCCGGCATCGACCGCCTTGTTGAAGAGCGCGAGGTACGTAGAGGTCTTACCGGACTGAACCTCACCGATGACGAGGCCCCGACGGGCCCACGGACCCGCGGCAGTGGGGTCGCCGGCGAAGTCAAGGATCTCGTCGGTGAGGTCGTCCATCTTGTCGATGACTCGCGGCGGCCGTCCGTCGTTCAACATCCACTGCTTGAAGTTGAGCCATCGCGACCAGTCCATCTGCCGCTTTTTGTCCTGGAGCCATGGCTTGAAGTCCTCGCCGACGATGGCGACGCCCTGCTCGACGTCGATGCTGAGCCGCTCCGTCAGGCGTCGGACCAATGCGGCGACGTCCTCGTCGGTGGCGTCGGGCGCGGCCGCTCGGCGGTACTGCTCCACCATCTCGGTGAGGTGTGCCTCCGAGTGGGTCCTGCCAGCGAGCAATGCGCCGACGACCTTCTCCAAGGTCGCAATCTGCTCCTGCCTGTTTCCGTTGATCAAGATGCGGCCCTTCTCAACAGTGCTTCAGGGTTCTTGGAGAGTGTGAACGGTTCGACATACCGCAGTCGGGCGACGAAGTCGTCCGCGGACTCACCGGTTTGGCTGAACACGGACCACAGGGTGGCCGCGTAGTCGAGGAGCTCCCCCTCGTCCGAATGCTGGGGCGCGTGGACGTTGTCACCGCCCAGGCGGTTGTAGGCGTCCTCGACGGGAAAGGACGACTCGATGTTCCTCAACAGCTCACTCAGCAGCCGACGTGCGCCGTTGTCCAGTTGCTCGTCGAGAGCGGCGAGCAGCGGGTGCTCCCGGTTGAGCTCATATCGGAACGAGCCGCGTTCGTCGATGAGGTTCCACGTCCTAACGACCCTGTCCGAAGCCGCCGCGGGGCGGCCCCGGTACAGCTGAGCGCGCTGGCTCGGGTGGACGATCCGGTCCACCAGGCGCTTGAGCTGGTCTCTGATCTCAGTCGGCGGGACGGCCGCGGACTTCTTGATGTCAAGAGACCACAGGTGGTCGAGGGTGTTCGGGATGTCGACGCGGACGCGCGCCAGCTTGCCGAGGTCGTCCTTCGGCACTAGGCGGAACCACGTTCCCCAGATGACTAGGCGCCTGGCCCGGTAGATGTAGAAGCCCTGGCTGTCGCGCAGCCGGCCGGCGATCTGCGCGGTCTCCTTCTCGGCCTGCGTAAGCTTCGAGATGTAGGGCAGGGTGAACGGCTGCACGTCGATCCGTGAGCCGGCGACGGCAAAGCACTCGGCCGGCCCCCTCTGGGTGGCCCGGTGGGCCGTGAGGAAAGGGTCGACTACCTTCAGCCGGACGCCGTTCAGCTCCATTGTGACCTTGGGCTTGCCGTCCTCGCCCGAGAGGAAGCGATGGAAGACGAGTGAGAGGTGCGCCCGGGCGGAAAGCATCTGCTCGTTGAAGGCCTTGGCGAAGATCGTCTGGCTGGCGGAGGGGAGACGGTCGAAGTGCCGCCAGACGACCAAGGTCCCGCTCGGGTTCGCTTCGATCTCACCGTAGCGGGGTAGGATCGAGGCCTCCGCCTCGGAGAGGGTGAGCAGTGCCCAGCGCCTCGAGCGGGTGAGGTAGTCGAGGTCCCAGCGCAGCGCCGTCACCACACCGTCCCGTTTGGTGACCACCGTGAGCTCGCGGCATTGGGAGAGTGACGCGGTCTTAAGTCCTAGTCCGAAGCGACCAAGGTCGTCGGGCCGCCTGCTCCTAGCGGCGCTCGTGCCCGCTAGACACATCGCGGCGCGAGCCTCGTCGGCGTTCATGCCGGTTCCGTCGTCGACGATGGCTAGGTAGGGCTCGGCCTCCGCGCTAAAAAACACCTCGACACGGTTCGCCTGCGCGGTGATCGAATTGTCGATCAGGTCGGCGACTGCCGCCTCGAGGGAGTAGCCGACGGCTCTAAGCGACTCCATCAGCTGAGGCTCCGGAGGGAGTTCCTCCTCGTTCAAGCTTTCTCTCCCGCTGGTCAGGGATGTTGCTAGTCGATTAAGGGATTCTTGACCTGCGGTTTCGTGTGGTGTGGGGTCCACTGAAGACGGGGTCGACCCGTCGGCGATCATGAGGTTGTCTAAGCTTCGCGATCCCGGGAAGGGCCGCACCTGCGCATGTCATCATCACCGATCAAGGTTCTGCTGCCAACCACACCCGGGGCCACGCCTCGCGCGCCGGTTACTGATCGTGAGCGGCCCGGGTTGCTTGGTTCGCTGCTCGGGTGGAACTTGCTGTAACGCGCCCGCTGGGCCAGATTGGTCGGCGACAGCCCGGCTGCCTCCCGACGTCGACGCAACTCGGTGCCGAAATCATCCAATTGCGCACGCCCTCCCGTCGCGCCGCCAGCGACCGTTTCCCGGGCCCGGAACGAGATGGCGCGGACAACCCCCCGGTCAGGGATCGCGAAACAGTGACCGGAATGGTTGACGCAAAAATAGGACCAGGCTGTCGGGTTCACGACGGACCGGTCCAGAACTCGGTCAAGACCGACCGGACGACGGGCAAGGGGTGCCCAGTGGACGCGTCGCGCCAGCCACCCGGACGATGCCGTCCGAGCGTACGGGCGAGCCGGTCGGCCAACAGTCGGACGAACCGGGACGGGTTGCCACCCCCATTTGCCCAATACCTCATCGGACGAGGTACCTGGGTCGACCACCAAACCCCGCACGCGCAGCTAAACGCGCCACGCTGCTGGCCCAAGCTCTCGCGGCACCGTAGACTACCGCGGCGCGGTATTTGCCGGATCTTGGCGAGGACGTGTCGAGCCGACCGAAGCGTGCCCTGAACAGGACTTACGCCTGCTCTGCTGATCTTCGGCAAGCGAGCACAGCAATGGGCCTCTGCGACCCGCCAACGTATGACCGTGGTTGTCTGTTTGTCCGGGCGGTGACGAATCCGCCGTGGCAACCGAGCAGCCAACGAGCGTCGCGGGTCTAAAATGGATCGGAAGTTCCGCATTTTGGCAGGTCACCGCATGGCTGCCTCGGTCCTGACGGGTGAACCTATGGATTAAAAGTCCTCAGCTCTGCCATTGAGCTAACGGCCCGTCGTGCCATCAGGCTACCCGATCACCCCGACTCGGTTGATGGCCCGCCGGGTGCTAGATCGCTGCCGATGGCGGTCCGCTCCCCGCCTGGCCGCCGGCCAGAAGAACCAAAGCGAACCCAGGCCCTCGCAGCCGGCATGCGAACGCCAGCCCGTCTACGGACCTTGGGAGCTAGAGCGCTACACGCGATGACCCACCCGGCCACCGCAGCCCTGAAAACCAGCTAACCAACTCTCCATCAAACCCGGGGCTTGACAGACTTCCCTGACCTGCGGTTCTTGGCTATGCCGCAGTCGTCATGCGAATCGGTTGATCGAAGCTTCGAGTCTTCCGGCGAGCGGGTGATGCTGCATGCATAATGAATGCATGGTTGCTCTCCAGATTCGGGACGTGCCGGAAGAGGTACGAGACGCCCTGGCGGCGCAGGCCAAGGCGCGCGGGCAGTCACTCCAGGCGTACCTGCTGGATCTGGTGGAAACGCAGGCTCGGCGGCTGCGCAACACCGCGGCCCTTGATCGCTTCGCCGGCCGGTCGGACGGTGCTCGCTCCTTGCCGGGGGAGAGCGCGGCCGAGTTGAATGACCAGCGGGAGCAACGCGGACCATGGGGAAGCGCGGCATGATCGTCATGGATGCGTTGGTTCTGGCCGATGCCCTGGTCGACGACGGGCCGCTCGGCGACGCGGCGCGGGCGGAGCTGACCGGAGATCCGCACTGGGCCGCGCCGGGCCATCTTCTGGTCGAGGTCATGTCGGTGATCAGAGGCAAGGTTCTCGGTGGGAAGTTGGGCCTTGCTCGGGCTCAGGAGGCGATCGACACCCTGCCCTCGTTGGTCATCGACGAGGTTGGCGTCGCGATGCTGCTTGGCCGGATGTGGCAGTTACGGGGCGATGTCACCGCGTACGACTCGGCTTACGTCGCGGCGGCGGAGTTGTTGGCCTGCCCACTCGTGACCGGTGATGGCCGGCTCGCCAAGGCGAGCGGCGTCCGCTGCGAGTTCCGACTGCTCGCGGTGTCCTGACGGTGGCCGCCCGAGGATCGTCGGCCTGACGCCCTTGGGCCGGCCAACCTGAGTGGAAGCGGGTCACCGACGATCGTCGCGGGGTGGTTCGCATGGTGGTACCTCCGGCCCACTCCGTTCCAGCTCAGCGACCCTTCGCGGGGCCGTCCGGGCCGCGATCTTGGCTCTGTACAGCAGCACCCGTGGATCCATCGCCAAGTGAATCCGGGACGAGACCCGCGCCCACCCCTAGGTACGTCCAGCGCGAAGGGGGCAGGACCGCGGCCCTCAGCCGGGCCGCAGGAGCAGGAGAGCCACGGTGGCCAGGTAGATGAGCGGGATGGCGACCCCCTCGAAGCCGATGCCCCGGCGCTCCCTGATCAGCAGGCCGGCGGTCAAGGTGGCTGTCATCAGGGTGGTCATGCCGGTGAACAGCAGCCCCGACAGGTTCGCCTCGGAGTAGATCGACCCGGGCCGGTACGAGGCGTCGGCGAGGAAGATCATCAGAGAGTCGAACGCGTTGCCACCGAGGATGTTGCCGATGCCGAGGGTCAACGCCCCGATGCGGATCGCCGCGATGAGCGTGATCAGCTCCGGCAGCGAGGTGATCGCCGTGGTGACCGTGAAGCCCACGAAGCCGCTGGGCAGACCGGAGGCGGCGACCACGCCGAGGCCGCCCTGACCGATCAGGTAGCCGGTGGCGGCCACGACGGCCGCCAGCGCGGCCAGCCGGAACCACAGCCGACGCAGGCTCATTCCGGATGTCTCGGTAGCCGGCTCGTCCTGCCGGGTTTCGGTGGTACGCCGGGCGAACCACATCGGTTCCCGGCGGAGCCGGCGCAGCAGCACCAGACCGTACAGGTAGATGACGGGGATCAGCAGGCTCGCCGGGTGCACCCAGAGCAGGGTCAACTCAGGCGTGGCGTACGCCACCACGGGCAGGCAGAGCAGCGCCACCAGCACGACCGCCTGGAGGACGTTCTCCAGGGAGGCCGCCGCGTGTTCGATGTTCGAACGGCGGTAGAGCAGGTCGGCGATGGCCAGCCAGACCGTCTGCACCGCGATGCCACCGATCGGGTTGGCGAGGGCGAACTCGGCGTCCTGCCGAACCGACCCGATGACCGTGGTGGCGATGCCGGGCAGCGAGGTCACCGCGCCGAGCAGCAGGGCGCCGGCCACCGCCTCGCCCATCCCGGTCCGGTCCGCCAGCTCGTCTGCCGTCCGGACCAACGCCCGGCCGGCGGACAGGATCGCCGCCAGGGCGGCGACCAGCGCGACCACGCTGGGCAGGAGCGGCCAGGTACCGGTGATCACGAGGGGTCGCCTGGGGGTTGTCTGTGAGCCATGCATCCCCCCGTACCCATCTGGCGGAGTTTTTTCGCAGCGACGCGGCCAGACGTCGGTCAGTCGACTTGCGCGGTCCTCTCCGCGGGGCTGGCACGACGGGTCATCCCGCCGGTCCTCATCCGGCTGCAACGCGCCATCGCCGGCCGTATCGGGAGCGCGGGTAGCCACCGGGGAACTCCGAGTGGCAGCGCTTCCAGCACCGGCTGACCTGGCCGATCCCGTCCGAGCGGGTTGTCTCCGCCGAGTACGCCCGGCAAGCTTGCCGGCATGTCGGTCGATTCGTTTGAGTGGCAGGACGTCAACGGTGATCACGTCGAGCCGCCGGGTGTCGCAGCGCTGAGCGCTTCCGCCCGTACGGACTGGTTCGTCGACCCGGCCGGTGGCGAGCCGACCGGCTCGGCGCCGCTCACGCTGGCCCGGATCGACGGCGACTTTCAGCTCAGCGCCCTGGTCGAGGCACCGCTTGCGGAAACCTACGACGCGGTCACGCTTTTTGTCCACGGTGGACCGACAACCTGGGCGAAGCTGGCCCTGGAGCGGTCACCGGCCGGTATCGACACGATCGTGACCGTGGTCACCCGCGAGGTGTCCGACGACGCCAACGGGGTCGCCGTGGCCCAGCCCGGCCGATCCTGGCTGCGGATCTCCCGCACGGCTGCGGTGTACGCGTTCCACCATTCCGACGACGGCACGCACTGGTCGCTCGCCCGACTGTTCACACTCGGGCCGGTAGCCGGGCACCGGGCCGGTTTCAGCGTGCAGTCCCCGATGGGGGACGGGCTCGGCGCGAGTCTGACGGACATCAGGATCACCCCCACCACGCTGGCCGACCCGCGCAACGGCTCCTGATTCGCCCGCCGCACTGCCCGGCCGCCACCGCTGGACCACGCCGGAGTCCGACGTGCGGCGGATCGAGAAGCTGCTCAACATGCCGCCCCGGACCATCGGCGCGCCGCTGTGGGTAAGCGGTGACCAGCCGGACTGCCCGAAGTGCGGTCGCCGGATCACCTGGTACGACATCGTCGCCTCAGCCCTCAAGAGCGTGCACGACCCGATGATGATCGCCACCGTGATCCTCGGCGACCGCCGTTACGTGAACACCGGTCTGCCCGCCGCCATCACCGGCGTCCGCTGCGCCGACTGCCGGTCACCGATCGAGGGGCTGCGCAGCTTCAAGTGCCACAACTGGGCGTACGCCTTCGAGGACCTGGCGGCCGTGCGACAGCGGATGTCCGGTGGCCCGATTCTCGGTGACCAGGGTGAGCCGGTCCACTGACGCCCACCGGGTCAGCGGCGGGCCGGGCGACGGCCGGGTGGGGAGGGTGGTTCGGGGCCGAGGTCGGGTAGCGGGGGCAGGGGGCGGGTGGCCGGCTGGTCAGCGGTCACCCGCAGGCGCTCACCGTGGTGCCACAGCTCGATCGCGACGTCGGCGTCGGTGTCCGGCAGCTCGTACCGGGCCTCGTCTGCGGTCAGCGTGACGTGCAGCCGGTGGCCGTGCCAGAGCAGGCTGAAGGCGAGGCGGTCGATCCGGTCGGGCAGCCGTGGGTCGAACGACAACAGCTCCCGATCGTCACGCAGGCCACCGAAGCCCTGCACCAGCGCCAGCCAGGCCCCGCCCAGCGAAGCCAGGTGCAGCCCGTCGCCCGTCTTGTCGCCGAGATCCTCAAGATCTTGGAGTACCGACTCGGCGAACAGGTCGTACGCCAGGTCGAGGTGGCCCAGTTCGGCGGCGAGCACCCCCTGCGGTGCGGCGGACAGCGACGAGTCCCGGACCGTGCGCGCCTCGTAGTAGGCGAAGTTGGCGGCCTTCTCCTCGGCGGTGAACTCGCCCGGGCAGCGCAGCATCGCCAACACCAGGTCGGCCTGTTTGAGCACCTGGTGCCGGTACAGCTCCAGGTAGGGAAAGTGCAGCAGCAGCGGATAGCCGTCCTCGCCGGTGTCGACGAAGTTCCACTCCGGTCGGTCGGTGAACCCGGCGGACTGCTGGTGCACCCCCCGCTTGGCGTCGTACGGCATGGTCATCGCCTCGGCGGCGGCCCGCCATCCGGTTACCTCGGCCGGGTCCACGCCCAGCCGGCCGGCCGCCTCCGGGTGCCGTTCGACGGCGTCGGCCGCGCCGCGCAGGTTCCGCCGCGCCATCAGGTTGGTGAACAGGTTGTCGTCGACAAGCGCGGCGTACTCGTCGGGGCCGGTGACACCGGCGATGTGGAAGCTGCCGTCGTCGGTGAAGTGCCCGAAGCCGTGCCACAGCCGGGCCGTGGCCACCAGCAGGTCCAGCCCGGGGCCGGCGTGGAAGCCCTCGTCGCCGGTGGCCGCGACGTAGCGCAGGACCGCGTCGGCGATGTCGGCGTTGACGTGCAGCGCGGCGGTGCCGGCCGGCCAGTAGCCGGAACACTCGCGGCCGCTGATGGTCCGCCAGGGAAAGGTGGCGCCGGTGAGCCGCAGCTCCGCCGCCCGGTCGAACGCCTGCGACAGGTGCGCGTGCCGCCAGCGCAGCGCCGACCGGGCCACGGCCGGCGCGATGTAGGTCAGCACCGGCAGCACGTAACCCTCGGTGTCCCAGAGCACGTGCCCGTCGTAGCCGTTGCCGGTCAGCCCTTTGGCGGGGATGGTCCGGTCGCCGTCGGAGCGCCCGGCCTGGATCAGGTGGAACATGGCGAACCGGATCGCCAGCTGCAACTCGTCGTCGCCGTCGAGCACCACATCGGCGGTACGCCAGGCGTGGTCGAGGGCGGCCCGCTGCTCGGCGCGCAGGCCGTCGAAGCCGACCGTACGCGCGACGTCCGCCTCGGTCGTCACCTGCGCCCCGAGTTCCTCGGCGGAGGCGTCCGCGACGGGTGCCCACTCGTACGCCGCGAACTTGGTCAGTCGTACCTGCTCGCCGGGTCGCAGCGGCCCGGCGAGGGTCAACCGGATCCGATCCGGGGTGGCGTCGGCGTCGGTGGTGACGTGTGCCGGCGCCGCCGATCGATGGGCGACCGCGACGGCGACCCGCTGCCCGCTGCGCTCGGTACGGTGCACCAGCAGCGCGTCGGCACCGTCGACCCGGTGCAGTTCGGCGGTCAGCGGATCCTGGATCAGCGAGGCGGCCCGGGGGTCGTCGGCCCGTTCCGGCACATGCTCGTTGGCCAGCAGGTCGGCGCAGATCCGCACGTCGACCGGACCGTCCACGGGTTCGACCGTCCAGTCGACGGCGGCGACCCGGCGGCGGGACAGCGACACCAGCCGGGTGCTGCGTACCCGCACCCCGTCGCCGGCCGGCGAGATCCATTCGGTGAGCCGTTCGATCACCCCGGCGCGCAGGTCGAGCACCTGCTCGTGGGCGAGTACCGTGCCGGTGCGCAGGTCCAACGGCTCGTCACCGACCCAGAGCCGGACCAGTGTGGCGTTCGGTGGGCTGATCACGGTGTCGCTGAGCTGCGGGAAGGCGTAGCCGTTCTCGGGGTAGCTCAGCTCACGGCGTTCGTGCAGCCCGTTGAGGTAGCTGCCCGGCATGTCGACCGGCAAGCCCTCGTCGAGGGTGCCGCGCCAGCCCAGCCATCCGTTGCTCAACGCGAAGACCGACTCGGTCTCGCCGAGCCGGTCCAGGTCGTCCCGGGTCCGCCGGATCCGCCACCGCTCGTCGGGCTGCGGCTCGTCCATCAGCTGGTCAGGGGTGGGCTGCACAGTGCCTCCAGGACTCTCCGACGGTCCCTGCGGCCTGACAGTTCCCCACCGGCCGGTTCACCACACCAGCAGCAAAGCGCCGAGCGTGCCGAGCACCAGGTACGGCCCGAATGGCAGGTGACTCGAGAAGCGGGCCCGGCGGCTCACCAGCAGGCCCAGGGCGACAAGTCCGGACAGGGTCAGCGCGAGCAACAGGCCGAGCACCGGCACACTCCAGCCGTACCAGCCCAGGAGGGCACCCGCGCTCAGCGCGAGCTTGGCGTCGCCGATGCCGAAGCCCCGCGTCCCGAGCAACAGGGTGGTGGTGGCGAAGAAGAGCGCCAGCCCGAGCCCGGCGGCGATGGCACGCAGCCATGGCGTCGCACCGGCACCGGTCAGCGCGGCCAGCCCGAGCAACAGCCAGGTGCCGACGGCGGCCGGCCAGGTCAGCCGGTCCGGCAGCCGGTGCACCGCCACGTCGATGAACAGCAACGGCACCGCGAAGGCCATCCAGCATCCGGCGGCGGCCGACTCGACGGCGGGTGGGCGGGTCAGCAGCAGCGCGGCCACGGCTGCCAGGGCGGCCAGTTCGACGGTGGCCGGCGGGGCACCGACCCGGGCCCCGCAGCCGCTGCAGCGGGCGGTCGGGCCCAGCGCCGGCCAGGGACGGTGGAGGCCGATCGGTGCGCCGCAGGCGTCGCAGCCGGTCCGGCGGGCGGTTCCCGGGGGTACGGCGTGCCGGGCGACGGCGTACCGGAGCAGTGGGGTGATCGCCAGCAGAGCCGAGGCGCGCGGCCACGATCGGGCGGTGTGCCCGGGTGGTGCTTGATCGGGCGCGGCCATCCGGGGCGACGGTGGAGCAGGTGGCTGGGTCACCTCGACCACCCCTTCACGGAGGGTAGTGTGTCCGGTCGGTTCGGGTGGCGGTCCGAATGTCCGCCGCCGCCCGCCGTGCCGTGGTTCCGCCGCCGGATCAGATGTCCGGAACGGGCAGATGGAATTCCCACCGATCGCAAATGACCGCCAATTAGCACCATTTCTGCCGGGGACAGATCGGACCGATTACCATTTGCCACCCCATTGCGACCGGCCGTTCGGCGACCCACCTGGCGGTGGAATGACCCACTCCGCCGCCCGTACTCGCCCGAGCCGCGCCCCGGGTCGATCAATGCCGGCAACCTTCCGGTAACCACACGGCTCCACCACCATTCATAACTCAGAGTGTTCAGCTGAATTGCCTCTGTTGCATCGGCCATCGTCAGCCTATGCTCGCCCCTTGGATGTGACGCAACCCACGTCCGTCAACGAAGAGCAGCCAGACCAGTGCATTAGCAGGAGATCCACAAGGGCAAATGCGGATGGATGCGGGACAGGCCGGAGAGATCCGCCCGATCGCGCCACCGCACGCCCGGCGACGCTGGTTCGGCGTTCGTCGGTCGGCACCGAGGAGGGCACGAGGTGCGAGCACGGCAGCTGAGCCGCTGGACGGCCGGCCTGGTCGCGGTGGCCACGGTCGGCGCGAGCACCGCCTGCGGCAGCACCCAGGAGGCGTCCACCGCCACGACACCCGAACGGGACAGGCCAGCCGGCGCCGAGCGGGCCGCCGAGGAGACCGCTGCGGAGAAGGCGGCGCTGGCGGCCTACTCCGGTTACCTCGCGGCGTCCCGCACGGCGAGCCGGCGCAGCGATCCGCAGGAGCCGGCGCTCACCCGGTTCCTCGGCGACCCGCTGCTGACCAGGGTCCGGTTCAGCCTGCGGCAGGCCCGCCAGAACGGCGCCGTCAGCGCCGGCACGCTGCGCTCCGAAGGCCCCACCGTCATCTCGATGGACCTCGACGCCACCCCGCCCACTGTGGAGATCCAGGACTGCGTCGATGCCAGCAACTACCGGCTGATCTACCTCGCCGACGACAAGGTCGTACCCGGCACCCGCGGCTCCCGCCACCTGGCCACCGCCACGGCGACCCGCTATCCCGACGGTCGCTGGCGGATCAGCATCGGCGCCGCGCACCAGGACCAGCCGTGCTGACCGGGCAGGCCGACCGCCGCCGACCGGGCACCGACCGTACCGCCGTCCTCCGGCGGGCGTTGCTCGGCGGGGTGCTGGCGGTGCTGCTGGCGAGCGCCGGAGCGGTGCCGGCGACCGCCGCCGACCCCGGTGCCGACTGCCCACCGGCCCAACCGAACTGCAATGTCTGGGACGACGACGACTCGGGTACCCCCGGTGGCGGCGGCAACGGTGGCGACAACGGCAGCGGCGGCGACAACGACGGCGGCGGGGGTGTCTGCCAGTGGGAGGGCCGCACCATCCCCTGCTACGACGACCTGCTCGGCTGGTTCAACAGCGGCGACGGCTGCTACTACAAGCTCATCGAGTCACCGGCAACGGAACCCCCCGAGGGTCAACAGTGGTACCTGCAGAGCTGCATCGGCGCCGGCGGCGCTCTGGGCCAGGTAAGAAACGTGCTGCTGGACGCGCCGCCGCCGGGTTTCGGCGCTCCGCCGGACCCGGAGGAACTGGCCCGTCGGGCGTTCGCCTCGATCACCCTGCTCGCGCCCCGCGCGGCGGTCGCACCACGCAAGGACATCGGCCCCGGCCTGGTGGGTCTGCCGGTCTGGATGTGGGCCGAACGCGGTGCCAACCAGTTCGGCCCGTTGAGCGCCTCCGCCTCGGACCGTGGCCTGACCGTGACGATCCGGGCCGAGGTCGACCGGGTGGTCTGGGACATGGGCAACGGCGACAAGGAAACCTGCCTCGGCCCCGGCACCCGGTACCGCTCCCGAGGCCCGCACGCCGGGCAGCGGTCCCCCGACTGCGGCTACGACAGCGGCTACCCGGAGGCCGGGACGTACACGGTCCGGGCGACCACGCACTGGTCGGTGGGGTGGACCAGCAGCGGCGGTGAGAGCGACAGCATCGACGGTGTCACCCGCACCACCAACCCGGTCGCCATTCGAATCAACGAGCTTCAGGTGGTGACCCGGTGAGCGCGAGGAGTGAGCCGGTCCTGCGAGCCCCGCAGTCGCGAACGAAAGGTGGGACCCGGTGAGCGTGACGACCCGCAACGGCAGCACTCCGGTGGACGTGCCGGTCGCCCCTCCCCGGGTGGTCCGTCAACGCCGGGTTCGGCCCGGCCTGCTCGGCCTCGCCGTCCTGCTGATCGCGCTCGGCGGACTGGGTTCGGCCTTCGCGGTGACGTCGATCCGGGCGACCGGCAGCTACCTGGCGGTGGCCCGCGCGGTCGAGGTGGGCAGCGTGGTACGCGCCGACGACCTGGTGTCGGTGCAGGTGGCCGGCGGTCAGGGGCTCGAACCGGTGCCGGCCTCCCGGATCGCCGACGTCATCGGTCTGCGGGCCGCCGTCTCGTTGGCCCCGAACTCCCTGCTGACGATGGCCCAGCTCACCGACGATCCACTGCTCGGGCCCGGGCAGCAGCAGCTCGCCCTCGGCCTGCGCGCGGCCCAGGTGCCGGCACCGAAGCTGCGCCCCGGTGACCAGGTGCTGCTGGTCAGCACGCCGAGCAACGACGGCGGCGGAGGTTCGTCGTCCGGTGCCACCCGGTTCACCGCGACCGTCACCGACGCCGTCTCCACCGACGGGCGGGACGAGGTGGTCGTCTACCTGGCGCTCGCTGTCCGGGACGTGCCGGCCGTGGTGGCGCTGGCCGCCCAGGATCGGATCGCGGTCGTCCTGACCAAGGCGGCCTGAGCATGGCGATCATCGCGCTGGTCTCGGCGAAGGGTTCGCCGGGGGTCACCACCACCGCGCTGGCCTGTGCGTTGAGCTGGCATCGGCGGCTGATCCTCGCCGAGTGCGACCCGGCCGGCGGCTCCGTGCTCGCCGGCTATCTCGGTGGCGTGCTCGACGGACCGCGCGGCATCGGCGAGCTGGCCGTCGGCGAGCTGCGGGACGGCAGCCTGGAGAGCGCATTCTGGTCACAGTTGGTCGACCTGGACGCGCCGCGCCGGGAACGGCTCCTGCTGCCGGGAGTGGTCGACCCGGCCCAGGCCGGCAGCGTCATCCCGCTCTGGCAGCGGTTCGCGGACTTCTTCACCGGGTTGGAGCGCGGCGACCCACCGTACGACGTGATCGTCGACTGTGGACGGCTGCACGTGCTCGGCCCGCCCTGGCCGCTGCTGCGCGCCGCCTCGGTGGTGCTGGTGGTGTCCCGGGCGCAGCTGCCCGACCTGTCCGGTACCCGGGCCATGCTCCGAGCCATCGAGCGGGACTTCGCCGAGCATCGGGTGCCGTCGGGCACCCTGCGCCTGCTGCTGGTCGGCGGCGGCCACGGCCGGAGCGAGGTCAGCAAGGCCCTCCAGCTTCCGGTGATCGCCCGGCTGCCGCACGACCCGCGTACCGCCGAGGTGTTGAGCCTGGGTGGGACCGTGCGGGCCAGTCGGCCGCTGCTGCGGGCGGCCCGCGAGTTGGAGGTGCCGATCGGGGCGCTGCTGGAGCGGCGGCGGGCCCGGCTGGCCTGGCCCGTCGCCCAAGGGGTGCCGGATGCGATTTGAACCGGTCTCGTCCGACCCGCGCCGGCAACCGCCGGGCGCCACCTCCACCGCCCCGCCCCTGCCTCCGGTCAACGGTCGGCACCAACCACCGAACGTCTCGACACCCGTCGCGGCGCCGCCGCCGGCATCGCCACCCCGGCCCCGGGTGGATTTTCAGGTGGTGCGCGAGCTGCGCCGGCAGCTCAGCGAGCGGCTCACCCGGTGGCAGCGTGGCCGCGAGTTCAGCGTCGCCGAGGAGGACACCGAGCGTGCCCGGCTCGCGGTCGAGCTGGTCGCCGAGTACGCCGACGCGGTGCGCCGCGCCGGCACACCGATGGCTGCCGGCGAGGAACGGCTGCTGCTCGACCAGGTGACCGCCGAACTGGCCGGCCTCGGTCGACTCCAGACCCTGCTGGTCGACGACACCATCGAGGAGGTGCACATCCTCGGCTGCGACCAGGTGCGCATCACCCGCCACGGTGGCGGCGTCGACTGGGTCGACCCGATCGCCGACAGCGACGACGAGCTGGTGGAGATCCTCCAGGCGGCGGCCCGCCGGGCCGGCGCGACGGAACGATCCCTGTCTACCTCGAAGCCCACCCTGGACCTGCAACTGCCCGACGGCAGCCGACTGGCCGCGGTGTTCCTGGTCAGCCACCGCCCGTACGCGGTGATCCGCAAGCACAACACTCTCGACGTGACCCTGGACGACCTGGCCGGTGGTCGGGGGGACCTGGACGAGATGATCGACCCGCTGCTGCGCGACTTCCTCCGGGCGTCGATGCGGGCCGGGTTGAACATCATGGTCGCCGGGCTGGCCGGTGCCGGTAAGACCACCGTGATCCGGGCGATGATGAGCGAGATCCCGCCGGACGAGCCGTACGTGCTGCTGGAGGAGAGTCGGGAACTACTCCCGGCCCGCCGCGGCGACCGGCACCGGGCGGTGATGAGCTTCGAGGCACGGGAGGGGCACGGCGAACGCGGGCCGGACGGTCGACCGGCCGGCGAGGTGAGCATCGCCGACCTGATCCCGGTCTCGCTGCGGATGGGCGTGTTGCGGATCATCGTCGGTGAGGTTCGGTCCCGGGAGATCGTGCCGATGCTCCAGGCGATGACCACCAGCCGGGGGTCGATGTGCACGATCCACGCGCGTACCCCGGCCGGGGTGAGCGAACGGATCATCGAGTTGGCGCTCGCTCACGGCCGGGAGATGACCGTCGACCAGGCCCGCCGGATGGCCGGCAACGCGCTTGACCTGATCGTCTACGTCACCGTCGACGACGAGACCGGCATCGGCGGGCGCAAGCACCGCTTCGTCTCGCACGTCGAGGAGGTCCTGGGCGTCGGTGAGACCGGCCGGATCACCACCACGCAGGTTTTCGGCCCCGGCCCGGACGGTCGGGCGGTCCCCCGGCACCTGCCGGAACGGGTCCGGGACCAGTTGCTGCGGGTGGGCTACGACGCCCGGTTGCTGAGCCGCTGGATCGAGGCGGGCCAGGGTGCCTGGCGCCGGGCCCGGCAGACCCGACTCGGGCGGCGGTGACCGGTGCGTACCAACATCGAGCTGATCGCCCTGGTGTCGGGGGCGGCCTGCGTGGCCGGCCTGGTGCTGGCGGTCGTCGCGCTCGTCGGCACCCGCCGGCCGCCGGGGCGGGCACCCGGAGCGAGTCCGGGGCTCGGGCGGCTCTGGCGCGGCTCCGGCAGCACGGCCCGTGAGCAGCGGGCGCACCAGGCATTGTTGATCGGCGCGGTGGCCGCCGGTGCGCTGGCCTTCCTGCTGACCGGCCTGCCCGTGGTGGGCCTGCTGGTGGCGGTGGCGGTGCCGGGCGCACCGTGGCTGTTCTCGGTCGGGCGGGCCGAGCAGCGGGCCATCGCCCGGATCGAGGCGGTCGGCGAGTGGACCCGCCGACTCAAGGACGTCTCCGCCACCGGCCAAGGGCTCCAGCAGGCGATCATCGGCACGGTCAGCACCGCGCCGGAGGAGATCCAGGAGGAGGTACGGCTGCTCGCCGCCCGGCTCCAGGCCGGGTGGCTGGCCCGCTCCGCCCTGCTGGCCTTCGCCGACGAGATCGGCGACCCGGTCTGCGACCAGGTGGTCGCCGCGCTGATCCTGCACCTCACCGATCGAGGCGAGCGCCTCGGCGACGTGCTCGGTTCGATCGCCTCCGCCGCCGCCGCGGAGGTGGCGACCCGCCGGGAGATCGAGGCCAAGCGCACCCAGCCCCGGTTCGCGGTCCGCTTCCTCACCGGGATGACGCTGGCCACCATCGCGTACGGGCTGCTCAACCGCGAGTACGTCCAGCCGTACGACACGCCGTTCGGGCAGTTGGTGATGGCGGTGCTCGGTGCCGCCTTCGTGGCGCTGCTGGCCTGGGTGCGCTCGATGAGCCAGCCACCCCGACCGGCCCGCTTCCTGCCCGCACCCGACCCGGGCGAGGTGGTGGCGTGAACCTGCATCTCACCCTCGCGGTGGTGGCCGGTGCCACGCTCGGGTTGGGCGTGTTCCTGGTGGTCCGTGAGCTGGTGCCGGCAACTCCCGCGCTCGGTCCGGCGCTGCGCCGGCTGCACCAGCCGCCGGGAAGCGCCCGCACCGGACCCACCGGCCGACACCTGGACTGGCTCACCGGGTTGGCCCGCTGGCTGCGGCCGCCGCACCGGCAACTGGCCCTGCTCGACCGCACCCCCGAGCAGTACGCCCTCTCCCTGCTGTTGTCCGCCCTGATCGGGCTCTCCGCGCCGGCGCTGCTCAGCGTCACCCTTTTCACCGTCGGTGTCTCGCTGCCGCTGGCCGTACCGGTCCTGGGCAGCCTCGGCCTGGCGCTACTCTGCGCGCTTGTGGCGCACCGGTCGGTGCTGACCAAGGCGGACGCGGCGCGGGACGAATTCCGCCAGGCGGTCTGCACCTACCTGGACCTGGTCGCATTGCAGTTGTCCGCGGCGCACGGTCCGGTGCAGTCGTTGGAGCGGGCCGCCGCGATCTGCGAGGGCTGGGTCTTCGACCGGATCTCCGAGGCGCTGCGGATGGCGCAGATGCAGATGCACTCGCCCTGGGACGAGCTACGCGATCTCGCCGACCGGATCGGCATCCCGGAGCTGGGCGACGTCGGCGCGATCATGCGTTCCTCCGGCAGTGAGGGCGCGCAGGTGCACGAGACGCTGCGCAGCCGGGCCGACTCGCTGCGCGACCAGATTCGCACCGACAACCTGGCCCGGGCCGAGGGGGTGACCAGCCGGCTCGACATTCCCGGCGCGCTGCTGGTCTTCGTCCTGCTCGGCTTCGCCATCTACCCGTTCCTGGCCCGCCTCTAGACCGACCCCGAGTGAAGGAGCCCCGATGTCCGTAATCACCTACCTGCACGTCGCGCTGCGGGCGCGGCTGGCCGAACTGCGCGGCGACCGTGGCGACAGCCCGGTACCCACCGCCGTGATCATCTTTGGCCTGGTGGCCGTGGCGATGGCGGTGACCGCCGCCGCCCTCGGTGCGGCCAACGACTGGATGAGCAACATCCCGACCTACCAGAACCCGTCGGAAACCTGATCGATGTTCCGTCGCCTCTCCGCCGGCTGGTGCCGGGTGGTCGCCGCCACCCGGCACCGTCTGCTGCCCGGGGACGGTGAGCGGGGCGGCAATCCGGTCGAGCTGGCGGTGGCGCTGCCGGCGATCCTGGTGATGCTGTTCGCCTCGATCCAGGTCGCCGTCGTCTTCGTCGCCCGGTCGACCGCGCTCAACGCCGCGCAGAGCGGAGTCAACGCGGAACGGCTCTACGACGCCTCGGCGGGAGCTGGCGAGGACCGGGCGGCCGAGTTCCTCCAGGCCGCCGGGGACTGGCTGGTCGACTGGGACGACCCGGGGCCGAGCTGTGCCGCCACCGAGACCGACGTGACCTGCACGGTGAGTGGTAGGGCCCTGTCGGTGGTGCCGGGCGTCAGCTTCACAGTCCGGCAGACGGCACACGGGACGGTGGAACGATGGACCGAGCCATGAGCCGGGGTTCGGTCTCGATCGAGGTGGCGGTGCTGGCGCCGGCCTTCGTGGCGATGATGGTGCTGGGCGGGGTCGCCGGGCGTACCGCGGTGGCCGACGCGGCGCTGGAGGCCGCCGCGCACGATGCGGCCCGGGCGGCGTCGATCTCCCGGGACGCCGCCACCGCCCGGAGGGAGGCCCGGGAGGCGGCCCGGCGCCAGCTCGACTGGCGGGGGGTGTCCTGTTCGGGGGCGCCGCAGGTGGCCTTCCGCGGCTCGGTCGACGGGCGGTCGACCCCCTTCAACCGCGCCTTCACCAGCACAGTCGGGCAGAACGCCACCGTCACCGTCGAGATCGCCTGCACCGTCTCCTACACCGACATCAAGCTGCCGGCGCTGACCATGCCGGACGGACAACGGATCATCGTCTCGTTCACCTCCCCGCTGGACCGCTACCGGAGCCGGAGATGACGGCCGGGCCTGGCGACGCCGGCCGGGTGAGCATCTTCCTGGCCGTGGCCCTGATCGGGGTGCTGGCCATCATCGGCATGGCGTTCGACGGCGCGGGTCAGCTCCGGACGCTGCAACGCGCCGAGAACCTGGCCGCCGAGGCGGCCCGCGCGGGCGGCCAGGCCATCGACCGGGCCACCGCCATCGAGGGCGGACCCAAGCGGATCAACCGACGCGAGGCTGGCAGCGCCGTCCGGAGCTACCTCGCCACCGCCGGGGCCAGCAACTACAGGGTGACCTTCCCGGTGGTCGACGGCGAGACCCTGATCCGGGTACGCGTCGAGGTCACCTACGACCGGGCGGCGCTCGGCCTGTTCGGCTTTTCCAACACCGTCACCGTCTCCGGTGAGGCGACCGCACGGGCGCTGACCGGGGCTGTCTAGGGAAGGAAGGTAGCCATGGCCGCATCGGGTGGCACCGCCGTACGGCGGGCCGGTCGGGTGCTCACCGGCTTCGGTGCGCTGGTCGTGCTGATCGGGCTGCTGGTCGGCGGGCCGATCGCGCTGCTGGCGTTCGCCGGCAACCCGCTCCCCGACCACGTACCCACGCTCGCGGAGATCGGCACCACGCTGACCAGCCGCGACGACGGGCAACTCTTCCTGCGGGCGCTGGCGATCGTGGGCTGGTTCGGCTGGGCCACCTTCGCCCTGTCGGTGCTCGTGGAGTTGGGCGCACAGGCGTTTGACCGGCCCGCACCCCGGCTGCCCGGCATGGGCCGGCAACAGCGGGCCGCCGCCGCGCTTGTCGGGTCGGTCGCGCTGATTCTCGCCGCCAGCCCCGCCGCCACGGCCGCCACCACGGTCTACGGCACGACGGCGTACGGCGGTGGATCTGCCGCCGCCGCGTTCACGCCGACCCCCGCCTTGGCGGTGCCGGCGACGACCGGCTCGGCGACGGCGGCCGGATCGGGAGCTGGCGCTCGGGCCGACGAGGCTCCGGCCCCCGTGTACCGGGTCGCCAAGGGTGACTACCTGGGCGGAGTCGCCGATCGGTACCTCGACGACTTCGACGACTATCACCGGTTGGCCGCGCTCAACAAGCTGCGTGACCCGGACCGGATCCGCCCCGGCCAGCTCATCACGCTGCCCGAGGAGGTACGCGACCAGGGCTCCCGGCCACACGCCACCGGCCGGCTGGTCACACCGAAACCCCGGCCTGCTCCCGAGTCACAGCGAACCGAGCAGACCCGCCCGACCAACCCGGGCGACTCGGTGGAGCGGCCCGGCGAGGCGGTGGAGCAGCCCGGCGACCCGACCGAGCGACCGGGCGCCGCCACGACTGCACCGGCCAGCCCCGAGGAACGGCAGCCAGGACCGCCGCAGGGCGAGAAGCCGGAGGGTGAGTCGCCGGTGGTGACGGTGGGCGCGTCCCGGGCCGGCGAGCCCGACCGGGTGAACCGTCCCCTCGCCGTCTCCGCCGTGCTGGCCGTGGCCGGCATCGTCGGCGCGCAGATCGGTGCGGTGCTCGGCCTACGGCGGCGGCCGGCCATGTCCCGCGCCGGCACCCGCCACCACCCGCCCGCCAGCGCCCTTGGCGAGCTGCCCGTGGGCCGGCACCGCAAGGACTGACGCCGCGAGCTGTCGGGAGGTGTGGCGGTCGAAGTAGCCGACACGCCGATCAGCGGACTACCCGCACTGCCACAGATCCAGCAGCCCGGGATCTCGATCCCGGGTCAGGGCAGGCGGGCCTCCAGGCGGCCGTCGACGATCCGGGTCGGCAGGATCTGCTGGTCGTTCGGGGACGGTCCGTGCACCACCTCGCCGCCGTTGAGTCGGAAGGTGCTGCCGTGCCACGGGCAGACCACGCACGCGTGCCCGTCGACCTCGCGTACCTCGCCCTCGCCGAGCGGACCGCTCTGGTGGGGGCAGCGCTCAAGCATGACGGTCACGTCGTCACCGTGGCGGTAGAGAATCACCGACACGTCGTCGACCTTGCGGGTGACGAGTTCCCGCTGTGGCAGGTTGGTCATCTCCGCCACCGGGTGCCAGCCCTCGCTGATCAGGTGCAGGTCGGAGACGCTCACGTTCACCTGGGCACCCTGCTTGTAGGCCAGATGCCCGCCGAGATACGCCCCGGCACCGGCGGCGCTCAGGCCGAG
Source organism: Micromonospora sp. ATLC16 (assembly GCF_057196645.1). NCBI lineage: Bacteria > Bacillati > Actinomycetota > Actinomycetes > Micromonosporales > Micromonosporaceae > Micromonospora > Micromonospora sp. ATLC16. Next base: position 93,162 of record NZ_JBXUOW010000001.1, read on the forward strand.
CCAGCCCAGGGCGCGCCCGAGTCCGTGCCGACCGGAGAGACGCGCGGCCAGCGAGGCGCCGTACAGCGTCAGCCCGACGGAGTTCGACGCGGCGTGCACCAGACCGACCCGACGCTGGTCACGGGAGAGCCCCGCCCAGTCGTTGAGCCCGGCGACCGCCGCCGGCAGGGCACTCAGCGTGCCGACCGCGGTCAGGGTGGTCGCCGCCCTCCGCTGCCCGGGCATCAGGTCCAGCACGGCCGCGCTGATCCACGCGCCGACCGGCAGCTGCACCATCGCCGGGTGCAACGGATGGCCCAGCCACACCCCGTGCAACAGGTCACGGACCCGCTGCGGGCGCAGCACCCCCTGCACGGTCTGCTGCAACCGGTCGCCGAACCGGTCCAGGCCGGCGGCTTGCTCGATCTTCGTCAACAAGGCTCGCACGAGTAACGACTTCCCGTCGTACGCGGCCGCAAACCGGTCGGCCGGGGACGGAAAGCCAGCCGAGCGACGCCGGGGCATGCTGATGGGATGACGGTACGCGGCGACGTCACGGAGGCGTTCGTCGTGTGGGTGACGCCGCCGACCGAGCCCTCCTCTCTACCGGCAGTTCGTTGGCGTCGGCGGCGGTCACCACCCAGGCAGACGCGGTATCAGCTGAGGTCCCGCAGCGCGTCGGAGATCGCCCGGTGGAAGGTCGGGTACGCGTAGATCATGTGCCGGAGCTGACTCAGCGGTACGGCCGCGTGCACGGCCACGACCAGGCCGGACAGCACCTCGCCGCCGGCCGGACCGGCCGAGGTGGCCCCGATCAACACCCCCTGGTCGGCGTCGGCGACTAGCTTGATGAAGCCGCCCTCGTCGGTCTTGTGGATCCGACCACGAGCGGACGACGCCAGCCGGGTGAAAGCGACCTGCACGTTGATGCCGCGTTCGCGGGCCTGCTGTTCGGTGAGGCCGACCGCACCGATCTCCGGATCGGTGAAGGTGACCCGGGGCAGCGCCCGGTAGTCGGCGCGGGGCACCGATCCCGCGGAACCGCTCGATCCGGTGGCGGCAAGCGAGCTGGCCACGCCGACCGCGCCACCGACCACGCTGGCCGTACCGCTCGGGTCCGCGCCGCCCTGCGAGCGCCGCATGTGGTCGAGCACGTCGGCGACCACGATGGACGCCTGATACATCGCGATGTGGGTGAAGGCACCCTCGCCGGTGACGTCGCCGACCGCCCAGATCCCCTCGGTGACGTGCAGCCGGTCGTCCACCGGCAGGTATCGCCCACTCGCGTCGACGCCGACCGTGTCCAGCCCCAACTCGTCCAGGTGGGCGCGGCGGCCGGTCACCACCAGCAGCCGCTCGGCGGTGAACTCCTCGCCCCCGGTGCCGCGCAGGGTGAAGCCGCCGACGCCGTGCTCGACCCGAGCCGCCTTGACCCCGATATGGATCTCCACCCCGTCGGCCCGCAACGCGGCGGCCGCCGCCTCGGACGACTCCGGCTCCTCGACGGCCAGGACCCGGTCGAGCGCCTCGACCACGGTGACCCGTACGCCGAAGCGGGCGAAAACCTGAGCCAGCTCCAGCCCGATCGCGCCGCCGCCCAGCACCAGCAGCGACCCGGGCAGTTCCTCGACCTCGATGGCCTCGCGGTTGGTCCAGTACGGGGTGTCCGCCAGCCCGTCCACCGGCGGCACCGACGGTCGGGTGCCGGTACCCAGGACGATCCCGTAACGGGCCTGGAAGACCTGATCACCGACCCGCACGCGGCCCGGACCGTCGATCCGTCCGCTGCCGCGTACGAAGCGCCCGCCCTTGTCGGTGAACCGCTGCACCGCCACCCGGTCGTCCCAGTCGTCGGTGGCCTCCGTGCGGATCCGCTTCGCCACCGGCGCCCAGTCCGGGGCGACCTGCGCGGTGCCACCCAGACCGTCGACCCGGCGGGCTTCGGCGATTGCGTTCGCCGCCCGGATCATCATCTTGCTCGGGACGCACCCCCAGTACGGGCACTCCCCGCCGACCAGGTTGCGTTCGACGCCGACGACGGTGAGCCCGGCCTCCGCGAGTCGACCGGCCACCTCCTCCCCGCCGACGCCGAGCCCGAGCACCACCACGTCCACCTGTTCCTGCTCCACCATGCCGCCAGCATCGCGCACCGATCAGCCCTCGACCACCCGGTCACGCCATCGTCGACGGGAGGGGCTCGTGGTGATCGCGATCGTGTGGTGATCGCGATCGTGTTCTTCACCAGTTTCGCGATGTACTACCTGTGGCAGCAGGTGCTCGGCTAGCGCAGCCAGACCGGGGTGTCGCCGGGCGGCTCCAGCGGTGGCGGGTAGTCGAGCGTGCGGCGCAGCGCTTCGGGCATCCGCCACGGCTGGTGCACCGCCTTGCCGGCCACCGACGCCAGTTCGGGCACCCACCGTCGCACGTACGCACCGTCGGGGTCGTACCGCTCGGCCTGCCGGATCGGATTGAACCCCCGGTACGGCCTGGTGTCGTTGCCGGTGCCGGCGACCCACTGCCAGTTGCCCGAGTTGTCGGCGATGTCGCCGTCGAGTAGCCACCGGAAGTAGACCGCCTGCCCGTCCCGCCAGTCCAGCCCGAGCGTCTTGGTGAGGTAGCCGGCGGTGATGAGGCGGGCCCGGTTGTGCAGCCACCCCTGCGCCCTTAGCTGACGCATGCCGGCATCCACGACCGGCAGGCCGGTGCGCCCCTCGGTCCAGGCGGCGAGGGCCTGCTCGTCGTAGCGCCAGTGTTCGGTCGCCCGGCGGCGGTACGCCTTGCGGGGCAGGTCGGGAAAGGCGGCGGTCACCTGGTGGTAGAAGTCGCGCCAGCAGAGTTGCCGGACGAACGGAGATTCCCGGTCGTCGATCGTGTTGGCCACGGTCAGCGGCGACAGGCAGCCGAAACGCAGGTAGGGACTGAGTCGGGAGGTGGCGTCGCCAGCCATGTCGTCGTGGCGGTCGCCGTATTGCGTGACGTCGGGCAGCCACCGCGCCATGCGACGCCGTGCCTCGTCCTCTCCGCCGGTCACCACGTCCGGCGAATCTCCCGATGGCAGCGCCGGGAGGCGTCCGACCGACAGGTCAGCCGGCAGCCTCACGGTCACCGGTGCGGACAGTTCTTCCCGCCACGATCGCGCGCTCCACGCCCGGTGGTAGGGGCTGAACACCCGGTAGTGGTCACCGCCGCCCGGGGTCAGTTCTGCCGGCTCGACCACCGTCAGGCCGGGAAAGAACCTCAGATGCAGTCGGTGCCGGTCACACTCGGCGCGCAGGCGTTGCGCCCGACGGGCGGCGTACCGGGAGACGTCGGCGGAGAGGGCGACCGCCTCGGCGCCCACCTCGCCGGCCAGTCGGATGGTCTCGGCCACCGGATCGCCGTGCCGTAGCACCAGGTCACCGCCGAGCGTACGCAGCGCCTCGCGGAGCGCGGCGAGGCTCTGGTGCAGGAATCGGGTGCGGTTCGGCGACAGCCGCGCGAGCGCGGGGTCCAGCACGTAGAGCGGCACCACGCGGTCGAAGGCGGCGCAGCTGGTCGCCAGCGCCGGGTGGTCGTGCACCCGCAGGTCGCGGGTGAACAACACGACGGCGGTACGCTCGCTCACCGCAGCGGCGGCCCGGGCACGGCGACCGGGCTGCCGGCCGGAGTCAGCAGGGCGCGGGTCGCCACCCCCAGCCGGCGCCGCTGCGGCACCGTGGCGCGACGGGCGAAGACGTCGTAGTCCTGGGCGGCCACCTCGTCGAGGATCCCGCCGTAGAGCAGGTAGGCGGTGCGGATGCAGGCCTGCGAGGCACCGTCGAGCAGCACCACGCCCGGCGCGGCGGCGAGGTAGTGCGCCTGGGCTCGGGTCACCTCGTACCGGATCAGTTCGCGCACCGGCCCGCTGGCCCGCCCGGCGTCGTGACAGGCCAACAGGTCGTCCCGGGTCACATCGAAGGCGGCCAGATCGTCGTCGGGCAGGTACGTCCGCCCCCGGGTCAGATCCTCGCCGACGTCGCGGATGAAGTTGGTCAGTTGGAACGCGAAGCCGAGCTGCCGGGCAGGCTCGCGAGCCGCCGCCGGATCGGAGCTGCCCAGGATCGGCAGCATCATCGTGCCGATGACGGCGGCCGATCCCTCCATGTAGTCCAGCAGGTGCTCGTAGGTGCGGTAGGAGGTGACGGTCAGGTCCATCGCCATGCTCTTGAGGAACGAGGCGAAGTCCTCCCGGTCGAGATCGAACACGGCGATGGTGTGCAGCACCGCCGGAAGCAGCGGGTCGGTAACCCGGGTGCCGTGCAGCCCGGCGACGAACCGTCCACCCCAGTCGTCCAGTCGTGTCGCGCGCTCGGCCGGTGGCAGGGCATCGGTCTGATCGACTATCTCGTCGGCGTAGCGGGTGAACCCATATAGGGCGTGCACATGCCGCCGTTTCCATGCGGGGAGCAGTCGGGTGGCGAGATAGTAGGTGCGTCCGTGACGCCTGTGCAGCTCACGGCATCTGTCGTAGGCAGCGACGAGATCCAGGTCCACCGGCCCCTCCTCTGATTCGACGCACCAATCGACGCAACTCGCGACCCTAGGGTACGCTCGGCGGCATGGCCAGCGACGGACCAACGGGTAATCTCGTTCGCGTGGTGCCTGAGCAAACGGTCGGTGGAGACGACCCGATCGCTGCCGTGCTGGCCGCCTACACGCGCGACATCGTCACGGCCGTCGACAACACGCTTGCCGAGTTTCTGACCGCCGAGGTCGACACGATGGCCGCGATCGACCCGGCGATGGGCGGCTTCGCCGCCACCGCCCGAGACTGTGTCCTCTCCGGCGGCAAACGGGTCCGCCCCACGTTCGCCTACTGGGGCTGGCGTGGCGCGGTCGGCGCCGACACGCCGGTCACCCCGGTGCTGCCCGCACTGGCCACCTTGGAGCTGCTGCACACCTTCGCGCTGGTGCACGACGACGTGATGGACGCCTCCGCCACCCGGCGCGGCCGACCGACCGCGCACGTGGCGGTGGCCACCCAGCACGCCGCCTCGGGTCGCAACGGTGACTCCGGGCGCTTCGGCGAGGCGGTCGCCGTGCTCATCGGCGATCTCTGCATGGTCTGGGCCGACCAATTGCTGGCCCGCGCCGACCTGCCGGCGGACCGGCTGTTCCAGGTACGGCGCGGCTACGACCGGATGCGGGTGGAGACGGTCGCCGGGCAGTACCTCGACATCCTCGGCGAGACCGAGCCGCAGAGCTGGTCGGTGGATCGGGCGCTCCGGGTGGCCCGGTACAAGACCGCCAGCTACACCGTGCAACGACCGCTGCTCTTCGGTGCCAGCCTGGCCGATGTCGGCGGGGACAGCCCACTGGCCACCGCGTACACCCGTTACGGGCTTGCCGTCGGCGAAGCCTTCCAGCTCTGCGACGACCTGCTCGGTGTCTTCGGCGACCCGACCACCACCGGCAAGCCGGCCGGTGACGACCTGCGCACCGGCAAACCGACGGCGCTGCTCCTCCTGGCCCGGGAACTGGCCACGCCGACGCAGCTGCGGGCACTCGACGGTGCCGGCCGGCGCGCCGACGGGCCGGAGATCGCCCGACTCGCCGAGGTGGTGGTCGACACGGGCGCCGTGCGGCGGATCGAGCGGATGATCGACGAGCGGGTCGAGGACGCCCTGGCCGCGCTCGACGCGGTCGCCGTCGACGAGACCGCCCGGACCGCGCTGGTCGGCCTCGCGACCGCCGCCACGCACCGGAGGGCATGATGGGATTTCTGCACAGAGAGGTGGTCGCCGGTGCGGACCGTTGACGGGCGTACTGATCGGGTGGTGGTTGTCGGGGCCGGCCTCGGCGGGTTGGCCTGCGCGCTGCACCTGGCCGGCAGCGGACGCCAGGTGACCGTGCTGGAACGCGAGCCGGTGCCGGGTGGGCGGGCCGGTCGGCTCAGCGTCGACGGCTACGAGTTCGACACCGGCCCCACGGTGCTCACCATGCCGGACCTGATCGCCGAGGCGCTCGCTGCGGTGGGCGAGGAGCTGACCGACTGGCTCGACCTGGTGCCGCTCGACCCCGCCTACCGGGCCTACTATCCGGACGGCTCGACGCTGGACGTGCTCACCGACACCGCCGCGATGGCGGCGGAGATCTCCCGGGTCTGCGGGCCCCGGGAGGCCGACGGTTACCTGCGGTTCGTCGACTTCGCGCGAAACCTGTGGCACCTTGAGCGGGCCGACTTCATCGAACGCAATCTCGACGCACCGACCGACCTGCTCACCGGTAACCTGCTCAAACTCGTCGCCACCGGCGCCTTCCGGCGACTGCAGACCAAGATCAACCAGTTCTTCCGTGATCCACGTACCCGACGGATCTTCTCCTTCCAGGCGATGTACGCGGGTCTCGCCCCGCACGACGCGCTCGCCATCTACGCGGTCATCGCGTACCTCGACTCGGTGGCCGGGGTCTTCTTCCCGCGCGGCGGCGTCCACGCGGTCTCCCGGGGGTTGGCCGGCGCCGCCGAGAAGCACGGCGTACGCATCCGGTACGGCACCACCGTGACCCGGGTGGAGACCGCGAACGGGCGGGCCACCGGGGTGGTGACCGCCGACGGGGAGTTCGTCCCCGCCGACGCCGTGGTACTCAACCCCGATCTTCCGGTGGCCTACCGCGACCTGCTGCCGCCGGCCCGGCAGCGCCGGCTCACCTACTCTCCCTCGTGTGTCGTGCTGCACGTCGGCTCGACCCAGGGCTACCGCCGCATCGCCCATCACAACATCCACTTCGGCCGGGCCTGGCAGGGCACCTTCGACGAGGTCATCCGACGCGGGAACCTGATGTCCGACCCGTCCCTGCTGGTCACCAACCCGAGCCGGACGGATCCGGCGGTCGCGCCAGCCGGCAGGCACACGTACTACGTACTGGCTCCGGTGCCGAACCTCGACCGGGCGCCCTTCGACTGGCGCGGCGACCTCACCGCCCGCTACACCGACCAACTCGTCACCACGTTGGAGGAGCGCGGCTACGTCGGCTTCGGCGCGGGCGTCGAGGTGCTGCGGGCGATCACCCCGGCGGAATGGGCCGAGCAGGGCATGGCGGCCGGTACCCCGTTCGCCTCCGCGCACACCCTGTTCCAGACCGGCCCGTTCCGGCCGTCGAACCTGCACCGCTCGCTGCCCAACGTGGTGTTCGTCGGCTCCGGCACCCAGCCCGGTGTCGGCGTGCCGATGGTGCTCATCTCCGGCAAGCTGGCCGCCGGCCGGATCACCGGGGAGCATCGGTGAGCAGCAGCGGGGCAGTGACCGGCCCGGAGCGCGGGAACGGGGGGCGGGGCTGATGCCGGAGTCCCGGGAGGAGCACCTTGTCGAACTGGTCGACGACACCGGCCGCCCCGTCGGGGAGGCCACGGTGGCCGCGGCCCACCAGCCGCCCGGTCAGCTGCACAGGGCGTTCTCCGTACTGCTCGTGGCGCCGGACGGCCGGGTGCTGCTCCAGCGACGCGCGGCGACGAAGACCCGCTTCCCGTTGCGCTGGGCCAACTCCTGCTGCGGCCACCCCAAGCCGGGCGAGGCCCTGACCGAGGCTGCCAACCGGCGACTGTCCGAGGAGCTGGGTGCCGGGCCGGTGCCGCTGACCGAGATCGGCGTCTACGTCTACCGCGCCGAGGATCCGACCACCGGGCGGGTCGAGGTCGAGTACGACCACGTCCTGCGCGGTGAGTTCCACCCCGACGGGTCGATGCGCCCCGAGCCGACCGAGGTGGCGGAACTGCGCTGGGTCGAGCCGGCCCAGCTCGCCGCCGCGCTCCGCCAGGACCCCGACGCCTACGCGCCGTGGCTGGGTGGTGTCCTGGATCGGCTGCTGCAACCCACGCAGCCGGCCTACGACGCGCCGGAGCGGCCGGGTGGCCGATGAGGCGCTGAGCGCGGGCGTGGTCGCCCAGCGCCTGGGGGTCGCGGTGACCACACTACGTACCTGGCACCAGCGGTACGGCCTCGGGCCCAGCCAGCACATTCCGGGCCACCACCGGCGCTACACGCCGGCAGATCTGGCTCGGCTAGAGGTGATGCGACGGCTCACCGCCGATGGGGTGAGCCCTGCCGAGGCGGCCCGGTGGGCCCGTCAGGCACCCGACCCTCTCGCGCCCCTCGACATCTCCCGTGCCGTGCGCAGGCGACGGGACGGCGGTGGCACGACCATCCCGGTCGGCCGGGCCGGGCCGGACGCCCGGGGGCTGGCCCGCGCCGCGATACGCCTGGACGCCGCGTCGATCAGTGCGACGATCTCCCGCGCCATCGCCGCCGACGGTGTGGTCGCGACCTGGGACCGACTGCTCCGCCCGCTGCTCGTCGGCATCGGCGAGCGGCACGCCGCCACCGGCCTGCTGATCGAGGTCGAGCACCTGGTGTCCCGCTGCGTCTCGACGGCGTTGAGCGTGGTGGCGTCCGCCGGCCCCGTCCCCGGGGCACCCCGAGTCCTGCTTTCCTGCGCCGACGAGGAGCAGCACAGCCTGCCGCTGGAGGCGCTCGCCGCAGCGTTGGCCGAGGCCGGGGTCGGCTACCGGATGCTCGGTGCCCGGGTGCCGACGGCGGCACTGCTCGCCGCGATCGACCGGACCGGTCCGGCCGCCGTGGTGCTCTGGTCGCAGACTCGGGCCACCGCCGACCCGGCCCAACTCACCGCCCTGCTCACCGCGTCGAGCCGGCCTATGCTGGTGCTCGCGGCCGGGCCGGGCTGGCCGGCCCGGGCTCTTCCCGCCGGGGTGATCCGCCCGACCGACCTGACCGAGGCGGTCTCCCTCACCGTCGCCGTGCACGACTCGCTGAACCGTCCGGCCGCCTCCTGACCCGCAAGATGATGGGTCGTGCACCTGATCAAGACGTGAGGAATCTTCGATCGGGGCGTCGAGTGGGCCGACCTGGAATGGGTCGCAATCTCCGCAGGTACTGCGGCTACCAGCGCACCCATGAGCGGCACACCGCCGGAAGGTGTCGACATCAGCTCCGAGGCGGGTCCGACAGCAGCCGGTCCCGCCGTAGCGTCTCGCTCACCCGCAGGGTGACCTGGTAGGCGACCTCCGGCACATCGGCCAGCTCGATCCGCTCGGACCGCAGCGCGAGCTGTGCGTGCAACTCACGGGCGATGGCATCGCGCAGCTCGACCTGTAGCGGCGACAGCCCGTCCGGCTCACCGACGACGTACGCATCCGACATGCCGCAATGCTGCCGTCGCCCGGCGTCTCGGTCCACGGAAGGTGAGATTCTCCCAAGATCTACTCGACCTCATGAAGTGCCAGTCAGCGGAGGGCTTCGCGGGAGAGGAAGTCGGCTCGACGGATCACTTCCGGCAGGCGGTAGCGGCGGCTCAGGTCGAGCGTGATCGTGGTCGCCTGGTCGAGGCTGGTGCGGTGGCCGACCGAGACGAACACCGGCTTGACCTCGGTCTGGGTGCGCAGCACCCGACCCAGCACCTCGTCGCCCTCCCGCAGCGCCGACCAGTCGCCCCGATGGGTGCCGGGCTCGTCGTACGCACCGACGAAGGGCGTCTTCGCCACCCCGAAGGTGGGCAGACCGGTCAGCACGCCCAGGTGGCAGGCGAGTCCGAACCGCCGGGGATGGGCGATGCCGTACCCGTCGCAGACCACCACCTCGGGGCGATGGTCGAGCCGGCCCAACGCCGTCAGCAGGATCGGCACCTCCCGGAAGGCCAGCAGCCCCGGCAGGTACGGGAAGCTCACCGTGCCCGGTACCACCGCCGACTCCACCTCGACGCCGGTGGCCAGGTCGATGACCACGGCGGCGGCGACGATCCGGGGCGAATCCTTGTGGTACGACACGTCCACGCCGGCGACCAGCCTCGGCGCGCCGCCCGGACAGTCAGCCAGGTCGAGGCGTTGCCGCAACTCCTGCTGGATCCGCTCCGCCTCCGCCACAGACTCCGGGGAGGTGGCCGTCACGCCAAGGCCCTCGGAGGTGGCCGCCGGCTCGTCGTCGGGGGCGGTCGTCATGAGGTGCGAGCGTACGACCAATCGTGGGACAGCGGTGGCGGTCAGTCGGTGGCTTGTGGGCGGGGGGCTCGTGGGGCGGCCCAGCCGAGGAAGCGGTCGTGTAGCGCGGCCGGCTTCGGCGCGTCGTGCGGGTTGAGGCGGTACAGGTCCTCGACGGCGTCGTACAGCATCCCGCCGAGGTAGATCGACAGGGCGACCGGGGTGTCCCGGTAGTCGGCCAGCAGGGTCAGCCGGGCCGTGGCGCAGGGCCACGGTGCGGCGCAGGCCCGACACAGCCAGAGCGGCCGAAGCGGCACGTGAAGCTGCGTTGTCATCCGCGTACCCCTATCTGGTGAGCCGGGCCGGAGGCGGGGCCGTCCGTCGCCGACGTGCCGGACGGCCCCGCTTCGGTTGCGCCCGTCCTTTTCGGGTCGGATCCGGGCGGTTCCGATGGGGACAGTCTGGCCAACCGCCGACTACGCTCGGAAGGCAACCGATCGCCCTGTGTGCCTGGCGTGGTTCCTGGTGAGGGCGGTGAGAAGGCAGGACATGCTGGTGAGGAGTGGTGCGGGTGGACGAGCGGTCGCGGGTGCTGATCGAGGAGCTGCGGCACATGCGGGCGGCGCGCAGGGTGACGCAGGAGGACCTGGCTCGGGCGATCAACTATTCGCCGTCCACTGTGGCCATGGTGGAGACCGAGGCGCGTAAGCCGCCGCCCGACTTCTGGGAGCGGGCGGACGCGGCGCTGGACACCGGCGGCGCGTTCGTTCGGATGCTGGCCCGGTTCGGGTCGCCGCAGTGGATGCGGGAGTGGGAGGCCAACGAGCGGCAGGCCACCGTGCTGCGGTCGTTCCAGCACACGGTGGTGCCGGGGCTGCTGCAGACCTCGGCGTACGCCCGCGCGCTGTTCCGCAGCGTCGGGCTCTACGACGACGCGGAGGTGGAGCGGCGGGTGGAGGCGCGGCTGGCCCGGCAGGCGGTGCTTGCCGGCGAGCGCCCGCCGCAGCTGGTCACGGTGCTCGACGAGCATGTGCTGCGCCGGCCGGTCGGCGGGCCGGTGGTGATGCGCGAGCAACTGTGGCGGCTGGTCAAGCTGGCCACCGAGCACGCCCGGGTACGGCTGCACGTGGTGCCCGCCTCGGTCGGCGCGTATCCGGGTGTCGCCGGGGCCTTCGTGCTGGCTACCCTTCCCAGTGGGGAGGATGTGGCCTATCTGGACGATCAGCTCAAGGGCCAGGTGATCGACCACACCGAGGACGTGCTGGCGATCCGGGCCTCCTGGGAGGCGATCCAGGGCGAGGCGTTGCCGCCCCGGCAGTCGATCGAGTTGTTGACGGAGGTGGCGGAGTCATGGCGGAGCTGACCGACGCCCGGTGGCGCACCAGCACCCGGAGCAGCACCAACGGCGGAGACTGCGTCGAGGTGGCCGACAACCTGCCCGGCCTGGTCGCGGTCCGGGACAGCAAGGACCGCGACGGCGCGGTGCTGACCTTCGGCCCGGCGGCCTGGCGGGCGTTCCTGGCGGTGCTTCCGGTCAGCCGGTGAACCACCCCGGGACGTCGAGCCGGAACCAGTTGGCGGGGGTGACGGTCCGCAGGTCGTCCTCGATGGCTGCCACCCGGTCCGCGCCGAGTGTTTCCGTCCAGCGCTGTCGCAGTTCGTCGAAGACGACCGCCGACCGGCGTAGCCCGTCGAGCCCGCGCGGGGTCAGTCGGACCAGTTTGCGGCGGGCGTCGCGGCTGTCGTCGGCGCGTTCCAGGTAGCCGAGGGCGACCAGCCGGTCCACGGTCTTGCCGGCGGCCTGCTTGGAGACGCCCAGCCGGTTGGCCAGCTCGGAGGCGGTGGTGCCGTCGGCACCGACGGCCTGGAGCACGAAGCCGTGCAGTGGGCGCAGCTCCGTGTGACCCTGCCGGGCCAGCTCGGCGTGCAGATCGTCGATGAGCGTCCGGAAGCCGGCAAGCAGCAGCAGTGGCAGTACGAAGCCGGGTCGCTGCGGATCAGGTGTTGGCAATTTCGACAACCTGGTTTACGATTTGGTCAACCACGTTGACCAATCTACGGCAAGGGGTTTCACCATGTCCACGCACGCCTACACCACCCACACCATCGACACCGCCCCGGAGACCGCCCGAGCCACCATGACCGGCGTACACCGCAAGATCGGCTACCTGCCCGGTGCGGTCGGCCTGATGGCCGAGTCCCCTGAACTGCTCAAGGGTTTCCTGACCGCCAACGCCAGCTTCGAGAAATGCGGACTGGACCCGATCCAGCGGGAGGTCGTGGTGCTCACGATCGCCGGCCGGAACGAATGCCACCTCTGCGTCGCCATGCACACCGCCACCCTCGTCCGGCACGGCGCTGCCGGCGAGCTGATCGACGCGCTGCGCGCCGGCACGAACCTGCCCGACGAGCGGCTGGAGACGTTGCGGCGCTTCACCCTGGCCGTACTCGACCATCGGGGCGCGGTGCCCGACGAGGAGCTGTCCGCCTTCCTGGCCGCCGGCTACCAGCCTCGGCACGCTCTGGACGTGGTGCTCGGCGTCGGTACCTACACCCTCTCCACCTTCGCCAACCGACTCACCCGAGCGCCGATCGACCCGCCCCTGATCGCGTACGCCTGGCAGCCGACTGCCTGACGGTGGCGGGGTGGTCGTCACACCGGTTCGTCGCGGTCGCGTACATCGTTGCGAACGGTGGCGGGGACCACCAGCCGCTCGTCGGCGTACAGCAGGAGCAGCTCTTCCGCGTGCTCGTCGGGCTCGCGGGTCAGCCGGGCCAGCTCGTCGAAGAGGGCCATCCGGTCATCGTCGAGCTTTTCCTCCGGGGCGGGCATCGCGCCCCAGAAGTCCCACGGCAGCAGCTCCACCCCGTGCAGCGCGGCGGCGTCGCGCATCATGTTGCCGGCGATCCACCACCAGCCGCCCTCGTCGGTCAAGCTGAGCCCGAAGGCGTCCGGGTCCGCGTGGCCGGCCCGGCAGCGGGCCCACGCCTCACCGGCGACCAGGAACCGGTCCCGTGGCACGTCCATGACGTCGAAGTCGATCCCGAACAGCTCACGCTGGCGCTCGTCGAGCTGGGCGTCGACCATGATCCAGCGCAGTTGCTCGGCATGCCAGTACTCGGCGACCCAGTGGTCCTCGTACCTGCCGTCGACGAAGTAGTCGCCGAAGCCGCAGCGGGCACGGGCCGGTACGCCCCGGGCCCGCAGCGCCGTGACCAGCAGCAGCGAATAGTGCCGGCAGTTGCCGGCCACGCGCTTCTCGGGGACGCGGGGGCTGGTCAGCGGCGGGTCGTCCGGCCCGCCCGCGATGCGGGCGATCAGATCGTCGGCGGGCCGCAGGTGCACGGTCTGCCGGTCGGCCTCGTTCAACGTGACCCCGTACGCGCCGGCGATGTGCTCGTGGATCAGCAGCCCCTGGATCGTCCGGGCGATCTCGGCCGGGTCGGACGGCACCGCTTCGAGAAGCGAGGCGAACGGCCCGGCAGAGGTCAGCCGGCCCGGCCGGGCGTACCGGGAGTGGTTTGTCCCGACCTGGTCCATCTGTCACTCCTCGGAGTCGTCGTCCTGCGCGGGTAGGAGCGGCGCGGCGCGCGGGGGTGCGCCGGTCGGGCGTCATGAGCTTAGATCTGAAGTGCGACACCCGATGCCCCGTGTGAGGTGATCCCCGACCAAAAGTCCGCCCGCGCTTGGCAGGCCGGTCGGGCGGTGCGGGAGACTTGCGGGCATGGCGGCTCGTGGCTTCCCGTACACCGATCTCAAGGACTTCCTCGCGGCACTGGAACGCGCGGGTGAACTGCGGCGCGTCAGCGTCCCGGTCGACCCGACGCTGGAGATCAGCGAGATCGTCACCCGAGCGGTGCGGGCGGACGGGCCGGCGCTGCTGTTCGAGCAGCCCACCCGGGGTGAGATGCCGGTGGCGATCAACCTGTTCGGCACCGAGAAGCGCACCGCGATGGCGCTCGGCGTCGAGTCGCTGGACGAGATCGGCAACCGGATCGGCGAGATGCTCAAGCCGGAGCTGCCGGTGGGTTTCTCCGGCATGATGGGCGGCCTCGGCAAGGTCATGCAGCTCACCTCGATGCCGCCCAAGAAGGTCAGGACCGCCCCCTGCCAGCAGGTGGTCTACCGGGGAGACGACGTAGACCTCAACCGGCTGCCCGGGCTCCAGGTGTGGCCGGGTGACGGTGGGATCTTCCACAACTTCGGGCTGACCCACACCAAGCACCCGGAGACCGGCAAGCGGAACCTCGGCCTCTACCGGCTTCAGCAGCACAGCCACAACACGCTCGGCATGCACTGGCAGATCCACAAGAATTCGACGGCACACCACGCCGTCGCCGAGCGGCTCGGCCAGCGGCTGCCGGTCGCCATCGCCATCGGTTGCGACCCGGTGGTCAGCTACGCGTCCAGCGCGCCGCTGCCCGCCGACATCGACGAGTACCTGTTCGCCGGCTTCCTGCGCGGCGAACGGGTGGAGATGGTCGACTGCCTTACCGTGCCGTTGCAGGTGCCGGCGCACGCCCAGGTGGTGCTGGAGGGCTACCTGGAGCCGGGCGAGCGGCTGCCGGAGGGGCCGTTCGGCGACCACACCGGTTTCTACACCCCGGTCGAACCGTTCCCGGTATTGCACGTCGAGGCGATGACCACGCAACGCGACCCGGTCTACCACTCGATCGTCACGTCGAAGCCGCCGCAGGAGGACCACGGGCTCGGCAAGGCCACCGAGCGGATCTTCGCGCCGCTGCTGCGTTTCCTGATCCCGGACATCGTCGACTACGACCTGCCGGCCGCCGGTGTCTTCCACAACTGCGCGATCGTGTCGATCCGCAAGCGCTACCCGAAGCACGCCCAGAAGGTGATGAACGCGATCTGGGGCGCGCACATGATGTCGCTGACCAAGCTGATCGTGATCGTGGACGAGGACTGCGACGTGCACGACTACCGCGAGGTCGCCTTCCGCGCGTTCGGCAACGTCGACTACGCCCGGGACCTGCTGCTCACCGAGGGTCCGGTGGATCACCTGGATCACGCGTCGTACCAGCAGTTCTGGGGCGGCAAGGCCGGCGTCGACGCCACCCGCAAGCTCCCCGAGGAGGGCTACCACCGGGGCTGGCCCGAGGAGATGACCATGGCCCCCGAGGTCGTCTCGCTGGTCGACAAGCGCTGGAAGGAGTACGGCGTCTGATGGCCACCGCCGCCGCTGTGCAGCCGACCGAGCGCCCCGGGCGCGTGAAGTCCTTCCTCAAGCTCGTGGCGATCGAGCACTCGGTGTTCGCGCTGCCGTTCGCGTACCTGTCGGCGTTGGCCGCGATGCAGGTGAACGGCGGGCGGGTGCGCTGGCTCGACCTGCTGCTGATCACCGTGGCGATGGTCGGGGCGCGGACGTTCGCGATGGCGGCGAACCGCATTCTGGATCGCCGGATCGACGCGCGGAACCCGCGTACCGCCAACCGGGAACTGGTGACCGGGGCGGTGAGCCTGCGGACGGCCTGGACCGGCGCGGGCGTCGCCCTGGTGGTCTTCCTCGCCGCCGCCGCCCTGCTCAACCCGCTCTGCCTGGTGCTCGCGCCGCTGGCCGTGGTCCCGCTGGTGGTCTACCCGTACGGCAAGCGGTTCACCAACTGGCCGCACGCCATCCTGGCCGCCGCCCAGATGGTCGGCCCGGTCGGCGCCTGGCTCGCGGTGACCGGCACCTTCGCCGGCTCCGGGCCGGCCTGGCTGCTCGGCGCCGCCGTCGGCCTGTGGATCGGTGGGTTCGACCTGATCTACGCCTGCCAGGACGCCGAGGTCGACCGGGAGATCGGCGTGCACAGCGTGCCGGCCCGCTACGGGCTGCGCTTCGCCCTGCACGCCTCCACGGTCGCGCACGTGGTCACCTTCGCGTTGTTCGGCTGGTTCGGCGTGCTGATGGGCTTCGGCTGGCTCTGGTGGATCGGGCTGGCGCTCACCGCCGTCGCCTTCGGCTACCAGCACCTGGTGGTCACGCCGACCGACCTGAGCCGGGTCAACCGGGCGTTCTTCACCGCGAACGGCTTCGTCGGCATCGCACTGTTCGCCTTCGCCCTGCTCGACCTGGTCGTCCGGCTCGGCCTACGCGCCTGAACGACTGTCACCTGCTGCCCGGCACGGCGTAGCGGGCGCTCTCCATGGTCCAGTCGATGGTGCCGCGAACAGCCCGGGCCACCCCGTCGAGGTGGGCGGTGACGGCCCGGTCCAGCGCCGGGCCGAACGAGGGCACCGTGGTGCGCAGGGTGACGAAGCGCCGCATCGACTCGTGCCAGCGTTGCGCCGCCAGCTCGACGGCGGCGGGCACCGGCACGCGATGTGCCGTGGCCAGCGCCAGCACCAGGTTGTGCCCGCCGGAGGTGGCCGCGTCCCGGTCCAGCGACGCGATGTCGTTGTACCAGGAGAGCAGGTCGTTTCCGACGTCGCGGAGCTGGCCCAGCCGTGGGTGGTGGTAGACCGGTTCGGGCAGCGGCCGGCCGGTGACGAACTCCCCCAGCGGATACGACACGTACGCCGCCGAGGTCGCCCGGCGCAGCTCGACGTACTCCTCGACGTCGGGCGTGTGCCCGGTCGCCTTGTTGACCGCCTCCTGCCAGGTGCCGTCGAGGTGATGGGCGACCGCGTCGGCGAAGCGCAGCCGCCAGCGGGCCGGCATCCGGCGGTGCGGCTCCCGCCAAGCGCTGACCAGCAGCCGGCGCAACGGACCGGCCAGGCCCGGGTGCCGCAGCCGGAGGCCGCCGTGCAGCAGCGCGATCGCGCCGTCGCGCAGGGCACGGATCTCGTCCAGGCCGACCCGCTCGGGCCCGTCGCAGGCATCGTCGACCAGGAAGAACCAGGTGAACAGCGCGGTCAAGGTGCGTAGGTCGGGCTCGGTGGCGTCGGGGTAGAGCCGCCCGGCGTAGCGGGCGAAACCGGCCCGCCCCAGCCGTTCCCGCGTCGGGGCGTCCAACGGCAGCTCGGCCGCCAACCACGCCTGCACCTCGTCGGCGTACGGGGAGAGCTGCGGCGCGATGGGGCAGGCGGCACGCAATGAAGGCAACAAGATGTGGTGCGCGGAGCCGGCCGACGACGAGATGGTCCCCACATCCTTCCGGTCGGCTCCCACGGTGCTTTCGTCCCCGGCAGCATGCCAGCTCCCGGTGACCCCCGCAGACCCGCCGGGCAACGGTGGCGTAACGGCTCAGCCTGCGACGATCATGGGCACCTCGGACAGAGTTCCCGGGGTGCTCGACCAGCGCCCGTGGTGACCAGGCAGGCTGAGGGCATGCGCCAACCATGGGTGGTCGGGGTGTCCGGGGCATCCGGCACGCCGTACGCGGCCGCAGTCGTACGCGGGTTGCTCGACGCCGGGGAGCCGGTGGACCTGATCGTCTCCCGGGCCGCCCGGCTGACCGTCCTCGACGAGACCGGACGGCCGTTCCGGGACGCTCACTGGGCGGCGGACCTGGCCGCCTGGATCGGGCGGGACACCGCTACGGCGGACCTGCGCCACTGGCCCGCCGGCGACCTCGCCGCCGGACCGAGCAGCGGCTCCTACCCGGTACGGGGGATGGTGGTGGTGCCCGCCAGCACGGCGGCCTGCGCCGGCATCGCCATCGGCCTGTCCAAGGATCTGTTGCAGCGCGCCGCCGAGGTGAATCTCAAGGAACGTCGGCGGGTGGTCGTCGTGCCCCGGGAGACTCCGGTGACCCGAAGTCACCTGGAACACCTGATTGCGCTGCATGACGCCGGCGCGGTGGTGCTGCCGGCCAGTCCCGGCTTCTACGGTGCGGGTGCCGCCGCCTCCGGAGCCCAGCTGGTGGACTTCGTGGCGGGCAAGGTGCTCGACGCCCTCGATGTGCCGCACACCCTGTTCAAGCGGTGGGCCGGAAAGTTGAACGCGGACCGGACCTGACGGCCGATCCGCGTTCCGACCCGCAACTCAGTACATGCCGGCATTTGCCGGGCCCGCAGGGCCGGTCGAAGCGGATGGGCCCGCGTTGCGCGGTCTATCCATCTCGTCCGCCTCGTCCAGCATGCCCTCCCCTTCAAGCAGGGCTCGCACCTCGGATTCCCGAAACCGGCGATGCCCTCCTGGAGTCCGGATGCTCCCGATCCGGCCCGCCGCCGCCCATCGCGTCACGGTTTTCGGGTCCACCCGAAACAGTGCGGCGACCTCACCCGGTGTCAGCAGGCGATCTCCAGTGTCCACAGCCCCCTCCTCGCGTCGACGAAGCCCCCGGCTGAACACACTGCCCCCGGCCGGTGCGAGCCCAGAGCCGTCATGAGGGACGTATGGCAATTACAGCACCAGCGACCGGGCGTGTCCGCCAAACGCGAAAAACGCACTGAGTGGGAAGTTAGTAAATGGTACCGGCGTCGCGGCCTCCGAACCCCGGGTATGCGAACTGTCACCCGCTGCCAGATCAAACGGATACCGGAGTCCGGGTGTCGCGCCGCGCCGACTAGGGTCACAGACCGTGGACGCCATCGACCTCAACCTCGTGGACCTGCTCCGCGGCAACGCTCGGCTGTCGTACGCCGAGTTGGCCCGCCAGGTCGGTCTTTCCGCTCCGGCAGTGCACGAAAGGGTCGGGAAGCTGGAGGCCGGGGGCGTCATCCGGGCGTACCGCGCGGAGGTTGAGCCGGAGACCATCGGGCTGGGGGTGACCGCCCTGATCGGCATCATGGAGGACTCCGGGGCCGACACCGACGACGTGCTGGAGGCGTTCCGGGCCATGCCCGAGATCGAATCCTGCTACTTCATGGCCGGCGTCGAGTCCTTCCTGCTCAAGGCCCGGGTGGGTACCATCGCCGAGCTGGAGCAGTTGATCGTACGGCTGAACCGGACACCCGGGGTCGCCTCCACCCGTACCGGCATCGCGCTGTCGACCAAGTGGGAGAACCGACCGCAATCGGTTGCTCCGCCGACGGCCTGAGCCCGAGCAGCACAGGTCAACTTGCTAGGTTTCGAGCGTGACTCATCTCGACCGGTGCGACGAGGCCAGCCGGCGGTGGGTGACCGAGGCGATCGCAGCGGTGGAAGCGGACGCGAACCGGTCCGCCGACACCCATCTGCTGCCGTTCCCGCTGCCCCGGCACTGGGGGATCGACCTCTACCTCAAGGACGAGTCGGTCCATCCGACCGGGTCGCTGAAGCACCGGCTGGCCCGTTCCTTGTTCCTCTACGGGCTCTGCAACGGCTGGATCGGACCGGCCACCACGATCATCGAGGCGTCCTCCGGCTCGACGGCGGTTTCCGAGGCGTACTTCGCCCGAATGCTCGGGTTGCCCTTCGTCGCGGTGATGCCCGCCTCCACCTCGCCCGAGAAGATCGCCCAGATCGAGTTCCAGGGCGGTCGGTGCCATCTCGTGCGGGACCCGGCGAAGGTGGTCATCGAGGCACGCTGGCTCGCCGAGGACTCCGGCGGGCACTACATGGACCAGTTCACCTACGCGGAGCGGGCCACCGACTGGCGGGGCAACAACAACATCGCCGAGTCGATCTACGCGCAGCTCGCCCTGGAACGGCATCCGATACCGGCCTGGATCGTGGTCGGCGCGGGTACCGGCGGCACCAGCGCCACCATCGGCCGCTATGCCCGCTACCGGCGGCTGCCCACCAAGCTCTGCGTGGTCGATCCGGAGAACTCCGCGTTCTATCCCGGCTGGCAGGCGGCCGACTGGTCGGTGCGCACCGGCCGGGGTTCCCGGATCGAGGGCATCGGCCGGCCGATCGTCGAGGCGTCGTTCCTGCCCTCGGTGGTGGACCGGATGGTGCAGGTGCCCGATGCGGCCTCGCTGGCGGCCATGCGAGCCGCGTCGGCGGTGCTGGGCCGGCGGGTGGGTGGCTCGACCGGCACCAACCTGTGGGGTGCCTTCGGCCTGATCGCCGAACTGCTGGCCGCCGGCCGAT
Source organism: Micromonospora sp. ATLC16 (assembly GCF_057196645.1). Taxonomy (NCBI): domain Bacteria; kingdom Bacillati; phylum Actinomycetota; class Actinomycetes; order Micromonosporales; family Micromonosporaceae; genus Micromonospora; species Micromonospora sp. ATLC16. Next base: position 112,989 of record NZ_JBXUOW010000001.1, read on the forward strand.
CCGGCTCGGTGGTCACCCTCATCTGCGACGCGGGCGACCGGTACGCCGACACCTACTACGCCGACGAGTGGGTGGCCGGGCAGGGCCTCGACCTGGCACCGCACCTGGCCACCGTCGACCGGTTCCTGACCGACGGCTCCTGGCCGACCTGAGCCGCCGACCAGAGCCGCCGGCTTGCGGCGGAAGCCTCAGCGGGTGGGCGCGCGTTCGGCCAGGCCGGGATAGCGCAGCACGAAGCCTTCCGGGTCCACCTCGACCTCGGCGCTGAAGCCGCCGCTGGCGTACCGGAAGCTGTTCGGGCCCAGCCCGGTGTACGTCTGCTCGGTGGGGAGCACGGTGAGACTGGGCAGCAGCACCCAGGCCACGCTTATCGAGTGGGCGGTGTCGGGGGGTGCCGTGTTCAGGCCGAGCCGGCGCAGCGGCAGGGTGTTGAACAGCGGTGAGCCACCCAGATCCACGTCGAGGGCGTCGGCCAGCCGATCCGGGTCCTCCAGGCCGGGCAGCCCGGCCGGGGCGTGCCCCGCGGCGGTCAGGACCGCGTCGAGGTCACCCTGCTCGGCGGCGGTCACCCGCCACCGCTGCGTCGCCCGTTCGAGCCGTACGTTGCGCCGCCACCCGGCCCCCTCGACCTCGACCTCCAGGCGGACACTGGCCCAGTCGGTGTCGGTGGCCACCTGGTAGCGACAGGTGTAGGGAACCGGGTCGACGGCCAACTGGGTGCCCGTCGCTGTCAAGCCGTGGCCGTCGTCGACCAGGGCGTGCTCGGCACCGGCGGTGTCAGTACGGGTCCATAGCAGTGACTTCGGCGTGGTCGGCATGAGCCGGACGTTACGCCACCCGGCGGAGCCGGGCAGCGTATGCGCCGGAGATCAGCACCGCGAGCGGAGCGCGGCGGTCAGTAGCTGCGGGCCCGCGGCCGGCCACCCGTCCCACGCCGTTCCTCGCGTGGCCGGTCGTGCGTGTTCCAACCGTCCGACCGACCGCCCCGGTCACCGCCGAAGCGGCGCTCGCCGCGCGGGTTGTCGTGGTGCCGGCGGTCGCCAGGTGCCTGCTCCGCGAAGCGACGTTCGCCCCGGTGACCGTGGTCGGCGTAGCGGCGCTCGCCGCCCGGCCGGTCGCCGAAGCGCCGGGGGCCGCCCGGCCGGCTGCCGCGCCGGGGCTCCGGCTCGTCGCGTACCGGCACCCCGCTCGGCTCCCGCGCCCCGGTCAGCTCGGCCAGCACGGGGTCGCCGACGCGTACCCGGGACTGGGCCGGCTCCACACCGGCCTTCTCCAGCATCGCCAGGGTGGTGCGGCGCTGCTTCGGCAGCACCAGGGTGGCCACCGCGCCGGCCTCACCGGCCCGGGCGGTACGCCCCGCACGGTGCAGGTAGTCCTTCGGGTCCTTCGGCGGGTCGACGTGCAGCACGAGGGAGACCCCGTCGACGTGGATGCCCCGCGCCGCGACGTCCGTGGCGACCAGGACGTTCGTCCGCCCCTCACGGAACTCCGCCAGCGTGCGGGTGCGCATCCGCTGGGTCTTGCCCCCATGCAGCCCACCGGCCCGTACGCCGACGGCGGCGAGCTGCGTGACCAGCCGGTCCACGCCCAACTGGGTACGGGCGAAGACGATGGTCCGGCCCGCCCGCGCGGCGATCGACGCGGTCACCGGGAACTTCTCCTGCGGCGGAATGAGCAGCAGGTGGTGGTCCATCGTGGACACGGCGGCGGTCGCCGGTGCGGTCGAGTGGGTGACCGGGTCGGTCATGAACCGCCGCACCAGTGCGTCGACGTCACCGTCGAGAGTGGCCGAGAAGAGCAGTCGCTGCGTGCCCGCCGGCGTCTTCGCCAACAGCTCGGTGACCTCGGGCAGGAAACCCATGTCGGCCATCTGGTCGGCCTCGTCGAGCACGGTGATCTCGACGTCGTCGAGCTGGCAGACACCCCGGTCGATCAGGTCGGCGAGCCGACCCGGCGTGGCCACCACCACCTCGACGCCGCGCCGCAGGGCATCGATCTGCCGGTCGTACGGCACCCCGCCGACGGTGGTCTTGAGGAACACGTCGACGGCCTTGCCCAGCGGCATCAGCGCATCGTTGACCTGCATGGCCAGTTCCCGGGTGGGCACCAGCACGAGCGCCCGTGGACGTCGGGGGCGGGCCCGCTCGCCGGCGGCGATCCGGGCCAGCAACGGCAGCCCGAAGGCGAGCGTCTTACCGGAGCCGGTCTGCCCACGGCCCAACACGTCGCGTCCGGCGAGCGCGTCCGGCACGGTGGCCTGTTGGATCTCGAACGGCGTGGTGATGCCCTGTCGGTCCAGGGCGCGGACCAACTGCCGGGGAAGCCCGAGCGAGTCGAAGGTGACCGGGGCGGTCGTGCCGGCCGGCTGCGGCGCGGCGGAAAGGTCGGGGGAGAACGGGGGCGTGCCGAGGTCAGTGGAGGTGGTCAAGAAATGCCTTTCGAGCGGGGCGCATCTTCGCGATGTCCCGCTGCGGCCGTGGCCGCCGGATCTTCCGCAAGAACGCCCATGGGCGCGCGTGACACGCGCCAGGTCAATGATCAGAGACAAGTGTACGGCGGTCGGCGCCTGCTTACCCGCGCCGGAGTCGCGTAGTGGGCGGACTCACCAACGATCCACAAGCCGTCGGTCGTCCGCGAGGCCACTGCTCGCGCTGGGCAGCGCGTCGTTCGCGAACAGCACCACAAGGACGCTGATCGCCACCAGCATCCCCAGCGCGACCGCCATCAGGATCACGACCCGGAGGTTGCTGCGGGACCGCTCGGCCGCCGTGTCCGCCCAACCCTGCGCCAGGATGTGGCCGGTCAACGAGCCGGAGGTCTCCTGATCAACGGTCGGGAACACCACCGTCGCCGAACTATCAAGTCCGGCGTAGTACGCACTCAGGTCGGAACCGCCGGGACGCTGCGTTGGCGCAGGCCCGGGCGGGCGGTACGGCTGTTCCGCTTCGGCCGGACGGGGCGTGCGCTCCGGCTTCCCGGGCGGCCGGACACTTGGCGGCGATCCGGTCTCGGACGTCCCGACCCGCGCGGCCTGTTCGGACGTGCTGCTCTGGGGTCGCGTCGCACCCGGATCCTCGCCCGGCGGGTCCACCGCCGCGAGCGACCCGGCGGAGCCCGCGAGCGAACCGGCGGAGCCCGGGCGCAGTCCCGGACGGGACGAGGGTCGAGGCGCGACCCCCGGCGAACTGGGCCCAGGCTCGTCACGGCGGCCGGCGGGGTCCGTCGGCGGCGGCCAGACGGGCAGCGCCGGTGCCGGCACTACCGGAGCCGCGTCAACCTCGCTTGGGCCGTCGGACGGAACGCTTCGGGACACGGCAACGGACGGCGTGGGTCGGGCGGTGGCCGGTGGGGGCGGGAACGGCGGTGCCGGCATCGGACCCGGTGGCGGCGGTGGTGCCGGTACGGGTGGGCTGGGAGGGGGCGTCGGCGGACCCGGAACCGGTGGTGCGGGTCGGGGGGTGGGCGGAACCGGGGCCGGTCCCGGCGGGTACGGACCGGGCGTCGGTGGCGTCGGTGCCGGCGACGGTGGGATCGGCCCGGGCGCCGGGGGATGGGGTGCGGGTTCCGGCTCGGGCGCGGGTGGCGTGGGCGGTTCGGCCGGCCTGGCCACGTGAGCCGGAGTGGAGCGGTAGACACCTGTTGCCTTGCCGCCGCCCCCGGCGGACTGCGCCTCGTCCACGCTCACCGGGCTGAGGTTGGGTACCCGAACGCTGGCCCGTGCCGGGTCCGGTGCTGCCGGCGCCGGGCTCGGCCGAATTTCCTCCCGCTGACCGGGAACGTTGGCCGTGCCGGTCACCGAAGCCGCTCCGGTGGGATCGACACTGCCGCTCGTGCCCACCGGTCCGGCGGTGGCCCGGTACGTGGTGCCCCCGCCGGTCACGGTCGGTCCGTCGCCGGCCGGTGGCTGGCCGTGAGTCACGTCGCCGGGCACCGTCGCCCCGGCGACGCCCGCCCGGCCCCGGGCCGGTCCCGCCGCCCGGCCGGCGACGTCCGCGATCGGACGGGGGGTGGGCGGTTGAGCAACAGGTTCGGCCGACTCATCGGCCGTTCTGTCCGGGACGCCGCGCATAGCCGGCTGCGACTCGACGGCGGGGGTGGGCTCCGGCTTGGGGGCAGGGGGCGGGTCCGCCGGCCCCGCCGGAACCTCTTGCTCCGTCATCGTCGCCTCCGCGCCACGCTCGCCACCGACCCGTACCGCCGGACCGGAGTGCCTGAGTGACACCGTGCCACATTCCGTCCGCGCAGCACACCCGGAGTGTGTACCCGCGTTGTGGTGTGATCAGTCGCCGGCAGACCGGACATCGACAGACCCTTATCAGCGTGGACGTCGTGGCCGGCCTGCGGCCACGGATGGATGTCCTCCGAGCGTCATGTCTCTGTGACATGAAAATGTCACAGAGACATGAGGGTTCAGGTGAAGTCTCCAAACGCCCTGTTGCTCTCGGTGACCGGCGGTCGTCGCGGATCGACGGGTGCGATGTCGGGGTCAGGTCACCGTCCGCCGACCGTGGACGGGCGGGCCGAGGCGCTGTCCTCCGGCGCCGCGCTGCTCGCCTCGGTGGTCGGTTCGGCCTTGCCGGCGGCCGTGGTCGGCGCGACGCTGCCGGCTTCGAGGGTCGGTGCGGTGGTCCTGGACGCTGAGGTCGTCGCCGACGGGGTGGTGGTCGCCGACCGGGTCGCCGACGGGATGGCCGGCGGGGTGGTGGTCGCCGACGGGGTGGCCGGCGGGGTGGTGGTCGCCGGCGGGGTGGTGGTTGCCGGCGGGGTGGTGGTTGCCGGCGGCGTGGTGGTCGCCGGCGGCGTGGTGGTCGCCGGCGGCGTGCCGCCCGACGAGGTGGGGGAGGGAGTCGGCGTCTTCGTGGGCTTGGGCGTCTTCGTGGGCTTCGGCGTTTTGGTGGGCTTCGGCGTCTTGGTGGGCTTGGCCGTCTTGGTGGGCTTGGCCGTCTTGGTGGGCTTCGGCGTCGGCTTGGGCTTGGGTGCCGGCGGCTGCGACGGGGTGGGCGGGGACGTCGGCGCCGGCACCGCGCCCACCACCCGGGTCGCGGCGTAGAGCCGGGACCACCGGACCGTGGAGATCTTGACCACGTCACCGGTGGTCGGTGCGTGGATCATTTTGCCGCCGCCGACGTACATTCCCACGTGATGGATGCTGCGCCAACTGCTGCCCGAGGCGAAGAAGAGCAGGTCGCCGGGAAGTAGAGCGGTGCGAGGCACCGTCCGCGAGCTGGTTGCGCGGTACTGGTCCCGCGAGACTCGCGGCAGCTGTCGGTAACCCGCCGATCGGTATGCCGCCCACATCAGGCCCGAGCAGTCGAACGAGTTCGGTCCCTCGGCCGCCCAGACGTACGGGTCGCCGAGCTGTTTCCGGGCGTACGCTACGGCGGCCTTTGCCGTGAGGTGCGCGGCCAGCCCACCGGCGGACTGGTCGACGTAGTCGGCACCGATCTGCTGCTCGGCCGTCTCCTGTTGGCGGGCCAACTTGACCAGCTGCGTGGAGTTCTCGTCGCGCAGCTTGATTAGCTCCGCCTCGGCGTCGCGTAGCGCCTGCTGGGTGGCGGTGTACTGCTGCTGAATGACCTGGAGCCGCGACTGGGTGGCGGTGAATGCCTGCGTCGCCACCTGCTCGATGGCCCGGGCGCGTGTCATGCCGCCGGCGGCGGGGCGGGTGTCGTGCCCGACCTTCTCTCCCCGGTAGGCCCGGCCGAGCAGATCCAGGTCGCGCAGGTCGGTGGCGAAGCCGCCGGGCGGTAGCGCGGCGGCAACCTTGATCGCTTCGGCGGCTGCCTGGTCGGCACGCTGCTGCGCCTGCTGGACCGCGCCCCGGGCGAACTCCAGATCACGCTCGGCGGTGCGGAGCTGGGTCTGCACCTCGTTGCGCTGCTGTTCGAGTTCGAGTAGCCGGGTGCCCAACTCGGCGACCCGCGCCTCGGCGGCCGTGATCCGGGTCTCCAGCGTGCTGGCACCGGGAGCGCCGAGCGCCGGTGGCGTCAGGCCCGGAGTGTTACCGGCGGGCATGCCGGGTAGTTGGAGCGGACCGGTGGCCGCGGGACGGGAGCCGCTGTCGGGCACCGTGACGGGTATGCCGGGCTCGGCGTACGCCGGTGCGGCGAGGACCGTGCTGGCGACCGCGGCGAGCAGGGCGGACCAGAGCGCCGGACGTAGCACCGGTGAGACCGCCGGACCTCGTCGCCACTGCCTTCCGTCCGTGCTGTCGATCATCCCGCTCCTCGTCCGGTCGTTGCTCTGCCACGCTCGGTCGGCGCGGCGCTTCGGGACGCTACCAGCGTGTGTCGTGCCCCACCCTGTCTTACCTCAGGTGGTGCACTGATGTCGATGTCCGGCCGGATAACGGGAGGCTGAGAGTCTGCTGCCAATGACCACGGTGTGAGTTGCCGCCGCGGCCGACGTAGGCTCGGGTGGCGACCGCGTTCCGGTCGCGACCGCAGGTGGAAGGGGACGGGGCTTTCGATGGACGCCGGACTCAAGCGCGAACTCGAGGCGAAGGTGTACGCGGGGGAGCGGCTGACTCGTGAGGACGGGATAGCCCTCTACTCCAGCGACGATCTGACCTGGTTGGGGCGGCTGGCCCACCACAGGCGCACCGAGATGAACGGTGACCGGGTGATGTTCAACGTCAACCGGCACCTGAACCTCACCAACGTGTGCAGCGCGAGCTGCGCGTACTGCTCCTTCCAGCGCAAGCCGGGCGAGAAGGACGCGTACACCATGCGCATCGACGAGGCGGTTCGCAAGGCCAAGGAGATGGAGGACGAGCAGCTCACCGAGCTGCACATCGTCAACGGCCTGCACCCGACGCTGCCCTGGCGTTACTACCCCAAGGTCCTGCGCGAGCTGAAGGCCGCGCTGCCGAACGTGAAGCTCAAGGCGTTCACCGCGACCGAGGTGCAGTGGTTCGAGAAGATCAGCGGACTGGGCGCCGACGAGATCCTCGACGAGTTGATGGACGCGGGCCTGGAGTCGCTGACCGGCGGCGGTGCGGAGATCTTCGACTGGGAGATCCGCCAGCACATCGTCGACCACGCCTGCCACTGGGAGGACTGGTCCCGGATCCACCGGCTGGCGCACACCAAGGGGATGAAAACCCCGTCGACCATGCTCTACGGCCACATTGAGGAGCCCCGGCACCGGGTCGACCACGTACTGCGGCTGCGTGAGTTGCAGGACGAGACCGGCGGCTTCCTGGTCTTCATTCCGCTGCGCTACCAGCACGACTTCGTCGACTCGGCGGACGGGAAGATCCGTAACCGGATTCAGGCCCGCACCACGATGGCCTCGCCGGCCGAGTCGCTGAAGACCTTCGCGGTCTCCCGCCTGCTGCTCGACAACGTTCCGCACGTCAAGTGCTTCTGGGTGATGCACGGACTGTCGGTGGCTCAGCTCTCGCTCAACTTCGGTGTCGACGACCTGGACGGCTCGGTCGTGGAATACAAGATCACCCACGACGCCGACTCGTACGGGACGCCGAACACCATGCACCGCGACGACCTGCTGCACCTCATCTGGGACGCCGGGTTCCGTCCGGTCGAGCGCAACACCCGCTACGAGGTGGTCCGTGAGTACGACGCGGCCCCCACGCTGGCCGAGCGTCGGGCCGAGCCGCAGCAGGTCTGGGCCTGATCCGACGCGTACCCTGGCACGACGATGGCCGAGCAGCAGAGCGCGTTTCCCCGCCGGGACGCCGAGGGGCGGGTCCGCACCCTGGGCGACCTGGTGGGTGTCGGCCTGGCCGGGGTGGTCATCGGGCTGCTCGTGCTGGTGCTCCTCGACGTCGCCTTCGCCTGGTTCGGTGCCGGTGAGTTCGGCCAGGCGAACGGCTGGCTCGCCGTGATCCTGCCTGCCTGGCTGTTCTGGGAGGACTTCCGGGCGTGGGATTTCGGTGCGCCCCGGGTGGTGGCCGCGCTGGTGGCCGTGGCGATGGCGGTGGTCTCCGGACTGCTGGTGGCCGGGGTGGCCACGGCGCTGCCGCCGCTGCTGTCCGGCGTGCTCGCCGCGACCACGTTCACCGTGGTGTACGCGATGATCTGGTTTCCGGGCGTGCGCTGGCTGGCCAACCGGACCGGCTGAGGCAGAGTGACGACGTGAGCGAGCGGAGCGAACGAACGTGAGTGCGGCGGTCAAGTACACGCTCGGCCGGATCGGTCTGTTCGTGGTCGTGGTGGCGGCCCTCTGGCCGGTCGACCTGGACATCTTCCTCAAGTTGATCCTGGCACTGCTGTTCTCCGCAGCGCTCTCGTTTTTCCTGCTCAAGGGCTGGCGTGACGAGATGGCCGAGGAGATGGCCGCCGCCGCCGAGCGTCGCCGCGGGGAGAAGGAGCGGCTGCGGTCCGCCCTGGCCGGCGACGACCAGGCCGACGACGACGCGACGGGTGATCGGCCCACCGACGGGAAGGGCTGAGCGCTCCGGTGACCGGGTATCCGGTCACCTGAACTTCCGGTCGGCGGAAACATGTCGCCGACATGAGTATCCGGTTGGGATGGACCCAACAACGATTAATATTGATATGACCATGTGACAGGTGGTGGGCTGTCCGCTACCGAGCGGGGGATCCCCGCGCCTCCAGGAGGTTGTCCATGGCCTTCCGTTCCATCCCCGTCCGTCGTGCCCTGGCGCTCATCGTTGCCGCCGGGCTCGGCCTGCTCATCGTCGCCGCGCCACCGGTCTCCGCCGAACCGGCGCCCGACCGGGACCAACAACCGGCCGCCGTGCCCTACCGGGTGCTCGGCCCGAAGACCCTCGCCGACCGCAACGCGGTGGCCCGTACGGGTGCCGCCATCGACTACTCCGAGCACGGCGTGCTGCACGTCTCGGCCACCCGGGCCGAGGCCGCCGCCATCACCCGGCTGGGGTTCCGGCTGGAGGCGGTCGCCGCGCTGCCAACCGACCGGGGACAGGCCGACGGCGACGTCGGTGTCCTCGGCTTCCCGTCGGCCGACTCCAACTACCACGACTACCCGGAGATGATCGCGGCGGTGAACAAGGTGGTCGCCGATCACCCGACGATCGCGCGAAAGATCAGCATCGGTAGCTCGTACGAGGGTCGTGACCTGGTCGCGGTGAAGATCTCCGACAACGTCGCCACCGACGAGAACGAGCCGGAAATCCTGTTCAACGCGCAGCAGCACGCCCGCGAGCACCTGACCGTCGAGATGGCGATCTACCTGCTCAACCTCTTCACCGACAACTACGGCTCCGACTCGCGGATCACCAGCCTGGTCAACGGCCGGGAGATCTGGGTGGTGCCCTCGGTCAACCCGGACGGCAGCGAGTACGACATCGCCACCGGCTCCTACCGGTCGTGGCGCAAGAACCGCCAACCCAACAGCGGATCGTCGTACGTCGGCACCGACCTGAACCGGAACTGGAGCTACAACTTCGGGTGCTGCGGCGGCTCGTCCGGCTCCACCTCCTCGGACACCTACCGGGGTCCGTCGGCGTTCTCCGCGCCCGAGACGCAGGCGCTGCGCAACTTCGTCAACAGCCGGGTTGTCGGCGGGGTGCAGCAGATCAAGGCCAACATCGACTTCCACACCTACTCCGAGCTGGTGCTCTGGCCGTACGGCTACACGTACAACAACACCGCCCCGGGAATGAGCGCCGACCAGTACAACACCTTCGCCACCATCGGTCAGCAGATGGCGGCGACGAACGGCTTCACCCCGCAGCAGTCCAGCGACCTGTACATCACCGACGGCAGCAGCATCGACTGGATGTGGGCCGAGCACGGCATCTGGGCGTACACCTTCGAGCTGTATCCGGGCTCGGCCTCCGGCGGCGGCTTCTACCCGCCCGACGAGGTCATCCCGCAGCAGACCTCGCGTAACCGCGAGGCGGTGCTGATGCTTTCCGAGTACGCCGACTGCCCCTACCGGGCCATCGGCAAGCAGGCCGAGTACTGCGGCAGCGGTGGCGGGGGGACCACGGTCTGGTCGGACACCTTCGAGACCGCGACCGGCTGGACGACCAACCCCAACGGCACCGACACCGCGACCACCGGGCAGTGGGAGCGGGGCGCCGCGCAGGCCACCAACTCCAGCGGAGCCAAGCAACTCACCCCGTACGCGGGCAGCAACGACCTGGTGACCGGCGGGCTCGCCGGCAGCGGCGCGGGTGCCTACGACATCGACAGTGGGGTGACAAGTGCCCGATCGCCGGCTGTCGCACTGCCGTCCAGCGGCACGTTGACGCTCTCGCTGGCCTGGTATCTCGCCCACGGCTCGAACGCGTCGTCGGCGGACTACTTCCGGGTCAGCGTGGTGCACAACGGCGGCACCACGGCGCTGCTCACCCAGTCCGGCGCGGCCAGCAACCGCAACGGTGCCTGGACGGTGTCGAGCCTCAACCTCACCCCGTACGCCGGCCAGTCGATTCGGATTCTGGTGGAGGCCGCGGACGCCTCGACCGCCAGCCTCGTCGAGGCGGCTGTGGACAACGTCACCATTACCTCCTCCTGAGCTGAACGGGGCCCCGCCATCCCCCTCGCGCGGGGCCCCGTCCAGGGACCAAACGGGCAGACCGGGTTCTCCCGGCAGCTCACCGCCGGGCCTCCGGCAGCGCGACCGGCCTGCTCAGCGGGGCGCTGACGCGACGTGCGCTACGGTCTTAGCGACCCGTTCCAGCGAAGCCGGTGCGACACCGGCGCTGTCCCGCAACTGTGATGCCCCGTTCGCGGGGACGAGCCAGGTCGCCTGGGGCGCGGTCGCGATCCGCGCTCTCGAGGAAGGGCGCCTCGCGGACGGGTGCCCCGGCTCCCTGTCGGCGAAGCAGCACATCCTCGACCGACAGGAGGACCGATGTTCAGACGTACCCCCGCAGTCTTCGCCGCCAGCCTGGCGGTGGCCGCGCTCGCGCTCGGCGCCTGCGCCGAGAAGACCACCGACACCCCCGCCGCCAGCGGCAGCCCGAGCGCCGCCACCTTCCCCGTGACCGTCGGGTCGCTGACCCTGGAACAGCGGCCCGAAAAGATCGTCTCGCTGTCGGCGACGGCCACCGAGATGCTCTTCGCGATCGGTGCCGGCCCGCAGGTCACCGCGGTCGACGACCAGTCCAACTTCCCGGCGGACGCACCGAAGACGGATCTGTCCGGCTACCAGCCGAACGCCGAGGCGATCGCCGCGAAGGACCCCGACCTGGTGGTGCTCAGCAACGACCGCAACAAGATCGTCGACCAGCTCACCAAGCTCAAGATCCCCGTTCACCAGGCTCCGGCGGCGCAGACCCTCGACGACTCGTATCGGCAGCTCACCGAGCTGGGCACGCTCACCGGCAACACCGACGCGGCGGCCGACGTGGTCCAGCGGATGAAGGACGACATCACGAAGATCGCGGCCGAGGTGCCGCAGCGGGCCGAGGCGCCCACCTACTTCCACGAGCTGGGCCCGGAGCTGTACACCGCCACCAGCAAGACCTTCATCGGTTCGATCTACAGCCTCGCCGGGCTGGAGAACATCGCCGACGCGGCCGACGCCGACGGAAAGAACGGCGGCTACCCGCAGCTGTCCCAGGAAGTGATCATCGACGCCGACCCGGACTTCATCTTCCTCGGCGACGTGCGGCAGGCCGGTCAGACCGCCGACAAGGTCAAGGCCCGGAGCGGCTGGGCGTCGCTCAGCGCGGTGCAGAAGGACCAGGTCGTGGAACTCGACGACGACATCGCCTCCCGGTGGGGACCGCGCGTGGTGGACCTGCTGCGGGCCATCGTGGACGCCACCGCCAAGGCCGCCGAGTGACGCTGACCGTCGAGCGCTGAACGGATCGTGCACGACGTGCTGAAGCGTGGCCGACTCGGCACGCCGGTCGGGGCGGCCACCCCGCCCCGGCCGGCGGGCCTGCGGAAACGTTGGCTCGCGGCCGGGGTGCTCGCCGTGCTCGTCGCCCTGGTGGCCGGGGTCTCGCTCGGCCCGGTCAGCCTGCCGCCCGGCAGCGTCGCGATCGAACTGCTCAACCTGCTGCCCGGGGTACGCCTGGACAGCGGGCTGACCGAGCGGGAGATCGCCATCATCACCGAGCTTCGACTGCCCCGGGCGGTGCTGGGTCTGCTGGTCGGCGGGCTGCTCGCCCTGGCCGGCGGCGCCTACCAGGGGGTGTTCCGCAACCCGCTGGCCGACCCCTACCTGCTCGGCGTCGCGGCCGGGGCCGGGCTCGCGGTCACCGTGGTGCTGACCCTGGGCGTCGGCGTGGGCGGAGCGTTGAGCGGGCTGCCGGACACCATCCCGCTGGCCGCCTTCGTCGGCTCCCTCGGCGCGGTGGCGATGACCTACCTGCTCGGTGCCGCCGGTGGACGTAGCCGCTCCCCGGCGACCCTGATCCTGGCCGGGGTGGCCGTCTCCGCGTTCCTCAGCGCCGGGCAGACGTACCTGCTGCAACGACACGCGGAAAGCATCCAGCAGGTGTACTCCTGGCTGCTCGGGCGGCTGGCCACCGCGGGCTGGCAGGACGTCCGGCTGGTGCTGCCGTACTTCCTGCTGACCAGCGTGGTCATCCTGCTGCACCGGCGGGAGTTGGACGTGCTCTCGGTCGGCGACGACGAGGCGGCCAGCCTCGGCCTGCATCCGCAGCGGTCCCGGTACCTGCTGATCGCCGCCGCCTCGCTGGGCACCGCCGCCGCCGTCTCCGCCTCCGGCCTGATCGGTTTCGTCGGCATCATCGTGCCGCACACCGTACGGATGCTCGCCGGGTCGAGCTACCGGGTGATCCTGCCGCTGTCGTTGCTGTTCGGTGGGGCCTTCCTGGCGCTGACCGACGTGGTGGCGCGCACCGCCGCCGCACCGCAGGAGATCCCGATCGGGGTGGTCACCGCGCTGCTGGGTGGGCCGTTCTTCGTGGTGGTGCTGCGCTCGGCCCGGCGGGTGCTGACATGACCGGCTCGTCGACCGCGCTCGCCGTCGACCTGCGCGGTTTGCGGATCAGCCTGGACGGTACGCCGATCCTCGCGGGCGTCGACCTGACTGTCGCCACCGGCGAGTGGGTGACGGTGATCGGTCCCAACGGCGCGGGCAAGTCGACGTTGCTGCGCGCCGTCGGCGGCCTGCTCCCCGCGCCGGACGCCGTCCGGCTCTTCGGTACGCCACTGGGCGAGCTGCGCCGCCGGGAACGCGCCCGGGTGGTGGCCACGGTCGCCCAGTCGCCGGTCGTACCGTCCGGCATGGCGGTGCTGGACTACGTGCTGCTCGGTCGTAACCCGTACATCCCGCCGTTGGGCCGGGAGTCCGCCGCCGACCTGGCCGTGGTGCACGAGGTGCTCGACCGGCTGGACCTCGCCGGCTTCCACGCCCGGGAGCTGGCCACCCTCTCGGGCGGTGAACGGCAGCGGGTCTTCCTGGCCCGGGCGCTGGCCCAGGGCGCCACTCTGCTGCTGCTGGACGAGCCCACCAGTGCCCTCGACATCGGCCATCAGCAGGAGGTTCTCGAACTGGTCGACCAGCTACGTCGGACGCACGGCCTGACGGTGCTGGCCACCATGCACGACCTGTCCATCGCCGGTGAGTACGCCGACCGCATGGTCCTGCTGGCCGGCGGCCGCATCGTCGCCTCCGGCACTCCCGACGAGGTGCTCACCGAGGACCTGCTGGCCCGCCACTACCGCGCCCACGTCCGCGTCATCCCCGGACCCCACGGCCCCCTCGTCCTCCCCACCCGCCCCACCCGCGCCGATCATGCAGTTGTCCCACCTGACAAAAGCCGCGAAGACTAACGAAGCGACAACCACAACTGCATGATCGACGGGCAGAGGTGGGCGGGCGGGTCAGGGAGTGAGTGCGATGAGGGAGAAGAGGGCGCCGTGGGGGTCGCGGAGGGCGGTGAGGCGGCCGGCGGGGACGTCACGCGGGGGGACCAGGATGGTGCCCCCGAGTTCGGCGGCGCGGGCTGCGGTGGCGTCCGCGTCGACGACCGAGAAGTACAGCGTCCAGTAGGCCGGCGAGTCGGCCGGGAACTCGCCGCTCAGCGGCGGCATCATGCCCGCCACCAAGCGGTCGCCGAGCCGCCACCCCGTGTAGGCGACCTGGCCCATCGGCTCCTCCTCCGGCTGCCAACCGAAGACCAACTCGTAGAAGATCCGTGCCCCGTCCGGATCGGGGGTCACCAGTTCGGTCCAGCTCATCGCACCGGGCACGTCGAACACCTCGGCCCCGGCGAAGGTCATCGGCTGCCAGACGCTGAACGCGGCCCCGGCGGGATCGGTGAAGACCGCCATCCGACCCCGGTCGAAGACCTCGAACGGCGGCACCACCACCTGTCCACCGGCCCGTTCCACCCGGCCGGCGACCAGATCGGCATCGTCGGTGGCCAGGTATGTCGACCAGATCGGCACCTGGTCCGGTACGGCCGGTGGGCCCGCCCCGGCCACCGCCCGCCCGTCGAGCAGGAAGACCGTGTACCCGCCCGACTCCGGCTCGGGGTCGACCCGGCCGGTCCAGCCGAACAGTTCCGGATAGAACCGCCGGGCCGCGTCGAGTCCCGGCGTCGCCAGGTCGGCCCAACAGGGCGTACCCGGTACGACGCTGACCACGGCCACCCCTCCCGACCTGCGGCGACCACCGGTCGGCCGCCCTTCTCGGCATGGTGGCACCGGTACGCCGTCGTTCGGGGTGGAAACCGGGGGAACGTCAACTGAACCGGCGACCCGGTCCCGTGCGGTCGGGAGTCAGCCGAGCGGTGCGGGTAGCGGCGTGGCGTGCAGCACGGACAGCCGGGACACCGCCCGGGTGAGCACCACGTACAGCCGGTTCAGGCCGCGTGGCTCGGCGGTCGCGATGGCGGCCGGTTCGACCGCGATGACGTGGTCGTACTCCAGGCCCTTGACTAGGGTCGCGGGCATCACCGTGACGCGCGCCTCGGTGGCCGGACCGTCGGCGGTCGCGGTCTCGATTGCCGCCTCGGCCAGCGCCGCCCGCAGCCCGTCCACGGTGTCGTCGACGGCGATCACGGCGATCGACCCCTCGAACGTGAGCGCCGTCCGCACCTCGGCCACCGTCGCGGCGGCGAGATCGCTGACGGTACGCACCGCAAGCGTGCCGTCG
This sequence comes from Micromonospora sp. ATLC16, assembly GCF_057196645.1. Lineage (NCBI taxonomy): Bacteria > Bacillati > Actinomycetota > Actinomycetes > Micromonosporales > Micromonosporaceae > Micromonospora > Micromonospora sp. ATLC16. The sequence goes on from NZ_JBXUOW010000001.1 coordinate 128,028, forward strand.
CTGCGCAGGGACTCGGCCGGCGGCACGTCGACGGCCAGCGCCGGAAGCAGCCGGTTGGCGAAAGCCAGCACGGCGGCGGGCACCCGGAACCCGATGGTCAACGGCACCACCGTCGCGTCCGGCTTGCCCAGGTGGCGCAGGCTGTCCCGCCAGTCGCTGGCCGCCCACGGCGCGGTGGCCTGGGCCAGGTCGCCGAGGAGCGTGAGCGAGCCGTGCTCACTGCGTCGGGCGATGACCCGGCACTGCATCGGGGAGAGGTCCTGGGCCTCGTCCACCACCACATGCCCGTAGCCGGCCGGGCGTTCCAGCAGGCCGGCCGCCTCGTCGATCAGCACCGCGTCGGCGGCCGTCCACCGGGTCGCCTTCGCTGTTCTTCCCCACCCGGTCCCGGTGGTGGGACGGCCGGACCCGGCGCTGGTCAGCAGCCGCTGCTCGTCGGCACCGAGCAGGCCGTCGGCGGCCTGGGCGAGCCGGTCCGGGTCGGTGTAGAGCGCGTGCAGCAGGCCGTCCGGCGTGAGCGCGGGCCACACGGCGTCCAGGAATGCGGCGACCGGATTCGACCGGCTCATCCGGCGCAGCCACGCGTCGCTCGGCGACTCCGCGCGCCGCGTTTCGGCCTGCCGTTGCAGCAGTCCGACCACCCGGGCCCGGACCCGGTCCCGCCCGACGGCGTACGGCAGGCGCTCCGCGCGGGTGTCCTGGACCAGCCGGTGCAGCGGCTCCAGCCCGATCCGCCAGCGGAACGAGCCGTCGGAGACGAGCACCGGTTCCGCCGGCTCGCCGACGTACGCGTCGACGGCCCGGCGCAGCACCTCGGCCATCCGCGGGTCGTGCTTGAGCGTGGCCACCACCGGTGGATCCACCGCGCGTACCGGCACCCGGTCGACCAGGTCCTCCACGGTGGCCTGCTCCACCTCGACCTCACCGAGCGCGGGCAGCACCGCCGCGATGTAGCCGAGGAAGGCCCGGTTCGGCCCCACGACCAGCACCTTCGACCGTCGCAGCCGCTCCCGGTAGAGGTAGAGCAGGTACGCCGCCCGGTGCAGCCCGACGGCGGTCTTGCCGGTGCCCGGGGCGCCCTGCACGCAGATCGAGTCGGCCAGGTCGGCCCGGACGAGTTCGTCCTGCTCGGGCTGGATGGTGGCGACGATGTCGCGCATCGGCCCGACCCGGGGTCGTTCGATCTCGGCGGTGAGGATCCGGCTGGCCGTGCCGAGTTCCTCGCCCCGGTCGAGGTGCTCGTCCTCGAAGCTGGTCAGCTTTCCGTCGTTGAAACCGAACCGGCGGCGTACCGCCAGGCCCTGCGGATCGCGGGCGCTGGCCCGGTAGAACGCGCGCGAGACCGGCGCCCGCCAGTCCAGCACCAACGGTTCGCCCTGCTCGTCGGTGACGTGCCGGCGGCCGACGTGGTAGCGGCGGCCGGCGTGTTCGGCATCCGCGTCGCCGAAGTCGAGCCGGCCGAAGAAGAGCGGGGTGCGCGGGTCATCGGCCAGTTCGGCGACCCGCCGGGCAAGGTGCCGGCCGAGCTGCTCGGCGGTGTACGCGTCCCCGGCCACCTTGTCGCCGGTGGCGAAGAGCGCCTCGGCGCGTTCCCGCATCCGGTGCAGCGCCGCCCGCGAGCGGGTCAGGTGCGCCCGTTCGGCGGCAAGTTCGTCGTCAAGTGCGGGTGGTTGGGGGATTTCTCGGGCGTGCAGGCTCATCCACGGACTCCTCGACACGGGAAGAAGGCTGCCGCTCGCGTTTCCGACTCGTGGGTCGGCGCGGGGACGTCCGCTGCGGTGCTACTCACCGCGGCCGTCGGGCGGAACGAACAGCCTACTCCCGGGACTGCCGGGGACAACCGGTTTTCGGTCCGGCGGGGGATCATGGGGACATGACGCAGGCGCACTCCGAGCCGCCCCGGGTGACGATCAGCGACCCGCAGACGCTGCGGGCGCTCGCTCACCCCGCCCGGCTCGCGATCATGGAACATTTGGCGACGACCGAGGGCGCGGTGACCGCCACCGAGTGCGCCGAGGTGGTGGGCCTGTCGCCGAGCGCGACCAGTTACCACCTGCGGGCACTGGCCAGGTTCGGCCTGGTGGAGCAGGCGCCGAGCCGGGGGGACGCCCGCGAGCGGCTGTGGCGTGCCGCGATCCTGTCGTGGGGAATCGACGCCGGTCGGGACGCCGACCCGTCGGTACGCGACGCCGAGCAGACCCTGGTCGAAGTTTTCCTGGCCCGGGAGCTGGAGCGTAGCCGGGACTGGCTGCGCCGGGCTCCGGACGAGTCCGAGGAGTGGTATCGCAGCGCGATTCTCAGCGAGTCATTGTTGCTGCTCACCGCCGAGGAGCTGGCGGAGGTGAACGAGGCCGTGACCGCCCTGCTTCGGCCGTACCGCATACGCACCCGGACCGATCCACCGCCGGGGGCCCGTCGGGTCGCCGTCCAGTACCGGGCGCTGCCGCTGGCCTGAACGTACTTGCGCCAACCAGATGTGAAGCATTACTTTCGAAGTATGTCCTTCACATCTGGCGGGTCGCGTTGGGCCGACGTCGCCCTGGCCACCGCCGCCCGTGGCTTCGCCACCTGCGGGCAGTTCCTCGCGGCGACCACGCTGACGCTGGCCCTCCAGTCGTCCGGCGCGGGTGGCCGTGCCGTCGCGGGGATGCTGCTGGCGGCGACGCTGCCGCTCGTGGTGCTCGCCCCGCTGACCGGTCGGCTCGCCGATCGGGTGGACAGCCGGATGCTGCTGGTCGGAGCCGGACTGGCCCAGTCGGTGATCTGCCTGGCGCTGGCGTACGTCGACCATCCGTTGCTGGTCGTGGGGCTGGTCGCGCTGCTCGCCAGCGGCCTGGCAGTCGCCCAGCCGGGGCTGGCCGCACTGGTGCCCGCCATGGTGCTTCCCTCGGATCTGCCCAAGGCCACCGCACTCAACCAGACCGCCGGCACGCTCGGTGTGCTGACCGGGCCGGCCGTGGCCGGGTTCCTGGTGGGAGGCTTCGGTGCCCGGGTACCCCTGTTGATCGCCGCACTCGTTTATCTGCCGCTCGTCGTCGCCGGCCTGCTCGTGCGTACCCGCCGAGGCGGCAGGCGGCAGTTGACGGTGACCAGTGGCGCGGCGGTCGTGGACCGCGACGCCGGGCCGGTTGGCGGCTGGCGCCTACGGCAGGACCCGCTGCTGGTAGCGATGGTGGCGACCCTGGCCGGCGTGATCGCGGCCATCGGCGCGATCAACGTCATCGACGTCTTCTACGTACGCGAAACCCTCGGTGCCTCGGCCTCCGTGTACGGACTGGTGACCGGGGCCTGGACGCTCGGTGTGCTCGGCGGTGCCTGGATCTTCGCCCGGGTGGTCAGGCGGCTCACCGACGACGGCGCCCTGGTCCAGGGCGGCCTGCTGCTGCTCGGCGGCTGCTGCGTGGCGGTGCTGCTCTCGGTGACGGTCCCCACGGCTGCACTGCTGGTGCCGCTCTGGCTGCTCGGCGGCCTCTGCAACGGCGGCGACAACGTCTTCCACAACGTGGTGGTGGCGCGGCGGGTACCCGAGGCGGCCCGCGGGCGGGCCTTCGCCGCCGTGGGTGCCGCGGTGCAGGGCGCGGCGATGGTCGGTTATCTGGTCGGTGGCGTGCTGCTGGAGGCGACCGAACCGCGCCCGCTGATCGTCGGATGTGGGGTGGCCGGGCTGCTGGTGCTGCTCGGCTTCGTGGGACCGGTCCGCCGAGCGGTCCGGACCGAACGCTCCCGCGTCCGGCAACTCCCACCGGCGGGCCCTGCGCAGACGGGGCCGGCGGGTGCGGGGTTGGCCACTTCCGCGCCGTCCGGCTGAGCAGGTCAGGGGCGGCGGGGATACGGTCGGGGCATGGTCGAGCGCCTTGCCCGCCCCCGCGTCGGGCACATCCAGTTCCTCAACTGCCTGCCCATCTACTGGGGGCTGATGCGCTCCGGCACCCTGCTCGACATCGACCTGCGCAAGGACTCGCCGGACCGGCTCAGCGCCCAACTCGTCGCCGGTGACCTGGACATCGGGCCGATCACCTTCGTCGAGTACCTGAAGCACGCCGACGAGTTGCTGCTCCTGCCCGACCTGGCCGTGGGCAGCGACGGGCCGGTGCTGTCGGTCAACCTGGTGAGCACCCGGCCGCTGGCCGACCTCGACGACGCACGGGTGGCGCTTGGCTCCACCTCAAGGACCGGGGTGCTGCTCGCCCAGTTGCTGCTGCGCGAGCGGTACGGGGTCGACCCGGAGTACTTTCGGTGCCCGCCGGACCTGACCCAGATGCTGTTGGAGGCCGACGCCGCGGTGTTGATCGGCGATGTGGCGCTGCGGGCGATGTACGAGGCACCCCGGCAGGGGCTGACCGTGACCGACCTGGGTCAGGCGTGGCGGGAGTGGACCGGGCTGCCGATGGTCTTCGCCGTCTGGGCGGTCCGCCGCGACTTCGCCGCGGCCCATCCCGGGTTGGTCAAGGAGGTGCACGAGGCGTTCCTGCGGTCGCGTGACCTGTGCCTGGCCGAGTTGGACCAGGTCGCCGAGTCGGCGGCCCGGTGGGAGCCGTTCGACGCGAGCACGCTCGCCGACTACTTCCGTACCCTGGACTTCTCGCTCGGTGAGCGCCAGATCGCCGGCATCCGCGAGTTCGCCCGCCTCACCGCCGCCCACGGTGAAACCCCGCCACTACCCCCCACCGGCCCCACCTTCTTCACCCGCTGACCCGCGGGTGCGGCAGGCTCACGGGCTGGTGGTGAGCAGCGCCTCGGTGATCTTCTCGCAGTTCTTCATGCCGTACTCGTAGCCCTTGTTGATCGGGTACTGGAGCATCACGCCCATCGTCCAGGTGTCGCCGATCGCCAGGCAGTTGACGTGGATCTCCTGCTCGCGGGTGCGGTCGACCCAGCCGTTCTTGATGGCGATCTTCTTCGCCTCGGCGTCGGGGAACGCCTTGCGGATGCCGAAGTCACCGGCACCGCGTACCTGGCGCATCTCGCCGAGTAGCCACTTGGTCCACTTCGGGCCGGCGGCCGTGCCCTCGGCGATGCAGTTGCCCAGGCGGGCGGTGTCCCGGGGGGAGAGTTCGGTACGGCTCCAGCCGAGATCGCTCGACACCTTGCTGTCGGTCAGCTCGCAGGTGGACAGCAGCCGCTTGATCGAGGCCGCTCGGCCGATCTGGGTGTAGAGCTGCTCGGTGCGGGTGTTGTCGCTGTCCCGGATGATCCGGGTCAGGTCGTCCAGCTTCGCGTCGCTCGGGGTCTGCCCGGCGTTGGCGGTACGGCGCAGGTAGTCGGCCACGATCCAGGACTTGATCAGGGAGGCGGTGGTGCTGGTCTCGGCCATGTTGTCCGAGCCGATGATCTCCCCCGAGCGGCGGTCCAGCACGCTCCACGCGTACCAGCCGTCGATGTCCAGGTCGATCTCCTCGGCCTCGAACGGCAGCGGCTCGGGCTCCGGCGAGGGACTGGGGGGCGGCCGCACGCTGCGGTCGGTTGAGGTGCCGTCCCGGGCCGCCGGTGACTCACCCTGACCCCACTGGGCGGCGGCGGTGGACTCGAAGGGCGAGCCGGGCAGCAGGCGCAGCGACACCAGGACCAGCCCGATCAGCACGGCCGCGATGGCGATCAGACGCAGCGGCGATGTCTCGCCGTTGCGGCTACGGCCGGCCATCAGAGCTTCCCGATCGGCTGCTGGGGCACCTTCAGAGCACCGCCGGGCTGCGGCGTCACCAACTGGCTCGCGACGCTGGCGCAGATGCCCGCCCCGTAGTCGAGCCCGTTCTGCCTGGGGTAACGCAGCATCACCGCAAGGCTCCACTTCTCGGTCACGGCCAGGCAGTTGACGTGCCAGTTGCCGTCGTAGACGAGGGAGGTCCAGCCGTTCTTGATGCTGACCGGTCCCTGGCTGGTGATCGACTCCGGCAGGCCGTCGATGATGCCCCACCGGCCGCCGCCCTCCGAGGGCTTCTGGTCCTTGGCGGCGGTGCTGCCGCGAACCTTGCTCATCTCGGTGAGCAGCCACTTGGTCCACTTCGGGCCGGCGGCAGTGCCGTCGGCGATGCAGTCGCCGAGCCGTACCGCGTCGCGCGGGGACATCCGGGTGAAACTCCACCAGCCCTCGTAGCCTTTGACGTTGCCGGGCTTGGTGTCGGTGAGGCCGCAGAGGCTGATCGCCCGCTTGATCACGGGACCGGGCTGCCCGTTCGAGGACGCACGGTAGGAACCACCTGCGGCGGCGTAGACCATGTTCGCCCCCTTGTCGCTGCTGTCCCGGATGGCCGCGCTGGCCGCCTTCTTCATCCACGTCGGCGGCTTCTTGTCGCCGAGTTGACGCAGGTAGTCGGCGACGATCCAGGTCTTGAGCATCGACTCGGTCGAGTTGGTCGCGGCCATGTTTTTGGAGCCGGCGAGCTGGTCGGTCTCCCGGTCGAGCAGTGCCCAGGAGAAGAATTCACCCGTGAAGTTCACCGAGACCTTGCCGGCGGCCAGGGTCGGCGGCGGCGGTGGCGCGGGTGTGGGCGCGGCGACGCTCTCCGGGCTGGCCTCCGCCTCGCTGGCGGAGAGCCGGGCGTAGGCGGTCGGCACCAGCATGACGCCGCCGAGCAGTATCGCCGTCGCGGCGAACACCATGGTCACGCTGGATCGCATGAGCGGGCGAGCTCCAGATGTCGGGGCCGGGGGACCGGCTTGTTGCCAGGACTGACCGGTGCGGATCGCCTGGGCCGGGGGAAGTGGCCTGATCTGGCGATCGTCGTCAGCCGATCGGTGTGACGGGAAGTCTACGTGCGGATCGGCGCAATGCCAGGACTCGAACCCTGGCGACTCGCCGTGAGGGTGAGAAAAACGAACCGCTACGCGGTCCTTGCGAGGAATTGTCGCTGATTCGTGACCCAGCTCATAGTTTCCCGCGCCACCGATGGCGATCGGGAGGTGACGGAGGGTGGCCCCGAATTTGTATGACACCCTCTGGCTTATTCAACCCTTAGCTGTAACACTGGGGGCATGTATGGCAATGACTTCCCGGGCGAGGACCCGCCCGGCGGGCTGCTCGGTGAGGTCGAGGCGGCGGAGGCGGCGTTGCGCGCGGCCGCGGCACGTGACCGTGGCGCCGCCGAGCCGGGCCGCGACCTGGCCGCCTACTTCGCCGAGGTCGTCGACGCCGATCAGAAGATCGAACCCCGCGACTGGATGCCGGAGGCGTACCGACGGACGTTGATCCGGCAGATCGCGCAGCACGCCCACTCCGAGATCATCGGCATGCAGCCGGAGGGCAACTGGATCAGCCGCGCACCGTCGCTCAAGCGCAAGGCGATCCTGCTGGCAAAGGTGCAGGACGAGGCCGGCCACGGCCTCTACCTCTACGCCGCCGCCGAGACCCTCGGCATCAGCCGGGACGAGCTGGTCGACCTGCTGCTCAACGGCCGGCAGAAGTACAGCTCGATCTTCAACTACCCCACCCTGAGCTGGGCCGACGTCGGAGCGATCGGCTGGCTGGTGGACGGTGCCGCGATCGTCAACCAGGTGCCGCTGTGCCGCTGCTCCTACGGCCCGTACGCCCGTGCCATGATCCGGGTCTGCAAGGAGGAGTCGTTCCACCAGCGCCAGGGCTACGAGATCCTGCACACCCTGGCGCACGGCACCCCGGCGCAGAGGGCGATGGCCCAGGACTCCGTGGACCGCTGGTGGTATCCGTCACTGGCCATGTTCGGCCCGCCCGACGGCGACTCCACCCACTCCGCCCAGTCGATGGCCTGGAAGATCAAGCGGTTCTCCAACGACGAGCTGCGCCAGCGCTTCGTGGACATGTGCGTCGGTCAGGCCGAGGCGCTCGGGCTCCACATTCCCGACCCGGAGCTACGCTGGAACGACGAGCGCCAGGCGCACGACTTCACCCAGCCGGATTACGACGAGCTGATGCAGGTGATCAAGGGCGACGGGCCGTGCAACCGGCAGCGGATCGAGCACCGGCGCCGCGCCCACCGTGAGGGCGCCTGGGTGCGCGAGGCGGCCGCCGCGTACGCCGCCAAGCGTGCGGAGAGGGAGAAGGTGGCAGTGTGAGCCGGCAACACACCCCGCTCTGGGAGGTCTTCGTCCGAGCCCGGCGCGGGCTGGCGCACAGCCACGTCGGCAGCCTGCACGCGCCCGACGCGGAACTGGCCCTGCGCAACGCCCGTGACCTCTACACCCGACGCCAGGAGGGGGTGTCGATCTGGGTGGTGCCGGCGAGCGCCATCACCGCGTCCAGCCCCGACGAGAAGGACGCCTTCTTCGACCCGGCCGCCGACAAGGTCTACCGCCATCCCACCTTCTACGAGGTGCCGGACGGGGTGGCGCACCTGTGAGCGACGTGCTCTCCTTCGCCCTCTCCCTCGGCGACGACGCGCTCATCGCGGCGCAACGGCTGGCCGAGTGGAGCACCCAGGCACCGGAGATGGAGGAGGACATCGCGCTGTCCAACATCGCCCTGGACCAGCTCGGTGCCGCCCGCCTCCTGCTGTCGTACGCGGGTGAGCTGGAGGGCGCCGGCCGGGACGAGGACGCGTTGGCGTACCTGCGCGACGACCGGGAGTTCCGCAACTGCCTGCTGGTCGAGCTGCCCAACGGTGACTTCGCGGTGACCATGGCGAAACTGCTCGTGCTGGCGGCCTACCAGGTGCCGCTCTACACCGCCCTGGCCGGCTGCCCGGACGAGCGGTTGGCCGCCATCGGCGGCAAGGCCCGCAAGGAGTCCGCGTACCACCTGGACCACGCCGCGCTGTGGGTGCGGCGGCTCGGCGACGGGACGGAGGAGTCACACCGGCGGATGCAGGCCGGTGTGGACGAGATCTGGCCGTACGCCGACGAGTTGTTCACCACATGGCCGGACGCGCCGGTCGACCCGGCGACCCTGCGGTCCGAGTTCGACGACACCGTGACCGCCGTGCTCGCCGACGCGACCCTCGCCGTCCCCGAGGTCGCCTGGACGCCGGCCGGTGGGCGCGACGGCGTGCACACCGAACACCTGTCGTACCTGCTCGCGGAGATGCAGGTGCTGCACCGCGCCCACCCCGGGGCCCGCTGGTGAGCCGATGAGCCGGGCACGGGAGGCGGTGGCGGCGGTGGTGGACCCGGAGATCCGGGAGGTCACCATCGACGATCTCGGCATCCTCCGCTCGGTGTTGGAGGACCAGGTCACCGGTCGGGTGGTGGTGACGATCACCCCCACCTACACCGGCTGCCCGGCGATGGACGTCATCCGCGCCGACATCCGGCGCGCGTTGGCCGCCGCCGGTCATCCGGACGCCGAGGTGCGTACGGTGCACAGCCCGGCCTGGAGCACCGACTGGATCAGCGACGCCGGGCGGGCCAAGCTGGCCGCCGCCGGCATCGCCCCACCCGCCCCGGTCCGGCGCGACGGCGTCGTTCCGCTCACCCTGACGGTGCGCTGCCCACGCTGCGGCTCGCCGGAGACCGAGCAGCTCAGCCGCTTCGGCTCCACCGCGTGCAAGGCGCTGTGGCGCTGCCGCTCCTGCTCCGAACCCTTCGACCAGGTGAAGGCCCTGTGACTGTCACCATCACCCGCCCGGTCCGCCGCCGTCCGGTGTTCCATCCGCTGCCCGTCGTCGCCGTGGACCGGCTCACCGTCGATGCCGTCGCGATCACCTTCGCGGTGCCGGAGGAACTGCGCGAGACCTTCGCGTTCGGTGCCGGCCAGCACCTGACCGTACGCCTGCCGGCCGAAGCCGTTGCCGCGGACAGTGACGGCGGCGGGGACGTGCGCCGTTCGTACTCGATCTGTTCCACCCCGGCGGAGCTGGCGCGGCACGGGCGGTTGCGGATCGGCGTGCGGGAGATTCCGGGCGGCGCCTTCTCCGGCTACGCCTGCGGGGCGCTGCGGCACGGCGACACCATCGAGGTGCTGCCGCCGATGGGGCACTTCACCACGGCCTTCACGCCGGACCGGGCTCGCCGCTACGGCGCGGTGGTCGCCGGCTCGGGCATCACCCCGGTGCTGTCGCTGGTCGCCACCGCACTGGCCGTCGAACCGGCCAGCACCTTCACCCTGGTGTACGGCAACCGCACGGCCGGCAGCGTGATGTTCGCCGAGGAACTGGCCGACCTGAAGGACCGCCACCCGAGCCGGCTGCACCTGGTGCATGTGCTCTCCCGTGAACAGGGCGATTCGCCGCTGCTGTCGGGTCGGATCGACGCGGAGCGGCTGGATCGGCTGCTGGAGACCATCGTGCCCGGCGAGGCGATCGAGGAGTGGTTCCTCTGCGGCCCGTACGGACTGGTGGTGGACGCCCGTGCGGTGCTGGCCGCGCGGGGCGTCGCCGAGTCGGCGGTGCACACCGAGCTGTTCCACGTCGATGCGCCGCCCGAGCCGGTGCGCCGTACGGACGACGCGTCCGGCGGTACCGACGTGACGATCACGCTCGACGGAAGATCGTCGAGCTTCACCATGCGCCGCGACGAACGGGTGCTGGACGCGGCACTGAAGGTCCGCGGCGAGCTGCCGTACGCCTGCAAGGGCGGGGTCTGCTCGACCTGCCGGGCCAAGGTCGTCTCCGGTGAGGTGGAGATGGCCCGCAACTACGCCCTGGAGCCCGACGAGGTGGCCGCCGGTTACGTGCTGACCTGCCAGTCCAACCCGCTCACCGACACCCTCGCCATCGATTACGACGCGTGACGCGTAGAACGTTTCGTTCTTGCTGGGGCCGGTTTGTGGCAGTCGGGCGCGCGATCGCTCCGGCGTCCACCGGACCTCTGCCCCTCCGTGCGGGAGGACGGCATGTCGGACAGGGATGGATCACAAGTGAAGTGCGCCGCTGAGAGCTGATCGGCTGCTCGGCGTACGCTCGGGGGCGTGACGGTGAACCGGGAGATCGACGACATCCTGCAGCGCGGCGCCGACGGCGGGCGGATCACGCCCGAGGAGGCTCTGCTGCTCTACACCGAAGCCCCCTTCCACGCCCTCGGCGAGGCGGCGGACGCGGTCCGTCGGCGGCGCTACCCGGACAACGTCGTCACGTACCTGATCGACCGCAACATCAACTACACGAACGTCTGTGTGACGGCGTGCAAGTTCTGTGCCTTCTACCGCGCACCGAAGCACAAGGAAGGGTGGACCCACCCGACCGAGGAGATCCTGCGTCGCTGCGGCGAGGCGGTCGAGCTGGGCGCCACCCAGGTCATGCTCCAGGGCGGCCACCACCCGGACTACGGCGTGGAGTACTACGAGGAGCTGTTCTCCTCGGTCAAGAAGGCGTACCCGCAGCTCGCGATCCACTCGATCGGGCCGAGCGAGATCCTGCACATGGCGAAGGTCTCCGGGGTGAGCCTGGACGAGGCCATCGCCCGGATCAAGGCCGCGGGGCTCGACTCGATCGCCGGGGCCGGCGCCGAGATGCTGCCGCAGCGGCCCCGCACGGCGATCGCGCCGCTGAAGGAGTCGGGCGAGCGCTGGCTGGAGGTCATGGAGTTGGCGCACCGGCAGGGCGTCGAGTCGACCGCGACGATGATGATGGGGACCGGCGAGACGGCCGCCGAGCGGATCGAGCACCTGCGGATGATCCGCGAGGTGCAGGATCGTACGCAGGGCTTCCGGGCCTTCATCCCGTGGACGTACCAGCCGGAGAACAACCACCTCAAGGGCCGCACCCAGGCGACGACCCTGGAGTACCTGCGGCTGGTGGCGGTGGCCCGGCTGTTCTTCGAGACCGTGCCGCACCTGCAGGCGTCCTGGCTGACCACCGGCAAGGACGTCGGCCAGCTGGCGCTGCACATGGGTGTCGACGACCTCGGGTCGATCATGCTGGAGGAGAACGTCATCTCCTCGGCGGGTGCGCGGCACCGGTCCAACCTGCACGAGCTGATCGGGATGATCCGTTCCGCCGGCCGGATCCCGGCCCAGCGCGACACGCTCTACAACAGACTGGCTGTGCACCACACGCCCGCCGACGACCCGAGCGACGACCGGGTGGTCTCGCACTTCTCGTCTATCGCTCTGCCCGGCGGCGGTGCCGGCCGATCGCTGCCCCTGGTCGAGGCGAGCTGACCGACGCCCAATCTCGACAAGTCGAAAGCGACGCCGATCGGTGCCTGGACCGCCTGACCTCGCCGCCGCAAGCGCGAGTTTCGGCATGGTGGCCCTTCCGGGGCCGCGGTAGGCCGCGAGTTGCGGCATGGTGGCCCTTCCGGTCGGCCGAACACCGCGAGTTCCGGCATCCCGGGACCTCGTGGGGACGGACGGCGTCGTGGGTGGGTGCGGCAGCAGCGGACGAGAGATCACTATGGGTCACTGTGGTGGTGCGATCGGTTGTCAGCCGAACGGCTCGGGTGGATCATCCATCCGGTTCGAAGCGTTGGGCCGCTCCGGCCATGGGCTCGGGTGTGGCCAGGTAGCAAGACCCATCAATCCGGACAATCCTTAATTGGCCATTAGCTGAGCAGCTTGTGGCGGGTGTGAAGCAGGGTGGCGCGGGTGATCGTTGACCGCTAACGTCCCCGCCCGTACGTTTCATTCACCCCACGGGGGAGACACCTCTGATGATTTTCCGTAACCGGGCTGCCGCGTACCTGGGTGCCGGTGCCGCCGGCGTCCTCGCGGCCGGCGCCTTCGCCGCCCCGGCTCTGGCGGACGACAGCGCGGACCTTGCCATCAAGGCGACCGGCACCACGATCGCGGTCGGTGCGCCGGGCAAGGACGCCAGCGTCTCGCTGCTGAACAAGAGCAAGGTCGACGCCAAGGACGTGCTCGTCGCCCTCGACATCAGCAAGCTGAAGACCGACCTCGTCGACATCGACGAGAGTGGCTGCAACCCGCGCGAGGACGGCTGGATCCTCTGTGGCATCGAGGGTGACACCATCCGCGCCGGCGAGGACGTCGACTGGTTCTTCCCGTTGACCCGCAAGGGCGCCGAGGTCGGCCCGGCCGGCTCCATCACCGCGGTGATCCTGCACGGCGGCCCGGACCCGGACGAGTCCGACAACGTGGTGACCGTGGACGTCAAGGTCGAGGGCACCGGGCCGGACCTGACCGTCGTCGCCGACGATGTCCGTAAGGCCGTCAAGGTCGAGGGTGGCACGTTCACCGAGGTCGGCGACCTGTACGCGGGCAACACCGGTCAGCTCATCTACGGCGCCTTCAACCAGGGTGACCAGGCCGCCCGCGGTCTGCGCATCGAGGTGCAGCTGCCCGAGGGCGCGACCTTCGCGGAGAAGGAGCCGGACTGCACCTACAACGCCGCGATGACCTCGCTGACCTGCGAGTACGACAAGGCCGTCCTCATCCCGGCAGCGCAGGACACCGACGGTGACGACCTCTACTCCGGTGCCCGCTTCTACAACCTGGTGAAGGTCGCCGACGGTGTGCAGCCGAGCAGCCTCACCGGTGGCAAGGTCACCATCGACTCGCTGTCGGTGCAGGAGGCCCCCAGCATCCTCCGGTCCGCCGCCACGTCGGCCCTGCCGGAGAACGCCACGGGCGTCGCGGTCAACGACGTCGACCCGAGCGACAACACCGACGACTTCGCGGTGGTCGTGGCCGCCGAGGGCGGCTCCGGTGGTGGCGACGGTGACGGCCCCGGCCTGCCGGTCACCGGTGCGCAGGTCGGCCTGATCGGTGGCGTCGGCGCGGCTGTGCTGGCCGCCGGTGTGGCCATGTTCCTGGTTGCCCGCCGTCGCCGGGTGGTCCTGGTGACCCCGGGTGACGAGAAGACGGACGACTGAGCTTCGTCCTCTATCGGCCCGCGTGGGCCGTTCACATAACGCACGGCAGTGAGGGCGGGGTGGGTGACCATCCCGCCCTCACTGTGTCGCTCGACCCTGGGCGGGCCGCCGCTCGCCGGGCTGGCAGAGTGAAGGGGTGAGCCGTACCCCGCAGGGCCAGCGCGCCAGTCTGGACAAGCAGCCGCACGAGGTCGCCGCGATGTTCGACGGTGTCGCGGCCCGTTACGACCTGACCAACACCGTCCTGTCGTTCGGTCAGGACCGGTCCTGGCGACGGGCGACCCGCGCCGCGCTCGACCTGCGGCCGGGTGACCGGGTGCTGGATGTGGGTGCCGGCACCGGCGTCTCCACCGAGGAGCTCGCCCAGTCCGGGGCGTACGCGATCGGTGCCGACCTGTCCCTCGGCATGCTGTACGCCGGCAAGCGCACCCGCCCGCAGGTGCCGCTGCTGGCCGGAGACGCGCTGCGGCTGCCCTTCGCCGACGCCAGCTTCGACGCGGTGACCATCTCCTTCGCGTTGCGCAACGTCAACGACACCGACGCCGCGCTGGCGGAACTGGCCCGGGTGACCCGGCCGGGCGGCCGGCTGGTGATCTGCGAGTTCAGCACCCCGGTCAATCCCGCGTTCCGCACCGTGTACCTGTCCTACCTGATGCGTTCCCTGCCGGCCGTGGCCCGGACGGTCTCCAGCAACCCTGACGCGTACGTCTATCTCGCCGAGTCGATCCGGGCCTGGCCGGACCAGTCGGCGCTGGCAGCGCGGGTGGCCGCCGCGGGTTGGGAACGGGTGGCGTGGCGCAACCTGACCGGCGGCGTGGTGGCCCTGCACCGCGCGGTCCGCAGGTGAGCGCGGCTCACCCGGCGTCCATACCCTCTAGGCGGTAATACGCCATTTAGGCAAATAAGGCGATTATGTCGTCTTTGCGGCTTAAGCTGGCCCACATGACGGATCCGAAGAATGTGGCCATCGGGGATGCCGCGGAGCTGGTGGAGCAGCTCCGGGGCCTGGCCGGGGCGGATCCCGCCGACGTCCGCCAGGTGGTGACCGAGGTGCTCGCGGCCCTGGACCGGGCCGCCGGCGGTACCTTGCGTGAGCAACTGCCGGAGACCATCCGCGCCAGCCTGGACAGCGCCGCATCGGCACGCACCTGAGTGCCGCGTCGCGAGAGCTGATTGACAGATGGCGGCAGGGCTCCGGCTCCGGTGACCGGGGCCCTTCCCTGCGTCCAGCAGGTTAGGCCGACCTAACAAGGCGAGCTTACGGTGCCGGTCATAGACTCGTCCCGGCTGGCTTGTGAAGCATTTCACGAGCAGGCGGGGAGGAGGCGCTAATGACTGCGGTGGAGAACGACGCCGATGTGATCGTCGTGGGCGCCGGTCCCGGTGGTTCGGCGACCGCGTACCACCTGGCTCGGCACGGCGTACGAGTGCTGCTGCTCGAGAAGACCGAGTTCCCCCGGGAGAAGGTCTGCGGCGACGGGCTGACCCCCCGCGCGGTGCGGCAGTTGATCCGGATGGGGGTGGACACCTCCCCCGAGGCCGGCTGGCTGCACAACCGTGGCCTGCGGGTGATCGGCGGCGGTGTCCGGCTGGAACTGGACTGGCCGGATCTGGCCAGCTTCCCGAACTACGGCCTGGTGCGCACCCGACTCGACTTCGACGACCTGCTCGCCCAGCGCGCGGTGTCCGCCGGAGCCAAGCTGCGGACCAGCGTGAACGTCATCGGCCCGGTGCTCGACGGCGACGGCCGGGTGATCGGGGTGCAGGGCGAGGACGGGCCGGACAGGGCACCCGTCACCTTCCACGCTCCGCTGGTGGTGGCCGCGGACGGCGTCTCGGGCCGGTTCCCACTCGCCCTCGGGCTGGCCAAGCGAGAGGACCGCCCGATCGGTGTCGCCGTCCGGCGCTACTACCGCTCCGAGGCCCGCCACGACGACGACTACCTGGAGTCCTGGCTGGAGTTGCGGACCAAGGGCACCAACGAACTGCTGCCCGGGTACGGCTGGATCTTCGGCCTCGGTGACGGCCGGGTGAACGCCGGGCTCGGCATCCTCAACTCGTCCTCGGCGTTCGGCAAGACGAACTACCGGCGGCTGCTCACCGACTGGCTGGCCAACACGCCGCCGGAGTGGGGGATGGCCGACGATGCCAACGCCGAGGGCTCGATCCTCGGCGCCGCGCTGCCGATGGGCTTCAACCGGGTGCCGCACTACACCCGGGGAGTCCTGCTCGTCGGCGACTCCGGCGGCATGGTCAACCCCTTCAACGGCGAGGGCATCGCGTACGCGATGGAGTCCGGCGAACTGGCCGCGGAGGTCGCGGTCCAGGCGCTCGCCCGGCCGGCCGGCGCCGAGCGGGAGCGGGCCTTGATGGCGTACCCGCAGGAGCTGAGCTCCCGGTTCGGCGGCTACTACCGGCTGGGCGGGATCTTCGTGAAGCTGATCGGCCGTCCGGAGATCATGCGGGCGGCGACCAAGCACGGGATGCCCCATCCCACGCTGATGCGCTTCGTGCTCAAGCTGCTGGCCAACCTCACCGACCCGCGCGGCGGTGACGCGATGGACCGGGTGATCAACGCGATGACCCGGGCCGCGCCCGCCGTGTAGGGGTGCGGAGCAGGCAAGGTCCACCCCCGCCGAAGGGCGCGGGGTGGGATGTGAATAGTGTGAATTTCGCCAACCACCGAGGGCAGGGAAGGACGAGCAGGAGAAAATATGTCGCTCTCGCCTTACGTACCCATCATCGGGCTGTTCGCCCTCGCCGCGGGTTTCGCGCTGTTCTCGATAGCCGCCGCCCGGTTCGCCGGCCCCCACCGCTACAACAGGGCCAAGCTCGAAGCCTACGAGTGTGGGATCGAGCCTAGCCCGCAGCCGATCGGCGGTAGCCGGTTTCCGGTCAAGTTCTACCTGACGGCGATGCTTTTCATCGTCTTCGACGTGGAGATGATCTTCCTTTACCCGTGGGCGGTCTCCTTCGACATCCTGCCGGTCTTCGGGTTCGTCGCCATGTTGGTGTTCATCGGTGCCGTCTTCGTCGCGTACGCCTACGAGTGGCGGCGCGGCGGCCTGGACTGGGACTGAGGGAGGAACGGCTATGGGTATCGAGGAGAAACTTCCCGCCGGAGTCCTGCTCACCTCGGTGGAGAAGCTGGTCAACTGGTCGCGCAAGTCGTCGGTCTGGGGCGCCACGTTCGGCCTGGCCTGCTGCGCGATCGAGATGATGGCCGCCGGTGGTCCGCACTACGACATGGGCCGCTGGGGCATGGAGGTCTTCCGGGCCTCGCCCCGGCAGGCCGACCTGATGATCGTCGCCGGCCGGGTTAGTCAGAAGATGGCCCCGGTGCTGCGCCAGATCTACGACCAGATGGCCGAGCCCCGCTGGGTGCTCTCCATGGGTGTCTGCGCCAGCAGCGGCGGCATGTTCAACAACTACGCCATCGTGCAGGGCGTCGACCACGTCGTACCGGTCGACATGTACCTACCGGGCTGCCCGCCCCGGCCGGAGATGCTCATCGACGCGATCCTCAAGCTGCGCGAGAAGATCGGCCACGAGCCGCTCGGCCCGAACGGGCGCAAGATGCTGGCGGCCCGGGAGGCGCGCGGTGACGTGCCGGTGGTGCCGTACGGCTCGATGCCGTCGTCGTACCGCAGCGACAAGGCCCGGCGGGCCGAGTGGACGAAGGCCGTCCGCGAGGGCCGCGAGGAGCAGCTGCGGATCGAGAACTGGATGAACGCCCAGAACCACCTCCACCCGTACGGGGGGATCAAGTGACTGACGACAAGCCGACCACCGGCGGCGTGCCGATCCCGGTGACGCCGGCCGGCGCGACGAGTGGCGCGCCGGCCGAGTTTCCGCCGGCCGCACCGGCGGGCCTGGGCATGTTCGGCAACCAGGGCAGCGGCGACGTCTCCGGGTTCGGCGGACTGGTCCGGCAGCACCACACGGTCGAGGACTCACCGCGGCCGTACGGCAGCTACTTCGACGAGGTCCGGGACGCGCTGGAGGAGGCGTACCCGGCGTTCGGCGAGGCGATCGAGAAGGTCGTGGTCGACCGGGGCGAGCTGACCCTGCACATCCGTCCGGAGCGGATCGCCGAGGTCTGCCAGGTGATGCGGGACGATCCGGCGCTGCGTTTCGAGCTGTGCTCGTCGGTGTCCGGGGTGGACTACCTGGGCGCCGATGCCCGCCGACTGCACATCGTCTACCAGCTCACCTCGATGACGTACCGGCGGTGGGTCCGGCTGGAGGCGGCGGTCAGCGCCGAGGAGCCGCACCTGCCCAGCGTCACCTCCATCTACCCGACCGCCGACTGGCAGGAGCGGGAGGCGTACGACATGTTCGGTGTCGTCTTCGACGGCCACCCGGCGCTGACCCGCATCCTCATGCCGGACGACTGGGAGGGTCACCCGCAGCGCAAGGACTACCCCCTCGGCGGCGTGCCCGTGGAGTACAAGGGCGCCGAGATCCCGCCGCCCGACAAGCGGAGGTCTTACCAATGACCGCGTCGAACTACGCCACCGAGCGCGAGACGACCGAGGGCCGGGTCTTCACCGTCACCGGCGGGGACTGGGACGACGTCGTCTCCGGCGTCGACCCGATCAACGAGGGTCGGATCGTCGTCAACATGGGCCCCCAGCACCCGTCCACGCACGGTGTGCTCCGGCTGATCCTGGAGCTGGAGGGCGAGACGGTCCGGGAGGCCCGCTCGGTCGTCGGCTACCTGCACACCGGCATCGAGAAGAACCTGGAGTACCGCAACTGGGTGCAGGGTTCGACCTTCGTGACCCGGATGGACTACCTCTCCCCGCTGTTCAACGAGACGGCGTATTCGCTGGCCGTCGAGAAGCTGCTCGGCATCGAGGAGCAGATCACCGAGCGGGCCACCACCATCCGGGTGCTCATGATGGAGCTGAACCGGATCTCCTCGCACCTGGTGTGGCTGGCCACCACGGCGATGGAGCTGGGCGCGATCAACATGATGCTCTACGGCTTCCGGGAGCGCGAGTACGTCCTGGAGATCTTCGAGCTGATCACCGGCCTGCGGATGAACCACGCGTACGTCCGGCCGGGCGGCGTCGCCCAGGACGTGCCGGACGAGGCCATCGTCAAGATCCGCGATTTCCTCAAGCTGATGCCGAAGCGGCTCAAGGAGTACGAGGACCTGCTCTCCGGGCAGCCGATCTGGCTGGAGCGGACGCAGAACGTCGCGGTGCTGGACGTGACCGGCTGCTTGGCGCTCGGCGTCACCGGGCCGGTGCTGCGTTCGGCCGGGCTGGCCTGGGACTTGCGCAAGACCATGCCGTACTGCGGCTACGAGACGTACGAGTTCGACGTGCCGACCCACTCCGACGGCGACGTCTGGGGCCGTTACCTGGTTCGCAACGCGGAGATCCGCGAGTCGCTCAAGCTGGTCGAGCAGGCGCTCGACCGGCTCAAGCCCGGTCCGGTGATGGTGGCCGACAAGAAGATCGCCTGGCCGGCGCAGCTGGCCGTCGGCGTCGATGGCATGGGCAACTCGCTGGAGCACGTCGCAAAGATCATGGGCCAGTCGATGGAGTCCCTGATCCACCACTTCAAGCTGGTGACGGAGGGCTTCCGGGTGCCGCCGGGCCAGGTGTACGTCGGGGTCGAGTCGCCGCGCGGCGAGCTGGGCGTGCACGCGGTCTCCGACGGCGGGACCCGGCCGTACCGGGTGCACTACCGGGAGCCGAGTTTCGTCAACCTCCAAGCCCTGCCGGCGATGGCCGAGGGCGGCCTGATCGCCGACGTCATCGCCGGCGGCGCCTCGCTGGACCCCGTCATGGGAGGTTGTGACCGGTGAGCGCGAGGAGTGAGCTTGCGAGCCCCGCAGTCGCGAACGGAAGGCGACGCTGATGACTGTCTTCACTGACGAGACGCGGACCAGGGCGCGGGAGATCATCGCCCGCTACCCGGCGGACCGGTCCCGCTCGGCCCTGCTGCCGTTGCTGCACCTGGTGCAGGCCGAGGAGGGCTACGTCTCCCCGGCCGGCGTGGCGTTCTGCGCCGAGGTGCTCGGCCTGAACAAGGCCCAGGTCGGCGCGGTCGCCAGCTTCTACACGATGTACAAGCGCCGGCCCACCGGTGACTGGCTGGTCAGCGTCTGCACCAACACCATGTGCAACGTGCTCGGTGGCCAGGAGGTCTACGACACCCTCGCCGAGCACCTGGGCGTCGGGCACGACGAGACCACCGCCGACGGCAAGGTCACCCTGGAGCATGCGGAGTGCCTGGCCGCCTGCGACTACGGCCCGGTGATGACCGTGAACTACGACTTCTTCGACGGTGTCGACCCGCAGACCGCGGTCGAAGTGGTCGACGAGCTGCGCGCCGGTGGCCGGCCCACGCCGAGCCGCGGTGCCCGCCTCTGCACCCTGAAGGAGATGGCGGTCCAGCTCGCCGGCTTCGCCGACGAGCGGGAGGGTGCCGTCGCCGACGGGGTGCCGGGCGAGCCGACCCTGCGCGGTCTGCGCCTGGCCCAGCAGCACGGCATCTCGGCGCCGGGCTTCGACCCGAACACCCCGATCCGCAGCGGCAAGGCGGGGGACAAGCCGGCACCGGCCACCCCGGCGAAGGCCGCTCCGACCGGCAGCACCGCACCCGACGTTCCGGCGCCGGACCGCAAGTCGCCGCAGGTGCGTACCGCCGAGACCCGGCAGCCGGACGCGGAGACCGCCGTCCCGGACGCTCCCGGCACCAAGGCCCCCGTCGACGGGCAGCCGCCCGCGGCGGGCGACGCCCGGGCCGCGGAGGCCGCCGGCGTGGCGGCCAACAGGCCGGCGGGCGACGCCAAGCCAGCCGGTGACGACACCGGGGCGCAGGAGCGCAACCTCAGGGAAGCGGAGTCCGCCGGTGGTGGCCAGGATTCCGCGCACGACAAGGGGGCTCAGAAGTGACCACGCCCGCGCCACAGACCCTGGCCAAGCTGACGCCCGTGCTCACCAAGCGCTGGCTGTCCCCGGACGCCTGGCGGATCGGCACCTACGAGAAGCTGGACGGGTACGCCGCGCTGCGTAAGGCGATCAAGGCCCACCCGGACGACCTGATCCAACTGGTGAAGGATTCCGGGCTGCGCGGTCGCGGCGGCGCCGGCTTCCCGACCGGTCTCAAGTGGGGCTTCATCCCGCAGGGCGACGGCAAGCCGCACTACCTCGTGGTCAACGCCGACGAGGGTGAGCCCGGCACCTGCAAGGACCTGCCGCTGATGACCCACGACCCGCACTCGCTGGTCGAGGGCGTGATCATCGCCTCGTACGCGATCCGGGCCAACCGGGCCTACATCTACATCCGGGGCGAGGCCGTGCACGCCGCCCGCCGGCTGCGCAACGCGGTGAACGAGGCGTACGCCAAGGGCTATCTCGGCCGCGACATCCTCGGCTCCGGTTTCGACCTGGATCTGGTGGTGCACTCGGGTGCCGGCGCGTACATCTGCGGGGAGGAGACGGCGCTGCTGGACTCCCTGGAGGGTTTCCGTGGCCAGCCCCGGCTGCGTCCGCCGTTCCCGGCCACCCACGGGCTGTACGCCAGCCCCACCGTGGTCAACAACGTGGGCACCATCGCCAGCGTGCCGTACATCGTGCTCGGCGGCGCGGACTGGTGGAAGTCGATGGGCACGGAGAAGTCCGCCGGCCCGATGATCTACTCGCTCTCCGGCCGGATCGTCAACCCCGGCCAGTACGAGTGCGGCCTCGGCATCACGCTGCGCGAGCTGATCGAGCTGGCCGGCGGAATGCAGCCGGGGCACAACCTGAAGTTCTGGACCCCGGGCGGATCGTCGACCCCGCTGCTCACCGCCGAGCACCTCGACGTGCCGCTGGACTTCGAGGGCGTGGCCGCCGCCGGTTCGATCCTCGGCACCACGGCCACGCAGATCTTCTCCGACCAGGACTGCCCGGTCTACGCGACCTACCGGTGGCTGGAGTTCTACCACCACGAGTCGTGCGGCAAGTGCACCCCGTGCCGGGAGGGCAACTACTGGATGGTCCGGGTCTACCGGCGCATCCTGGCCGGCCAGGGCACCCAGGACGACCTGGACACCCTGCTCGACACCTGCGACAACATCCTCGGCCGCTCGTTCTGCGGCCTGGGTGACGGCGCCACCAGCCCGGTGACCTCGTCGCTCAAGTACTTCAAGCAGGACTACCTCGACTACATCGAGGGACGGACCGCGCCGAAGTTGTCCGACAAGCAGTTGGTGGGAGCCCACTGATGCGAGTGCGAGGAGTGAGCGGAGCGGGCCCCGCAGCCGCGAGCGAAAGGCGAGCACTGTGACGGACGTTGCCAAGCCGACCGAGACGGTCACCCTCACCATCGACGGCGTGGAGGTCACCGCCCCGAAGGGAGCGTTGCTGATCCGGGTCGCCGAGCAGATGGGCACCGAGATCCCCCGGTTCTGTGACCACCCGCTGCTGGCTCCGGCCGGCGCCTGCCGGCAGTGCCTGGTGGAGGTGGAGGGGCAGCGCAAGCCCGTCGCCTCCTGCACCCAGCCGGTCGCCGACGGCATGGTGGTCCGCACCCAGCTCACCTCTCCGGTCGCCAAGAAGGCGCAGGAGGGGATCATGGAGCTGCTGCTGGTGAACCACCCGCTCGACTGCCCGATGTGTGACAAGGGCGGCGAGTGCCCACTGCAGAACCAGGCGATGTCGACCGGCCGCACCGACTCCCGGTTCCACGAGCACAAGCGGGAGTACCCGAAGCCGCTGCCGATCAGCACCCAGGTGCTGCTCGACCGGGAGCGGTGCGTGCTCTGCCAGCGGTGCACCCGGTTCTCCGAGGAGATCGCGGGCGACAAGTTCATCGACCTGATGAACCGCTCCTCCGCCGAAGAGATCAACATTTACCGGGACGAGGACTACGGGACCGAGGGCGAGGACGGCGACGTCCCGTTCAACTCGTACTTCTCCGGCAACACCGTGCAGATCTGTCCGGTCGGCGCGCTCACCGGCACCCAGTACCGCTTCCGTGCCCGTCCGTTCGACCTGGTCTCCAGCCCGAGCGTGTGTGAGCACTGTTCGGCCGGCTGCGCCCAGCGTACGGACTGGCGGCGGGGCAAGGTGCTGCGCCGGCTGGCTGGGGACGACCCCCAGGTCAACGAGGAGTGGAACTGCGACAAGGGGCGGTGGGGCTTCCAGTACGCCCGCGCCGCCGACCGGCTCACCACCCCGCTGGTCCGCGACGAGCGCACCGGCGAGCTGCGGGAGGCGTCCTGGAGCGAGGCGCTCAGCGTCGCCGCCGAGGGGCTGCGGGCCGCCCGGGACACCGGCCAGGGTGCCGCCGTGCTCACCGGCGGTCGGCTGACCGTCGAGGACGCGTACGCGTACGCCAAGTTCGCCCGGGTCGCGCTGCACACCAACGACATCGACTTCCGGGCCCGCCCGGTCTCCCGCGAGGAGGCCGACTTCCTGGCCAGCACGGTCGCCGGTAGCACCGACGTCACCTACACCGACGTCGAGAACGCGCCGGCGGTGGTGCTGGTCGGTCTGGAGCCGGAGGAGGAGTGCCCGATCCTCTTCCTGCGGCTGCGCAAGGCGCACCTGAAGAACAAGCTGAAGGTGTACGCGATCGCGCCGTTCGCCACCCGCGGCCTGGAGAAGCTCGGGGCCAAGCTGGCCCGCGTGGTGCCGGGCGAGGAGGCCGAGGTGCTCGCCGAGCACGCCACGGTCGCCGAGGCGCTCAGCGCCGAAGGGGCGATCCTGATCGTCGGCGAGCGGCTGGCCACCGTACCGGGCGGCCTTTCCGCCGCCGCCGAGGTGGCCGCGCGTACCGGGGCGAAGCTGGCCTGGGTGCCGCGGCGCGCGGGTGACCGCGGCGCCGTCGACACCGGCTGCCTGCCGAACCTGCTGCCCGGCGGTCGCCTGGTCACCGAGCCGGGCGCCCGTGCCGAGCTGGGCGAGGCGTGGGACATTCCGGCCGGGGTGATCCCGAGTCAGTCCGGCCGGGACACCGACGGCATTCTCGGTGCCGCCGCCGCGGGCCAGGTGGGCGCGCTGGTGGTGGCCGGAGTCGATCCGGCCGACCTGGCCGACCCGCGCCTGGCCGAGCAGGCTCTGGACACGGTGCCGTTCCTGGTCAGCCTGGAGTTGCGGGCCGGCGCCGTCACCCGTCGGGCGAACGTGGTCCTCCCGGTCGCACCGGTGGTGGAGAAGGCCGGCAGCTTCCTCGACTGGGAGGGCCGGCTGCGCCCGTTCGACGCGGTGCTGGAAACCGCCGCGATGACCGACGGCCGGGTGCTCGACGCGCTCGCCGCTCAGCTGGATGTGCGGCTGGGCACCGGGGACGTGCTGACCGTCCGGCGTGAGCTGGGCAGCCTGCCGGTGACCCGCGCTGAGCGCCCGGCCGCGCCCACGGTGCAGCCGGGCTCGGTGCCGCAGCCGGGTGCCGGTGAGGCGGTGCTGGCGACCTGGCATCAGCTGATCGACCTGGGCAGCCTCACCGACGGTGACGAGTACCTGGGTGGCACCGCCCGCCCGCCGGTGGTCCGGCTGGGCAAGGGCAGCGCGGAGGCGCTCGGCGTCGCCGACGGCGACCCGGTAACGGTGGGTACCGACCGGGGTGCGGTGACCCTGCCGGCGGCGATCACCGAGATGCCGGACGGTGTGGTCTGGCTACCCACCAACTCGCCAGGTTCGACCGTGCGGCGCAGCCTGGGCGCGACCTCCGGCGTGGTGGTGCGGATCTCCGCCCCCGGCGTGACGGAGCCGGTCGCCGCCGACGCGGCCGACCGTCCGGGCCCGTTCCTCAACTCATCCGGGGGTGCCGCATGAACGTCATCGCCCAGGCGCCGTCGCTGAGCGACTTCGGCCACGATCCGTGGTGGTTGGTCCTCGGCAAGATCGTCTTCGCCTTCGTCGTGGCCCTGCTCGGCACCCTGCTCGGCGTCTGGTTCGAGCGGCGGGTGGTGGGGCGGATGGCCGTGCGCCCCGGCCCCAACCAGCTCGGTCCGTTCGGTCTGCTGCAGACCCTCGCCGACGGCCTGAAGATGGCCTTCAAGGAGGACATCCTCCCGAAGTCGGCGGACAAGGTCATCTACTTCTTCGCCCCGGCCATCTCGGTGATCTGCGCGGTCACCGCGCTGTCGGTGATCCCGTTCGGCCCGATGGTGAGCATCTTCGGTCACCAGACGCCGTTGCAGGTCACCGACGTGCCGGTGGCGGTGCTCGTGGTGCTCGCCCTCTCGTCGATGGCGGTCTACGGCATCGTGCTCGCCGGCTGGGCGTCCGGCTCGACCTACCCGCTGCTCGGCGGACTGCGGTCCGCCGCCCAGCTGATCTCCTACGAGGTGGCGCTGGGCCTGTCCATCGTGGCGGTGTTCATGCTCGCCGGCACGATGTCGACAAGTGAGATCGTCGCCGCCCAGGGCAGCAACACCGAGCTGAGCCTGTTCGGCGTCGACATCCCGACGCCGGGCTGGTACGCGCTGCTGCTCTTCCCGAGCTTCATCGTCTTCTTCATCTCCATCGTCGGCGAGACCAACCGGCCGCCGTTCGACCTGCCGGAGGCGGAGTCGGAACTGGTGGCCGGCTTCATGACCGAGTACAGCTCGCTCAAGTTCGCGCTGATCATGCTCAGCGAGTACGTCGCGATGGTGACCATGTCGGCCTTCACCGTGACGCTCTTCCTGGGCGGCTGGCACGCACCCTGGCCGATCACCATCTGGTCGGGCGCCAACTCCGGCTGGTGGCCGCTGCTCTGGTTCTTCGGCAAGGTCATCCTGTTGGTCTTCGTCTTCGTCTGGCTGCGCGGCACGCTGCCCCGGCTGCGGTACGACCAGCTGATGCGCTTCGGCTGGAAGGTGCTCATCCCGATCAGCCTGGTCTGGATCGTGGTCCTCGCCGGCCTGCGCACCGTCGACGACTGGGACACCCAGAGCCGGCTGTACGCCATCGGCATCCCGGCCGGCATCGTGCTGCTCGCCGCGCTGTTCTGGCCGAGCCGCAAGCCGGCGCCGAAGCCGACTCTCGCCGAGCAGATCGACAACCGGCCGCCGGGCAGCTTCCCGCTGCCCCCGATGGATCTCCAGGTACCACCGAGCCCGCGCACCCGGCGCATGGTCGCCGAGCGGGAGCCGGCCAACGTCCCCGCCGGCCAGGACTCTGAGGAGGTGTGACGTGGGCGCGATCACCGGAACGTTCAAGGGCTTCGGGGTCACCTTCTCGCACATGTTCAAGAAGGTCGTCACCACCGACTACCCGTTCACCCCGCCGACGCCGGCTCCCCGCTACCACGGGCGGCACATCCTCAACCGGTACCCGGACGGGCTGGAGAAGTGCATCGGTTGTGAACTGTGCGCCTGGGCCTGCCCGGCGGACGCGATCTACGTCGAGGGTGGCGACAACACCGACGAGCAGCGCTTCTCGCCGGGCGAGCGGTACGCCAGCGTCTACCAGATCAACTACGCGCGGTGCATCTTCTGTGGACTGTGCATCGAGGCCTGCCCGACCCGCTCGCTGACCATGAGCAACGAGTACGAACTGGCCCGGGACAACCGCCAGGACCTGATCTTCACCAAGGAGCAGTTGCTGGCCCCGCTGCTGCCGGGGATGGAGCAGCCGCCGCACCCGATGCGGCTGGGCGACAGCGAGAAGGACTACTACATCGGCAGCCTCACCAACCCGGGCACCTCCGCCGGGGCGGAGCGCTCCCCGATGGGGCCGGGGCGTTACCAGGTCGACGAGCACCCGGGCGTCACCTTTCCCGGTGCCGAGCAGGCCGCAGCGCGGGCCGAGGCGGAGAAGGGAGAGTCGGAATGAACACCTCGACGCTGCTCGCCGCCTCCGGTGCGGTCTCCGGCGGCGAGGCGGTGACCTTCTGGATCCTCGCTCCGCTCGCGCTGGCCGGTGCGATCGGCATGGTCGTCGCCCGCAACGCGGTGCACTCGGCGCTGTGGCTGGTACTGACCATGCTCAGCCTCGGGGTGTTCTACGTGCTCCAGGCGGGACCGTTCATCGGCATGGTGCAGATCATCGTCTACACCGGCGCGATCATGATGCTCTTCCTGTTCGTGCTGATGCTGGTCGGTCGGGAGGCGTCCGACTCGCTGATCGAGGTGCTGCGCGGCCAGCGGATCGCCGCGATCGGGCTGGGGCTCGGCTTCGCCGGCCTGCTGGGCAGCGGGGTCTACCGGGCCACGCAGGGCAGCACCCCGATCGGCCTGGAGCAGGCCAACGCGGGCGGCAACGTGCAGGGCATCGCCCGGCTGCTCTTCACCGACTACGTCTTCGCCTTCGAACTCACCGCGGCGCTGCTGATCACCGCCACCATCGGCGGCATGATCCTGGCGCACGTCGAGCGGCGCAAGGAGGACCGGCGCGACCAGGTGGCCACCATGAAGGCCCGCTTCGCGCCCGGCAACTACCCCGGCCCGAAGCCCGGCCCGGGTGTCTTCGCCACCTCCTCGTCGGTCGCCACCCCGGCCCGCCTGCCGGACGGGCGGCTGAGTGACCGCAGCACGCCGGACATCCTGCCGGTGCGGGAACTGACCGCCGAGGAGACCACGCTGAAGGGCACTGAGAAATGAGTGACTTCTTCTCGGTCGAGCCGAACTACTACCTGGTCCTCGCCGCGGTGCTGTTCACCATCGGCGCGGCCGGGGTGCTGGTCCGGCGTAACGCGATCGTGTTGTTCATGTGTGTCGAGCTGATGCTCAACGCGGCCAACCTGGCGCTGGTCACCTTCAGCCGGATGAACGGTGACCTCAACGGCCAGATCATGGCGTTCTTCGTGATGGTGGTGGCGGCGGCCGAGGTCGTGGTCGGGTTGGCCATCATCATGGCGATCTTCCGCACCCGACGCTCCGCCAGCGTCGACGACGCCAACCTGCTGAAGTACTAGAGGGGCCCACCGGTGGACGAAATCATGACGTACGCCCAGGCTGCTCCGGCCGAGACCGTCTCGTACGCGACGGCGGACGGGCTGCTGAGCAGCGTCTGGCTGCTGGTGGCCATCCCGCTGGTCAGCGCGACGATCCTGCTGCTGCTCGGCCGACGGGCCGACCGCTGGGGGCACTGGCTCGGGGTGACCGCCGTCGGTGCCGCCTTCCTGCTCGGCCTGAGCTACTTCCTCGGCCTGCGCGGCCTGGAGAACAGGTCGGTCGAGCTGAGCCTGTGGGATCTCATCGCGGTCGGCGGCCTGCACGTGGACTTCGGTCTGCTGTTCGACCCGCTGGCCGGGGTCTTCGTCCTGCTGATCACCGGTGTGGGCTTCCTGATCCACCTGTACGCCGTCGAGTACATGGCGCACGACGCGGGCCGGCGTCGCTTCTTCGCGTACTTCAACCTGTTCATCGCGGCGATGTTGCTGCTGGTGCTCGGCAACAACTACGTGATGCTGTACTTCGGCTGGGAGGGCGTCGGTCTGGCGTCGTACCTGCTGATCTCCTTCTGGTACACCAAGCCGGCCGCGGCCACCGCCGGTAAGAAGGCGTTCCTGATGAACCGGGTCGGCGACGCCGGCCTGGCCATCGCGATCTTCATCATGTTCGCCACCCTCGGCACCACGCAGTACGACGAGGTGTTCAACGGGGTGAGCGCGTTGGCCGGAGGCACCGTGCTGGTGCTCGGCCTGCTGTTGCTGCTCGGCGCGGCCGGCAAGTCCGGCCAGTTCCCGCTCCAGGCATGGTTGCCGGACGCGATGGAGGGCCCGACTCCGGTGTCGGCGCTGATCCACGCCGCGACGATGGTCACCGCCGGTGTCTACCTGATCGCCCGCTCGAACGTCATCTTCTCGGCCAACGCCACGTTGCAGCTGGTGGTGGTGAGCGTCGGTGCGTTGACCCTGCTCATCGGTGCGATCATCGGCTGCGCCAAGGACGACATCAAGCGGGTGCTGGCCTGGTCCACGGTCAGCCAGATCGGCTACATGTTCCTCGGCGTCGGGCTCGGTGGCGCGGCGTACGCGCTGGCCATCGTGCACCTGCTGGCGCACGGCTTCTTCAAGGCCAACATGTTCCTCGGCGCCGGCTCGGTGATGCACGGGATGAAGGACCAGGTCGACATCCGTCGCTTCGGTGGCCTCGCCAAGTACATGAAAATCACCTGGCTGACCTTCGGCGCGGGCTGGCTGGCCATCATCGGCATGTTCCCGTTCTCCGGTTACTTCTCCAAGGAGCCGATCATCGCCGCCGCCTTCGAGCGGGAGGGCTGGACGGCCTGGCTGTTCGGCGGGGCGGCGGTGCTCGGTGCCGCGTTGACCGCGTTCTACATGACCCGGCTGTTCGTGCTGACCTTCCACGGGCCGAAGCGGTGGACTGAGGACATCGAGCACCCGCACGAGTCCCCGGCGCTGATGACGATTCCGCTGATCCTGCTCGGCGTCGGCTCGCTGGGTGCGGGTTGGCTGCTGGCCACCTCCGTACCGGACTGGCTGACCACCACCGCCGGGCTCGGCGCGGCCGAGGCGCACCACGACGCGGTGCTGCCGCACTGGGCGATCGTGGTGCTGTCGCTGGGGGTCACCGTGCTCGGTGCGGTGCTGGGTTGGTTCCTGTTCCGCAACGGGACGGCGACCGCGCCGCAGCCGGCCGGGGTGCTGGTCACCGCCGCTCGGAAGAACCTCTACGCCGACGCGGTGAACGAGGCGGTCTTCGAGAAGCCGGGCATCTTCCTCACCCGGGCGCTCGTCTACCTCGACAACCGGGGCATCGACGGGCTGATCAACGGGCTGGCGGCGGGTGTCGGCGGCGGCTCGGGCCGGCTGCGGCGGTTGCAGACCGGCTTCGTCCGGTCGTACGCCACCTCGATCCTGACCGGCGCGTTGCTGGTGGTGGCCGCCTTCCTGGCCGTGCAGGCGGGGTGGTTCGCGTGATCGACCTCTTGAGGCTGTCGGCCTCACAGGCGGCCGTCGCCGGCGGACCGCACAGTGACGACGGAGGTAAGGCCGCATAATGTCCGACTTCCCGTTCCTCTCGGTGCTCACCGTGGCGCCGCTTGTCGGCGCCGTGGTCGTCGCCCTTCTGCCGCGCAGCCGACCGACGCTGGCCAAGCAGGTCGCGCTCGGCTGGTCGCTGCTGGTGCTGGCGCTGTCGGTGGTCATGTGGGTGACCTTCCAGGTCGGTGGCGACCGCTTCCAGTTCCGCGAGTCGTACCCGTGGATCCCGAACTGGGGGGTCAGCTTCACCTTCGCCGCCGACGGCATCGCGCTGGTCATGCTGATGCTGATCGCGGTGCTGGTGCCGCTGGTGATCCTGGCGTCCTGGCACGACGCGGAGTCCTCGAAGCGGTCGGTGCCGGTCTACTTCGCGCTGCTGCTCGTCCTCGAATGCACGATGATCGGTGTCTTCGCCGCCGCCGACGTCTTCCTGTTCTACGTGTTCTTCGAGGTCATGCTGGTGCCGATGTACTTCCTGATCGGCAGCTACGGGGGTCACCAGCGGCAGTACGCGGCGGTGAAGTTCTTCCTCTACTCGCTTGTCGGTGGTCTGTTCATGCTGGCCGCCGTGATCGGCCTGTGGGTGGTCGGGGGCAAGACCTTCGACTGGGTGGCGCTGTCGCAGGTGGACATCTCCACCGGTGCCGAGCGCTGGCTCTTCCTCGGGTTCTTCGTCGCGTTCGCGATCAAGGCACCGTTCTTCCCGTTCCACACCTGGCTGCCGGACGCCGGTGGGGCGGCACCCGCCGGTGCCGCCGCGCTGCTGGTCGGCGTGCTGGACAAGGTCGGCACCTTCGGCATCCTGCGGTACTGCCTGCCGCTGTTCCCGGACGCGGCCCAGTGGTTCGCACCGTGGGCGCTGGCCCTGGCGGTCATCGGGATCATCTACGCGGCGCTGCTGGCCGTCGGGCAGAACGACCTCAAGCGGCTGGTGTCGTACACCTCGATCGCCCACTTCGGCTTCATCGGCGTGGGCATCTTCGCCTTCACCACGCAGGCGGGCACCGGAGCCGTGCTCTACATGGTCAACCACGGCCTCGCCACCGGGCTGCTGTTCCTGGTGGTGGGCATGCTGATCGCGCGTCGGGGCTCGGCGCTGGTAAGCGACTTCGGTGGCGCGGGCAAGCTGGTGCCGGTGCTGGCCGGTGTGCTCTTCTTCGCCGGTCTCGCCTCGCTGGCCCTGCCCGGTACCGCGCCGTTCGTCTCCGAGTTCCTGGTGCTGATCGGCACGTTCACCGTGAACAAGCCGGTCGCGGTGATTGCCACGCTGGGCATCATCCTGGCGGCGGCGTACGTGCTGTGGATGGTGCAGCGCACCACGCAGGGCACGCTGAACCCGGCGCTGACCGAGATCGACGGCATGAAGCGTGACCTCAACCTGCGCGAGAAGGTCGTCGTGGCCCCCCTGATCGCGCTGATCGTGCTGCTCGGCTTCTACCCGAAGCCGGTGACGGACGTGATCAACCCCGCCATCCAGGCGACCATGCAGGACGTCGGCCGGACCGACCCGGCCCCGTCGGTAGACACCGTCCAGGAGGCGAGTCGGTGAGCGCGAGGAGTGAGCTTGCGAGCCCCGCAGTCGCGAGTCGAGAGGCTGGTGGGGTGAGCGCGAGGAGTGAGCTTGCGAGCCCCGCAGTCGCGAACGAAAGGCTGGTCCAGTGACCGAGCTTGAACTGCCGCCGATCGACTACGCGGCGATCGCGCCGATCCTGATCATGCTGGGCGCGGCGGTGGTCGGGGTGCTGGTCGAGGCGTTCGTGCCCCGGCGGCTGCGGCACCCCGTGCAGCTGCCGTTGGCGCTGCTGGCGGTGCTGGCGGCGTTGACTATGGTGGTGGTCAACGCCGACAAGCGAATGATCACCATCGGGGTGATCGCCGTCGACGGGCCGACGCTGTTCCTCCAGGGCGCGATCCTCGCCCTGTCGGCGGTCGCGCTGCTGCTGCTCGGCGAGCGGGTGGTCGAGCGCGGCGGCGCGTTCGTCGCGCAGGCGGCGGTGACCGCCGACTCGCCGGAGGACCGCCAGCAGGCGGAGAGTGCCGGTGGCGCGGGCGAGGTGTACCCGCTCACCACCTTCGCGATTGGCGGCATGCTGATCTTCGTGTCGGCGAACGACCTGCTGACCATGTTCATCGCGCTGGAGGTCTTCTCACTGCCGCTCTACCTGCTCTGCGCGCTGGCCCGTCGCCGCCGGCTGTTGAGCCAGGAGGCGGCGATGAAGTACTTCCTGCTCGGCGCGTACGCCTCGGCGTTCTTCCTGTTCGGCCTGGCGCTGATCTACGGCTTCACCGCCGGCCTGGGTGACCGGGCCGCCGGGGTGGACTTCGCCACCGTCAACGCGGCCGTGGCGAACTCGACGGCCAGCCCGGTGCTGCTCTTCGCCGGTATGGCGCTGGTCGCCACCGGCCTGCTGTTCAAGGCGGCCGCCGCACCGTTCCATGTCTGGACGCCGGATGTCTACCAGGGCGCACCGACGCCGTTGACCGGATTCATGGCGGCCTGCACCAAGGTCGCCGCGTTCGGTGCCCTGCTGCGGGTGTTCCATGTGGCCTTCGAGGGGGCCCGCTGGGACTTCACTCCGGTGCTCGGCGCTGTGGCGGTGCTCACCATGCTGGTCGGCGCGCTGTTCGCGGTGACGCAGACCGACATCAAGCGGCTGCTGGCGTACTCGTCGATCGCCAACGCCGGCTACCTGCTCGTCGGTGTGCTCGCACCGGGCAGCGAGGGCCTTTCCGGCACCATGTTCTACCTGGTCGCGTACGGTTTCACGGTGTTGGCCGCGTTCGCGGTGGTGACGCTGGTACGCGACGCCGATGGTGAGGCCACCCACCTGTCCCGCTGGGCCGGGCTGGGCCGACGGTCGCCGGTCTACGCCGCCGTCTTCACGTTCGTCCTGCTCGCCTTCGCGGGCATTCCGATGACCAGTGGCTTCACCAGCAAGTTCGCGGTGTTCGGCCCGGCATTGGACGGCGGCCAGGTGTGGCTGGTCATCGCCGGCGTGTTGACCAGCATGGTGCTGGCCTTCCCGTACCTGCGGGTCGTGGTGCTGATGTGGCTCTCCGAACCGGGTGACACCACGCCGACGGTGGCCGTTCCCGGCGGGCTCACCTCGGCCGCCCTGGTGATCGGGGTGCTCGCCACCCTGGTGCTCGGCGTCGCGCCGGATCCGCTGCTCGATTTGGCCTCCGCTGCCGCCGACTTCGTTCGGTAACGGCTGAACTGCCGATTGAGGGCCGGTCCACGCTCGGTGGGCCGGCCCTCGCCGCGTATCCCCGGTCCGGTGCAGGTAGAACGTGTGTGGCATGGTTGGAGGCGTGGTGATTAGGGGTGGCGAGGGTTCAGGCGTCACCGGCTCCGGTGGTCGCCGGAGCCGGTCCGGCGCGGCTCAGTTCGGCGCGCTCGGCCTTCACCTCGCCGATCCGCGCACTGAGGAGTCCGTGCTCGGCGTGTTGGCGGCGGTCGAGGCTGAGCTGCTGGCGAGCATCGCCAGCGCCGACCCGTTCGTCACCGAGGCGGCCCGGCACCTGGTGGAGGCCGGCGGGAAGCGGTTCCGGCCGTTGCTGGTGGCCCTGGGCGCCCAGTTCGGCGATCCGACGCGAGCGGAGGTCGTCTCGGCGGCCGTGGTGGTGGAGCTGACCCACCTGGCCACGCTCTACCACGACGACGTGATGGACGAGGCGTCGGTGCGCCGGGGCGCACCCAGCGCCAACTCCCGGTGGACCAACTCGGTGGCCATTCTGGTCGGCGACTACCTCTTCGCCCGGGCCGCGGACGTCGCGGCCGAGCTGGGCACCGAGGCGGTACGCCTGCAGGCGCGGACCTTCGCCCGGCTGGTCCACGGGCAGATCGCCGAGACCATCGGCCCACGGGCCGGTGACGATCCGGTGACGCACTACCTGCGGGTGATCGCCGAGAAGACCGGCTCCCTGATCGCCACGAGCGTTCAGTTCGGCGCCCAGTTCAGCGGGGCCGCCCCGGACCAGGTGGCGGCGCTGGCGGGCTACGGCGAGACCATCGGGGTGGCCTTCCAGCTCTCCGACGACCTGCTCGACATCGCCAGCGAGTCGACGGAGTCGGGTAAGACACCCGGCACCGACCTGCGGGAGGGCGTACCCACCCTCCCGGTGCTCTACGCCCTCGCCTCCGACGACGCCGACGCCGCCTCCGTGCGCCTGCGGGAGATCCTGGCCACCGGTCCCCTGACCGACGACACCCTGCACGCCGAGGCGCTCGGCCTGCTCCGGGAGAGCCCGGCGCTCAAGCGTGCCCGCGAGACCGTCCGCAGCTTCGCCGAGGACGCCCGCACCCACCTCGCACCCCTCCCACCCGGCCCGGCCCGCCGCGCCCTCGAATCCCTCTGCGACCACATCGCCGACCGCACCAGCTAGCCCCCACCCCACCGGGTTGATCAGGAAGTTCTGGTCGCCGTGCGCGCGAATCCACACGCGAACCTCGATCAACGTTGTGGGCGTGTGGGCGTGGGGTGGTAGCGGGGGGTGGAGAGGAGCGGGGCGGCGGCGAGCATGGCGGCGGCGGCGGTGAGCCACATCGCGGGATAGCCGGCTGCGGCGGCCAAGGGGCCGAGGGCGAGCGGGCCGAGACAGCCGCCCGCGTACACCCCGGTCTGGGTGATCGAGGTGGCTGCGGCCGGTGACTGCGGGTGCAGTTGGACCACCGCGAAGTTCATCAGCCCGGGCCAGGACCAGCCCAGACCGAAGCCGAGCACCACGCCGACCACCAACGGCCCCGGGCCGGCCACCGCGAGCAGGCCCAGTCCCACGGCGCCGGCCACCAGCAGACCGGCGATCACCGCGATGTGTCCACCGGTGCGTCGATCGGCCAGCCAGCCGACCCCGATCCGGGCCGCGACGCAGACCGCGCTGCCGAGGGTCAGGGTGAGCCCGGCCATGCCCGGACCGAGACCCCGGTCGACCGAGGCGTCGACCACGAAGGTGCCGAGCGCGTTCGCCGCACCCGCGGCCAGCGTCGCGGCCACTCCGACGAGGACCAGTCCCGGGTTCGCGCCGCCGGTCCTTCCGGTGCGCCGCCGCGCGGGCTGGGCGCGCTGCAAGGGTACGGCCGGCAGCACGGCCAGTGCGGCACCGGCTGCCGCCACGAAGGCCCATCGCCAACCGACGGTCAGCGCGAGGGTGGGTACCGCGACTCCGGCCAGCAGGGTGGAAACCGGGATGGCTGCCTGCTTGACGCCGAACGACAGCCCCTGCCGTCGGGGTGGGACGTGCCGGGCGAGCAGGGCGTTGCTGGACAGTTGACCGAGCGCGTTCGCGGTGCCGGCCAGGGCGAGCAGACCGACCAGGACCGGGTACGACCGGGCAACCACCGCCACGGCCAGCAGGGCGCCGGCGGAAACCCCGATGCCCGCGCGGGCCACCACGGCGGCGCCCCACCGTTCGACGAGCGCACCGGACGGCACCGAGGCGAGGGCGCCGACGCCGAAGTAGACCGCCACGACGAGTCCCAGACCGGCGGGGGAGAAGCCCAGCTCCTCCCGCATCTGTACGGCGAGCCCGCCGACCAGGAAGACCGGCAGGACACAGACGATCGTGACGGTGACCGCGACCGCACTGGCCCGTACGGGTCGTGCTGTGGTCTCCGAGGTGCGTGCAGGGGCGATGCCGGCCATGGTCCGGCCAACCTACGCCAGCCGCATCTCGGCGACGGAAAGTGCGGTCAACTTCACATCGCGTACTCGATTACCCTGGCTGATCCACCCGATCAGGCGTTTCGCGCCGGGCCGCTTTTTCATATGGTGTAAGTCCCCGGTGGCGGAGGTGGTTGTGCGTGACCCCCTGGCGGAACCTTCGGACCTGATCCGAAGTGTCTCCCGCGCGCTTCGAGTGCTTGAGTCGGTCGGTCGTGCCCCGCGGGGCCTGACGGTCAAACAGATCGCCCGCCGCTGCGAGCTGACCGTGGCCACTACGTACCACCTGGTTCGCACCCTCGCGTACGAGGGCTACGTGATCCGTCGGGAGGACGGCACGTACATCGTGGGTCTGGAGGTGGCTGACCGCTACCGCGAGCTGGTGGCCGCCTTCCGTGGCTCACCGGCCATCGGCGAGAGCCTGCGCCGGGTGGCCCTGGAGACCGGCTGGAGTCACTTCCTGGGCCGGTTCGTGGGTGGCCAGGTGGCGATCACGGCAGTGGCGGAGGGCAACCGCTCGCCGTACCTGGAGGATCTCGTCCCCGGTTTCGACGAGGGTGCCCACGCGACCGCGCTCGGCAAGGCCCTGCTCGCCACGCTCACCGCCGAGCAGCGCCACCGTTACCTGCGTGAGTACGGCATGCGTCCGTTCACCAGCGCCACCCTCACCACCCCGGAGGCATTCGAGGCCGACCTGTCCGCGGGGGACCGACGCGGGATGCAGTTGGAGTTGGGTCAGTTCCGGCAGGGCGTGGCCTGCGCCGCCGTACTGGTGAGCCCGGACAAGGACATGGAGCGGCGGACGGTGCTGGCCTGCGCGCTGCCCGCCAGCGAGATGATGACCTCCGCCCGGGTGGTGCGGACCAAACTGCTCACCGCCGCGCGCGCCATCGCCGACGGCCTGGCCGCCGACAACTGACCGTCGCCACCCGCCGAGACGGCCCCCTCCCTGGTGGGGAGAGGGCCGTCGGATGGGCGGCCGGCGTGATGCCGGATCGGGGGTCAGCTACCGACCGGTCCGCCGTCCAGCCGCCAGGTCACCACCACGCCCGGCTTGGCGTAGTCGCCGTCCGGCCACGTGGAGGCCGGGTTGTCGACCGTGGCACCGGTGATCTCCCCCGGGTGCTGCACGGCCACGAAGACCGAGCGGCTGTCCTCGGTGATGAACGGACCGCAGGTCTCCGCACCCATCGGCACGGTCAGGAACTGCTTGAGGTGGCCGCGCTCCGGCCCTTCGGTCGCGGTGGCGAAGAGCCCGTCGTTGCTGCCCAGCGCGTTGCCGTCGGTGGAGATCCAGAGGTTGCCGGTGGCGTCGAACGCCACGTTGTCCGGGCAGGAGATCGGCGAGACCTTGGTCTTGTCGTACCCGGCGAAGTAGGTCGACGGGTCCGCCGGGTCGCCGCAGACGATCGGCAGCGACCACGTGAACGTGTCGGAGGTGTTGTCCCCCCGGTCCTCGACCAGTTCCAGGATCTGCCCGTGCCGGTTCGCGATACGCGGGTTGGCCTCGTCCGGCGCCGGGTTGCTGCCGACGCCACGGTTGGAGTTGTTGGTGAGCGCCACGTACACCTTGCCGGTGAGCAGGCTCGGCTCGACGTCCTCCGGACGGTCCATCTTGGTCGCACCGACCTTGTCACCGGCGAACCGGGTGAAGGTCAGCACCTCGGCGGCGGTCATTCCGTCCACGTAGGACCGGTTGCCGCTGACCAGCTTGATCCAGCGGCCCCGGCCGTTGAAGGCGCCGTCGCTGGGCAGGGTGCCGGAGCCGTCGATCTCGCCGGCGCTGGTCTGGTCGAGCTTGGCGACGTAGAGGGTGCCCGACTCCAGCAGCGTCAGGTTGTGCTTGCGGGCGACCCAGGAGCCACCCTTCATGAACTTCTTGTCCGAGACGAACTTGTACAGGTAGTCGAAGCGCTCGTCGTCGCCCATGTACGTGACCACGTGCCCGTTGCGCGCGACGATCACGTTCGCGCCCTCGTGCTTGAACCGGCCGAGCGCGGTGTGCTTGCGTGGGCGGCTCTCCGGGTCGAACGGGTCGATCTCCACGACCCAGCCGTGCCGGTTGGCCTCGTTGGGGTGCTTCGCGAGGTCGAAGCGCTCGGCGGCCCGGTCCCACTTGCGGCTGCCGCTGGGGTAACGGGCGGTGGTGTTGATCCCGTAGCGCGCCAGCCGGGCCTTCTCCGACTCCGGCGCGGCGTCGCCGCCGACGAAGTACTGGTTGAAGTTCTCCTCACCGGACAGCACCGTGCCCCACGGGGTGACGCCGCCGGCACAGTTGTTCAGCGTGCCGATGACCGTACGACCCTTCGGGTCGGCGGCCGTCTTCACGAACGACGTGCCGGCGGCCGGGCCGGTCAGCTCGAACTTGCTGCTCAGCGCGTCAATCCTACGGTTGTACGGCCTACGGCCGGAGTCGACGACCTGCCACTGGCCGGTGCCGGCGACCCGCTCGATCTCCACCACCGACATCCCGTGTGCAGCCATCGCCACCTTCACCTGCTCGACACTGAGCGCGTCCTGGCTGGTGAAGCCGGGGAACATCAGGTCCTCGTTGGTGTACTCGTGGTTGACCACGAGCAGTGCCCGCTTGCCGCGCTTGTCGAGCGGGAGCACGCCGACGAAGTCGTTGTTGTAGCCGAACTGCTTGGCCTGTGCGGCGGGGGACTGCCGGCGCAGGTCGAACTCCGGCGCACCGGGCACCACCGGGTCGCCCCAGCGAATGACCACGGCGTGGTCGTAGCCGTTCGGGACGACGAACGTGTCGAGGGTGTTCGGCGGGATCGGCTTGAAGCTCAGGGCACCGCTGCCCGGACGACGACCGGCCGTCGCCGGCTGACCGGCCGGGGGCACCGGCGGGACCGGAACCGGGGCCGCGGCGGCGGCGGGGGCCGCGCCGGCCGCAGCGCCGCTGAAACCGAGCACCAGGGCGCCGACCGCCCCGGCGCGGACCACACCGCGGCGGCTGACCTCGGCGTTCACCACGTCACCGAAGTACGCGTTGTCGGAGGTGTTGGGTACCGGGTGGTCACAGGCGTTGCCGCAGCGGTACAGGCAGGTCATGGCGTCGCGGCTGCCGTGGCGGGGGGTGCCCAGCAGCGGGAGCAGCCGGAGACGGTCGCTCATGGGGAGGATCCTCCTGAGGGTCGGTGCACGTCGGTGCAGGTCACCGACGCGTACCCGCCGGACGCTAGGGCGGCGCGGTGAGCGCGGGTCAGCGTCGACGTGAATCAGCGATGAACTCCACCCCGGGAATCCCAGGTTTGAGCTGGGAATGAACCGATCGGCGTGACAGCACGTATCTCCGGTCGTAACACCGCGCCCGCTCGCGCCGAGAGCGAGGAGAAGACCATCAGCGACCACGACGCCCACCTGCTGCGCGCCCTGCACGACGAGCATGCCGAGGCGCTGTACGCGCACGCGTTGCGGCTGGTCAACGGCGACCGGCAGCGAGCCGAGGACCTGGTGCAGGAGACGCTGCTGCGGGCCTGGCGGCATCCGGAGTCGCTCGACCCTCGGCGCGGTTCGGTACGTGCCTGGCTCTTCACCACCGCGCGCAACCTCGCGATCGACGCCTGGCGGCGGCGGTCCACCCGGGTCGGCGAGGTCTACACCGACGAACTTCCCGAGCCGCCGGAGGTCGTCGACGAGACCGAGCGGGCCGTCGAGGCGTGGACGGTCGCCGAGGCGCTCAACCGGCTCAGTCCCTCGCACCGCGATGTCCTGGTGGAGTGCTTCTACCAGGGACGATCGATTTCCGAGGCGGCCTCCCGGCTGGGCGTGCCGCCGGGCACGGTGAAGTCCCGCACCCATTACGCGCTGCGCTCCCTACGGCTGGTCCTGGCCGAGATGGGGGTGACCGGATGAACCGTTGCGAGTTCGCGTACGACGACGGGGCGTACGTGCTGGGCGCGCTCTCCCCGGCCGACCGCGTGGCCTACGAACGGCATCTCGTCGACTGCCCGGCCTGCCAGCAGTCGGTTTCCGAGATCGCCGTGCTGCCCGGCCTGCTCGGCCGGTTGGACCCGGCCAGCATCGAACAGTTCCTGCCACCGCCGGAGAACCCCCGGGTGCCCGAGCTGCTCAACGCCGCGCGGGAGCGCCGACGCCGCGAGCGGCAGGCCGGCCGGCTGCGGTACGCGGTAATCGGGCTGGCCGCCGCCGCGTTCGCTCTGGTGGTCGGCTTCGGGGCGGCCACGGTGCTGCCCGGGCAGGGGCCGAACGGGCCGGTGGCACAGGTTCGGATGGTGCAGATGCAACCGGTCGCCGGCACGGCGCCGCTGCACGCCGAGATCGGCCTGACCGGCACCAACTGGGGCACCGAGGTCACCATGCATTGCGGCTACGACGAGCGGGCCGGGTACGGCAAGGCGAACGCCTTCCGGCTGGTGGCGCACGCCGGGGACGGTTCGCAGGAGCAGATCGGCTCCTGGCTGGCCGCACCCGGCGACGACCTGCGGATCAGCGGGGCGACCCGGTTCACCAACGCCGAGCTGGTCCGGCTGGAACTGATCCGTGCCGACGGCACTCCCGTGCTCGCCTACGAGGTCCGCTGAACCGTGCCCCAGTGTCAGTGGCTGGTGGCGACCGCCGTCGTGGGCGGCACGGTGCCGTTCAGGCGTAGGCGGCGGGTGTGCCGCGCCTGGCGTACGGCGTCGGCGGTGAAGACGATCAGGGCGAGCCAGACCAGGGCGAAGCCGGCCAGCCGGGCCGGCGGCATCGGCTCGTGGAAGATCAGTACGCCGCAGCCGAGCTGGAGGATCGGCGCCACGTACTGAAGCATGCCGAGGGCGGTCAGTGGCAGCCGGTTGGCGGCACCGGCGAAGAGCAGCAGCGGAATGGCGGTCAGCGCTCCGGCGAGCACCAGCAGGGCCGTGTGCCCGACCGAGACGTGACCGAACGCGGCGGCACCGGTGGCGGCGAGCCAGCCGAGGTAGCCCAGCGCGGGCAGCGACAGCACGGCCGACTCGACGAACAGGCCCTCCGCCGCGGGCAGGCCCAGGCGCTTCTTCACCAGGCTGTACCCGCCGAAGGTGAACGCCAGGATCAGCGCGAGGTACGGCAGCCGGCCGTAGTCGACGGTGAGCACGGCCACCGCCAGGGCACCGACGCCGAGGGCCAGCCACTGCGCCGGGCGTAGCCGCTCGCGTAGCACCAGCACCCCGAGCAGGACCACCACCAGCGGGTTGATGAAGTAGCCGAGGGCGGTTTCCACCACCCGGTCGGAGTTGACGCCGTAGATGTAGGTGAACCAGTTGACGGCGATCAGCGCGGCGGCGGCCCCGATCCCGGCGAGCGTTCGTGGCCGGCGCAGCAGGGCCCGCAGGAAGCCGACGTTGCGCAGCGCGACGAGCAGCAGCGCGACGAAGGCGACGGAC
Organism: Micromonospora sp. ATLC16; assembly: GCF_057196645.1. Taxonomy (NCBI): domain Bacteria; kingdom Bacillati; phylum Actinomycetota; class Actinomycetes; order Micromonosporales; family Micromonosporaceae; genus Micromonospora; species Micromonospora sp. ATLC16. The sequence goes on from NZ_JBXUOW010000001.1 coordinate 168,625, forward strand.
CACACCACCCGATGCGCCAGGATCTCCAGCGGGCCGGCGGGGCGCAGCAGCTTGAAGTAGAGCGGAAAGAACCCCCACAGCAGGTAGGCACCGAGTCCGTAGAGGTATCCGAGGCGGAGCGACGTCACGGGTTCACCGTAAGGGGCGTCCGCGGCTGTCGATCCTTGCTGGTGAGCGGGCTCACGGCCTGGTCGCGCTCGTCGAGTTCCATCCACCGGTCGGCGCGTACGGCACCGAAGCCGACCTTCGCGTACACCCCGTGAGCGTCGTTGGTGGCCAGCAGGATCCGGCGTACGCCGAGCTCGGCCAGGTGGTCACGGACCGCGCCCGCCAGCCAGGTGCCCAGCGCACGACCCCGTTCGGCCCGGTCGACGTAGACGTCGCAAAGGTAGGCGAAGGTGGCCCGGTCGGTGATGACCCGGGCGACGGCGACCTGCCGGCCGTCCGCCGGCCGGTAAACGCCGAACCCGACGGACCCGGCGAACGCCCGCGTCACCGTCTCCCGGTCCCGCCCGAGCGCCCAGTACGCGTCCCGGCTGAGCCAGCTGTGTACGAGATCCAGATCGAGCCGGGCCGGATCGGTGCTGATCGTGAAGCCGTCAGCGCGGGTGAGGGTGAACACTTCGTCGAAGCTAGTGCCTCAGCTCGGTGGGTTCCGCAGCCAATTCCCGCCATCTGGCCGGGCGCGCCGTCCCGGTGGTCGCCGTTGCCGGCGACCACCGGGAACTCGCGTCGGTTGGGTCAGTCGCGGTCGAGGACGGCGCCGAGGATCCAGGTGACGATGCTGACGAAGAGTGCCCCCAGCACCGCGGCCGGCCAGAAGCCGTCGACGTCGAAGGGCAGTCCCGCCTGATCCGCGATCCAGCCGGTGAGCAGGAACAGCAGACCGTTAACCACGAGGGCGATCAGGCCGAGGGTGAGCAGGTAGACGCCGCAGCCAACGGTCTTGATGATCGGCTGGAGCACCCCGTTGACCACCCCGAAGATGACCGCGACGAGGATCAGGGTCAGGATCGTCTCGGAGACCGAGTCCGTTTCAAGCGAGATGCCGGGAATGAGAAGTGTGGCCAACCAGAAGGCCACCGCCGTGGCGCCGACCCGGATCAGCAGCCCTTTCAAAAAACCCATGGCGGGCATGGTGCCACGGCGGGCGTGCGGGCGGAACCCGCGAGATCATCCATCGCGACGAAGGGTGCGGTCACCGATGAGCTGCGCCTCGATCGACGTGCAGCCGAGCAGAGCCCAACGCAGGGCCCGCCGGTTGACCACGGCGACCATGTCGTGCCGGATCCGGGTCAGCAACTCCGCCGCGTCGCCGAGCCGCAGCGCGTTGCCGGCGACGGTGGCTTCCGCCGGGCTGAGCGGCTGGAAAACCGCCAGGTCGGCGCGGCCCAGCGCGTCCGCGTCGGCGGCGGTCAGCGCGTCGCGGACCAGTAGCGTGGTGTGCCAGGCGGTGCCCGGCCGTGGACCGGCCGGCGCTGGCGCGTCCAGCACCACGAGCACCGGGGTCAGTGGCGTGCCGGGCTCTCCCGCCACCGGGCGGTCCGGTGGGGTCAGCCGGACCGGCCCGCCCGGCCAGCCGACGCCCCGGACGAACGGCTCCCAGGCGGGTGCCCGGGCGGTCTGGACGATCACCCTGGCCCCGAGTGCCACCGCACGCACCACGATCAGTTGGGCGGCGGGTACCCCGCCGACGAGCATCAGTCGGGTGCTCTCCGGCCGGAACAGCCGGATGGTGACGGCGTGGCCGCGCCGGTTGACGCCGAGCATCAGCCCGGCGGCACCGAACGGCAGTTCCGGGGCCAGGTCCTCGCTACCGATCGGCGCCTCCCGCTCCGGTTTCCGGGCACCGGTCGGTGGTGCCCCGGGCAGGGCCAACGGCAGCGTTCCGGCGAGCCCGTCCAAATGCCCGCCGTCGAGTCGCTCCACCGCCGCGCCGTCGGCGGACACCGTCCGCCGCAACTGCCGGGCCGCCGTCGAAAGCTCGGTTGGCGTCGTCGCGGCCAGCCGGACGAGCAGCCCGGCGGCCGTGGGCCGCTCCGTCCCGGCGTGCAGCGACACCGTGACCGCGGTCGCCGGTAGCTCCCACAGCCGAGGCACGAGCGTGGCCGCGTCACCTTCCGGCCACCGGCTCAGCCGGAAGGTGGTCTGCAACAGGCCGCCGCATCGGACCGCCTGCCAGGACTCCCGCACCGGAGCTCCGTCGTGGTGGGCGAACTCGGCAAGCACCCGCCGGATCGGCTGCTCGCCCATCGGTCGTACGGTCACCGGTCGGAGCCGCCGGACGACGCGCCGGACAGCGCCCGCGAGGGCGTGCCGCAGCGCCTCCTCCGGCCAGCCCCGCGTCCGCGACACCCGCACCGCCAGCACCGCCCGCTCCCGGCCGGCCAGCTGCCCGTCGGTGAGCTGACGGTAGGAGACGGCCGCCGCGCTGCCGCCGGCACCGACCGCCGGTGCCGGCTTGCCGGTCAGGAGAAGTTGTACGCGTACGGGTGGTGCCTGGTCGGTGTCGGCCGGGAGCAGCGACGCGGGTGACGGTAGTGACAGTTCGCGGTCACCGAGCAGGTCGGCCGGGTCACCGATCTCCAGCAGGGCCACCAGGCCGCCCGGGTCGTCAAGCACGGCGGCCGGACCATCGCCCAGCTCGACGGGACGGATCACGGCGTGCGGGTCCACCAGGTCGAGCAGCTCGGCCTGGCCGGAGTGGGGGCTGGTCAACCGCCGTCGGGCCAGGTAGCCGAGGCCGACGACCAGCCACTCGTGCAACCAGCGCCGGCGGACCCGGCACCAGGTCACGGCGAGCAGCGCGGTCGCCACCAGTGTCGTGGCGATCGTCGCCAGGAGGTTCCGGCCCGGTACGGCGACGAGCGTCGCCGCCACCAGCTGGGTCGCGACGATCTGCCCCGACCGAAGCCGAGCCGGTCGTCTTCGACGGCCGGTGCGTGGCTTGGCCCCGGCGGGGAGGATCCGAGGCCCGGGGCTGGCAGACGGCTCGCCGGAGGGAGGGAGAGCGGCCGCATCCGGGCGGGTGGGAGTGAGGGTCGCCGCCACCACACCTCCCCAGAGCCGATCACCCATCGCAACATTGCCGCGGCCCATCGTAATTACCGGCGGGCGATCGCGTTGTCCACAGGGGAACCCGGCGGGGTAGCAGAACCGCGATCGTGTCGCTACTCTCAGCGACGAGTTCTCGTTGGCCCATCCCGCGTCGTGCTCGCCCTCCGGCGTCGTGGGTGGTGCGTTCCCGCCGCAGGGCCAGCCACGATCGAGGAGACGAGGTGACGTCCAAGGTGTCCCAGACCCAGGCAGAGGCCGCGGTGATGCAGCAGACCGCGGCGAAGTTCGAGCAGACCGACCAGTCGTTGCAGTCGATGCTCAGTGGACTGCTGGTCCAGCTGGAGATCCTTCAGCAGGCCTGGCGCGGGGCTGGTGGCCGGTCGTTCGAGCAGGTCAAACGGAAGTGGGCGGAGGATCAGGCCGGGTTGCAGCAGGCCCTGCGAGAAACGGCGGGCGCGATCCGCGCCGCCGGCACGCGGTACGACGCGTCGGACGCTGAGGCGGCCGCCCGGGTGGCCGCCACCAACCGCGGCGGCATCCAACTGCCGCTCTAGAGCCCACGACCTCAGGGAGAAAGAATCCGATGGAGCACGGTGTGCTGGTCGTCAACTTCGCTGCGCTGCAACAGGCCAGCGCGGACATCCAACGGGCGCTGAACACACTGGACGCCCAACTCGGTGAGTTGGAGCGCGATGCGGCGCCGCTGATCGCCAGCTGGTCCGGCGCGGCCCAGCAGGCCTACGAGCAGCGGCAGGCGCGGTGGCGCAACGCCTCGCAGGATCTCCAGGTGATGCTGCGCGACATCAAGCTCGCGGTGGACGAGTCTGCGGCCGACTATCTCGACACCGAGAAGCGGAACACCAACCTCTTCCAGTGAGCCGCTGCGCATGGACGGCGGGGTGACGCAGATCGGCGTCACCCCGCGTCGTGGTCATGGTCGGCCGGACGCCATCGTCGGCGTACCCCCCGAGGCAGCACCGCCGAGGCCAGCACGACAACAGCCATCATCGGCACCCCCACGCCGGTCAGCAGCAGTGCCCGGCGTCGCGCGTCGCTCCGACGGTCCTGCTGCGCCAGCAATGTCGAATCGGGCCGATCGTCGGCCAGCCCGGTCACCGGTCGCGGGTGCTCCGACATCGATCCGGTCTCGGTGACCGCCCGGTACGGGTTGAGCACACCCGCGCCGTACCCGACGCCGGGTGCCGGATCGGCGGTGGCGACGATCCGTCGAGCCACCTCGACCGCGCCGAGGTCCGGGCGGTACTGGCGTAGCAGGGCCGCGGTGGCGGCGACGAAGGGCACCGCGTAACTGGTTCCGTCGGCGCTGCGGTGACCGTGCCCGGGGGCGGCGATCAGCACATCGACACCGGGAGCGACGAGATCCACGTGGGCGCCGGTCTGCGAGAAGTCGGCCCGTGCCCCGTCCGCGCCGACCGCGCCGACCCCGAGCACCCCGTCGTACGTGGCCGGATACGGGCGGCGTTCGGCACCACCGGAGAGGTTGCCGGCGGCGGCCACCACGACCACGTCCCGGCTGAGCGCGTACCCGACCGCCGCGCGGACCGTGGGGTGGTCGGCGTAGAGCACCACGGAAAGGTTGACCACGGTGGCGCCCTGGTCGACCGCCCATCGGATGGCCCAGCCGAGGTCCCGTGGGGCTGCCGTGCGTCCCGTCCCGCGCCCGTCCACGACCTGCTGTTCGCTGACCCTGACCGGCAGGATCCGGGCCTTCGGCGCCAGCCCACGGAAGCTGGTCCCGGCGCGTGGCGCGGCGGCGATGAGGCTCGCCACGCCGGTGCCATGACCGACACAGTCGAGGCCACCGTCCCCGCCGGGATCGAGCAGGTCGGCGCCGGCGAGCACCCGCCCCGCCAGTTGGGGATGCCGCCGGTCCACGCCCGAGTCGACCACCGCCACGGTCACTCCGGCACCGGTGGCCAGCCGGGCGAGGCGCTCCGGGGAGTACCGCTGCTGTGCCCACGGGGTCGCGGCGACCGGTCGGGCCGGTGCCGGTGGCGACGCGCATCCCGGCGCGGCGCGGGCCGGCGTCACCGCGCCTGGGGTCATCGGGCCGGCCAGCAGGGCTGCGACCAGACCCGCCCGGATCAGGTACGGCAGGCGTCGAGCATCCCGCCGGTGCCGCCGCGCACCTGGTACCCGGTACATCGACCGCCTCCGCATCGTGTCGACACCGGGACGGGATGTTATCGGTTGCTGGTGAACCGGGCGGGCCACCGCCAGCCTGGCATTGTGATCTTGTGATCACCTTGTAGGTTGTACCCGATACCTATGGCCTGTGTCCGGGAGGAGGGGTGGCCGTGACCGACTGGGAGCCGGCCACCGGGGCCGAGGCGGCGATGCGCGACGCGCTGCACGGCAATGACCAGCAGCTTTACTTCCGTATCCTGTCCGGTGTCGAGCTGTTGCTACCGGTCTCCGCCCAGGCGGCCGCGGGGCAGACGCCGGTGGGCTGGGGCACCTGGACGACCGGCGGCCGGACACACGTGCTGGCGTTCACCTCCGCCGAGGCGATGCGGGCCTGCCTCGGTGAGCACGCCGGCCCCAGCCGACGCACCGGCTACGCCGAACTCGCCGCGAGCTGGCCGAACCACGAGTGGTGGCTGGCGGTGAACCCGGGCCTGGCCATCGAGGGCTACCTGCCCGCCTGGTACGTCTCCCAGCTGTCCCGAGGTGACGTCCGGCTACCCGGCCGTACGGTGGGCGCCCGTGCCCGGTTGGAGCGCGTGGAGGCGCTGAACCGGGCCCGCGACGCCGCCTCGGCGGCACCCGCCCCGGCGACGCCGAATCCGCCGTCCCCACCGCGGCAACCGGGTCCGGTCCGGCCGACCCAGGTCTCCCCGGCGCCGCCGGTGGTGCCGGCGGCCTTCCATCTTCCCGGGGTGCCATCGGCGGCGGGCACGGTCGCCGGTCCGCACCGACCGGAGCCCGCCGAGCGGGCACCCGCTCCGCCCCGCCCGGCTCGACCCGACGGCAGCGGGATGGGCCGGGCCGATGCGGCCGGCCCGCAGCGGCCGGGTGATCTCGGCGGTGTCCGGCCGGACGGCCCCAGCAGAGACGGCATGTCGCCACGGCGGCCGTCGCCGGGCCGGAACGAGGAGCCGAGCTCTGCCGGGCCGGGATGGCCCGTGGCGCCGGAGCGGCCCGGAGCGCCCAGCAACGGACGACCGGCCGGTTCCGACCCGCCAGCTCAGCGCTCCTTCTTCGAGCCTGCCAACGGTCGCTCGACGCATCGCGGTGACCGCCTTGCCGAGCGGGCCGCGCCACCGTCCCGGTTCCGGGGCGGTCAGCCGTTCCCCCGGCGCGGACCGGCCGGCGAACCGCCGTCCGACGGGCCGACTCGCGCCTTCGTGTTCAGCGAGAACGACCAGGCCACCACCCGGACGCGACCGGTCCCGAACGAGGAGGCGACCCAACCGCTGCCGCCGCCCGACGGGCCGGTCCGACCGCTGCGGGTGAGCACCCCGGCGGGCTGGGCGGCACCGGGCGGCGGTGATCCGACCGCTGGCGGCGGTGACCCGACCCAGGCGCTACCCCGGCGCCAGCCGGTCGAGGAGGAGCCGGCCACGGCGGCCGAGCCGGTCTCCGCTCCGCCCGCGCCGCGCCGCGGTTTCACCCCGATCGTCATAGAGGGCACCATCATCGAGGCCCGCGACCTCACCATGACCAACGGTCACCCCGGCGGGGCACCGCACGGCGGCAGCGGGCCGGTGTCCCAGGCGGGGGCACCGTCCGCTCGTCCGGCACCGGAGGACACCGAGGTGGCGGCCTCGCCCGTGCCGGCACCGGAGCCGACAGCCGCCGATCCGGAGCCGACGGTGCGCTTTCCGACGCCGAGCGTCTCGGAAGCCGAGCCGACCGTGGTGACGCCGACGGTGACGCCCGAGCCGACCGTTCCGGTCCGGACGGTGATGCCCGAGCCGGCGGTGGCTGCTCCGACGGTCACCCCGGCAACGGACAGCCGGACCCGGACGGACACCGACGCCGGGGTGGCACCTCCGGCCGCCGCCCACCCGACGGCCGCCCCGGTCACGGAGACACCCTCGCTGTTCACCCCGGTGTCCGCACCGCCGTCGACGGCGTCGCCGTCCTCGGTGCCCGCATCGACCGCGCCGGCCACGGAAGCGCCCGTGGCCGCCGGAGTCCCGGTGCCCGACCCCGCCGCGTCCGAGGCGGCCACCGCGTCCGTCGCCGTGCCGCCCTTCCGGCCCGCCAACGAGGTGGAGGAGGACCTGTACGGCGCCGCCGAGGCCGGCAGCACCGACACCTTCCTGTCCACGCTGCTGCTGGCCCGGGTCCTCATGCCCGTCGCGGCCGACTCCGCCCCCGGTAGCCACCCCGGCGACCCGGGTTTCGTCTGGCCGGCGGTGCAGTTGGACGGGCAGACCTTCGTGGTGGCATACACCTCTCCGCAGCGCCTCGCCGACCACACCGATCCGGCGGCCGAGACGGTCCAGGTCCGCTTCGTCCAGCTGATCCGTAGGTGGCCCGACCCGGCGTGGTCGTTCGCGGTCAACCCCGGCACCCCGGTGGGCGCAAAGCTGCCCGGTGAGCAGATCGTCGGACTGGCCAACTGGGCTGCCGAACTCGGCCTCGGCGACGACGCTGAGGGCGAGCCCGAGCCGACCGTCGAGGCTCCCGCACCGGCGAGCGGTCCACGACAGGCGGCACCGCCGGGCGACCCGGCCCGGCCGATCGTGATGCAGAAGGCGATCGCACCGAGCCAACTCGGCTACTACCTGGAACGGGGCTACGACCGGGTCTCCGGATTCGTCCACCGGGCGAGCGAGTTGGCGCATCTCACCACCCCGGCCGCCCTCTACCAGGCGCTCGGCCTCAACCATGCCGAGTCGCCCTTCGCGCCCGACGCCGAACAGATCTACGTGCTCAGGTGGCCGGCGTACCGGCCGAGCCTGTACCGCATCCCCTACGGCGGGCAGAACGAGGCGGCCATGCGGGCGATGGAGGGTTGGGTGATCGAACGGCCCCCGTTCCGGGGCAACGGCTTCGCCCCCGGTTCGGGCAGCGACGTGCTCGCCGAGTTCAAGGTGGACAGCGTCCGGTTGCCGCACGGCGCTCAACTGGTGCGCATCGACGCCTCGGGCAGCGAGCGGCTGATCGCCGTGCTCGACGCCGACACGCTCTCCTGGCAGGAGGTCGGTGAGCGGTGATGCGGGACGGCTATGTGGCGCGCTGGCGCGGGCGGGAGTTCCAGGCCAGCCCGGACGGCGGCGAGGTTCGGCTGTACCAGCCGGACGCGACCGACGGTTTCACCGAGGTGCGCCCCGGCCGGCACGTCCGGGTGGTCCCGGCGAACGAGATCGAGGCACTGGCGTACGTCCGCACCACCTGCACCTGGAAGGGGCAGCCGTTCATCGTGCTGGCCGAGCACGACGGATGGCTGCGGGTCGAGTACACCGGTGGACGCTGGCCGGTCGCTCAGGCGATGCGGTTGGAGGCGTTCGACTTCGGCGTCTACCAGGGCTGGGCCCCCGTCGGCGAGGTCAGCGACGTACGCGAGCAGCGGGTCTGAGCCCGTCCGCGCGGGTCAGGACTTCGCCCAGCGCAGCACCTCACCGAGCACCAGTTCCGGTGTCTCCAGGTGAGGGAAGTGCCCGACCTCGTCGAGCAGTCGCCACTCGTACGGCGCACTGACGTAGCGCCCGGAGCCCTGGGCGGTGCGCGGCAACGCGGCCACGTCCCGCGCGCCGTGCAGTTGCAGGGTGGGAGCGGACAGCGGTCGTTGCATCAGCTTCACGAACCGGTAGCCGTGCAGCCGCAGCCCCGATCGAAACGCCCACCGGTAGCCCTCCAGGGCGCAGAAGGCGGCCTGCGGGATCCGCATGGCCTCCCGGTAGCGCCGCGCGTAGTCGGAGAAGTCGGCACCGGTGACCCAGCGGTCGCCGCCCCACCGGCCCAGGATCTCCTCCACCGCGCGGCCGTTGTCGCGGGTGAGGAGGTGTTCGTACCGGGGCAGCTGGAACCTCAGCGCCGGGGTCGACGCGGCGAACTGACCGCGTGGATCAGCGAAGATGGCGGCCCGCAGCCGCAGTGGGTGCGGGGCGCCGAGCACCACCAGGCGGCGTATCAGGTTGGGATGGAACGACGCCGCGGTCCAGGCGATCATGCCGCCGGCACCGGTGCCGACCAGCGTGGCCGAGCGCTCGCCCAGCGCCCGGATCAGCCCGGCGACGTCGGCCGCGAGGGTGTAGCCGTCGTACCCCCGGGGTGGTTTGTCGCTGGCGCCGTAGCCCCGCAGATCCATCGCGACGGCGCGGAAGCCGGCGTCGGCGACCGCCGGTAGCATCCGGTGCCAGGCCCACCAGTGCTCGGGGAAGCCGTGCAGGAAGAGCACCATCGGCCCGGTGCCGGCCTCCACGACGTGGAAGCGGCTGCCGTTGGCACCCACGAACCGGTGCGTCCACGGCCCCTCGGTGAGTACGCAGGACTCGTCGACGGCCTCGTCACGCTGCTCGGTCATGCCGGACAGCCTAGGGCCCTGTCCTGCCGATCGGTTGGTGCCGTCGGCGTGGGTGCCGGGCCGATCCGACCGAACGCCGGCATGCTCGTGGTCGAAGACGCTTCGACCGCCGTTCTCCGGCTGGATGGTGTGGTCGCCGATCCAGACGGCGGTGTCGCCGATCTGGCGGTCCCACTCGTCCGTTGCCCGCGCGTCGGCGGCGATCTCCTCGTCTGTCCGCCCGGCCGGTCCGGCTCGGGGATCTCGTTGTGCAGTGGACCGCCGGACTTCGTCGGGCCGGGCATATCCGGGTCCGTGTCCTGGTCGGGGTAGTTCGGGTGCCCGTCGTTGGTGCGACGTGCGGAAACATGACGAGGGTGGCGGCCCGATCCCGGACCGCCACCCTTGGGGTCGTACGCCTGTCGTCAGTCCTCGTCGGACTTGCCGCCGCTCATACCGGAGGCGATCAGGTCCATCACGGACGAATCCTGCAACGTGGTCACATCACCCAACGAACGGTTCTCCGCCACGTCCCGCAGCAGCCGACGCATGATCTTGCCGGACCGGGTCTTCGGCAACTCCGGCACCAGCATGATCTGCCGGGGCTTGGCGATCGGGCCGAGCGTCCGCGCCACGTGGTTGCGCAGCTCGGCGATGAGCTGCTCACCGGCCTCGCCGGAGATCTCGGTGCTGCCCCGGGGAATGGCGAACGCGACGATCGCCTGCCCGGTGGTCGGATCGGTCGCGCCGACCACCGCTGCCTCCGCCACCGACGGGTGCGACACCAGCGCCGACTCCACCTCGGTGGTGGAGATGTTGTGCCCCGACACCAGCATCACGTCGTCGACCCGGCCGAGCAGCCAGACGTGCCCGTCGTCGTCCTTCTTGGCGCCGTCCCCGGCGAAGTAGATCCACGGGGCGTTGGCGTCGCCACTGGCACCCGCGCCGAACCGCGACCAGTACGTCTCGATGAACCGGTTGTCGTCGCCCCAGATGGTACGCAGCATCGACGGCCACGGCTCCCGCAGCACGAGGTAACCGCCGCCGCCGTTGGGCACCGACTGGCCCTGGTCGTTCACCACGTCCGCGACGACACCCGGCAGGGGGGTCATCGCCGAACCCGGCTTGGCGGCGGTCACGCCCGGCAGCGGCGAGATCATCATGCTGCCGGTCTCGGTCTGCCACCAGGTGTCCACGATGGGCAGCTCACCCCGCCCCACGTGCTGCCTGTACCACATCCAGGCCTCGGGGTTGATCGGCTCGCCGACGCTACCGAGCAGCCGCAACGAGGAGAGGTCGTGCTCGGCCGGGATCTCCTCACCCCACTTCATCATGGTGCGGATCAACGTTGGCGCGGTGTAGAGAATGGTCACCCGGTACCGGTCGACGATCTCCCAGAAGCGGCCCTTGTGCGGAGTGTCCGGGGTGCCCTCGTACATCACCTGGCTCACGCCGTTGGCGAGCGGGCCGTAGACGATGTAGGAGTGACCGGTCACCCAGCCGATGTCCGCCGTGCACCAGTAGACGTCGGAGTCCGGCTTCAGGTCGAAGACCGCGTACGAGGTGTACGCGGCCTGGGTCAGGTAACCGCCGGTGGTGTGCAGGATGCCCTTCGGGCGGGCGGTGGTGCCGCTGGTGTAGAGAATGAACAGCGGGTGTTCGGAGTCGAACGACTCCGCGGTGTGCTCGGCCGACGCCTGCTCCACCGTCTCGTGCCACCAGTGGTCCCGCTCGGACCAGCCGACCTCCTCGCCGGTACGCCGAACCACCAGGACGTGCTGGACCGACGGGCAGTTCGCCACCGCCTCGTCGACGGTCGGCTTGAGCGCGGACGGCTTGCCGCGCCGGTACCCGCCGTCGGCGGTGATCACCACCTTCGCCGAGGCGTCCTGGATCCGGTTGGTCAGCGCGTCGGCGGAGAAGCCGCCGAAGACCACGCTGTGCGTGGCGCCGATCCGGGCACAGGCCAGCATCGCGACCGCGGCCTCCGGGATCATCGGCAGGTAGATCGCCACCCGGTCACCGGCCGTCACCCCGAGGTCGGTGAGCGCGTTCGCCGCCTGACAGGTCATCCGGTGCAGGTCGGCGTAGGTGATGGTGCGGCTGTCGCCGGGCTCGCCCTCCCAGTGGATCGCCACCTTGTCGCCCCGGCCGTCCTCCACGTGCCGGTCGAGACAGTTGTAGGCCACGTTCAACTGCCCGCCGACGAACCACTTCGCGAACGGCGGCCGGGACCAGTCCAGCACCTGGTCCCACTGCTTGCTCCAGGCCAGCCGGGCCGCCTGACGCTCCCAGAAGGCGAGCCGGTCGGCCTCCGCCTCGGCGTACGCGTCCCCGGTGACGTTGGCGTCGGCGGCGAGTTCGGCCGGCGGCGGGAACTGGCGCGTCTCGTTCAGCAGATTGGCCAATGCCTCGCTCATGCCGGCACTCCGCTTCGCTTCGTGCCGCCCTGAGGCACCAGCGCGCTGCATTGATGATTCGCTCGCTGCCGCTCGCTCATGGGGTGACTCCTCGTTGCTCGGGTGACCTGGGTCTCTCCCGGAGGTTAGTCGCGGCGGCCGAGCGTGGCGACCGATCCCCGACGCGCCCGTCGCTCAACGGCCCCTCCCACGCGCCGAGGGGCAGGGCAGCCCTACTCATCGGCCATGCAGGTGGCGGGGATCGCGTTGCCGGTGACTCGCGCCCGGGGCGACAGGCATCATCGCTAACGTGTCGGGGTGACCGCCGATCCGCTCGCGCCGCTGCTCGACCTCGCCGACATCGCTACCGCCGTGGAGCGTGCCCGTGACCGGTTCGACCGGGCGCTGGGCCATCGGGCGCTGCGCCGCCACGGCGGCCAGGTCGCCGCAGAGGTGAGCCTGCGCTCCGCGGTGGCCAGCGCCGGCCTGGAGGGCCACCACCACGAGCGGGAGGCGGTACGCGCCGGCACCGTCACCGAACCGGTGCTCCAGGGTGCGCTGCGGGTGGCCGGAGCCCTGCCCGGGCTCAGTGAACTCTGGCCGAAGGCCCCCCGGCAGGCGCTGGCGAAGCTGCACGTGCTCGCCGCCCGCGAGATGGTCACCGAAGCCGAGCTGGGCCGCCCGGTCGACGACCCGGTGGTCGCCGCCCGGCTCGACGCCCTGGCCACGCTGGTGACCGGCGGCACCCGGGTCACCCCGCTGGTGCTGGCCGCCGTCGTGCACGGCGAACTGCTCAACCTGCGGCCGTTCGCCGGCCCGTCGGGCGTGGTGGCCCGGGGCGCGGCCCGTCTCGTGCTGCTCTCCACCGGATTCGACCCACGCGGCCTGCTCGCCGTCGATATAGGGCACCGGGAACGCGAGCCGGAGTACGTGGGCGCGGCCGGTTCCTTCGCCACCGGCACCCCGGACGGCCTGCGATCCTGGCTCCGCCACTACATGTCCGCCGTCGAGGTGGGCGCCGACCAGCTCACCGCGATCGGCGACGAGATCCTGGCCGCCTGACCGGGCACGGCTGCTCGTGCGCCTGCGCTGTCAGGCGGGGCGAGGCTGGCCCGGGTACGGGTGCAATGCTCGGCCGGTCAGGCTGGCGAGGCGGGGGCGCGGGTGCGGCGGTGCCGGCCGTACCAGGCGATGCCGATGGCCACTCCGACGCCCACGCCGAGCGCCGCCGCGGCGACCGGAACGGCGGGCCGCTCGCGCAGCCGCCGGCCCAGCGGCACCGGATGCCGGAACTCGAGCACCGGCCAGGCGTTCTCCACCGCCAGCCGGCGTAGCTGCCGGTCCGGGTTGACCACCGACGGATGACCCACGCACTCCAGCAACGGGCGATCGCTGTACGAGTCGGAGTAGGCGTACGAGTCGGCCAGGTCGTAGCCGCGGGCGGTGGCGAGCTCGCTGACCGCCTCGACCTTGCGGGGACCGGCGGCGTAGAACTCGACCTCACCGCTGTACCGACCGTCGACCACGCCCATCCGGGTGGCGATCACGTCGGTCACCCCGAGCAACGCGCCGATGGGGCGCACCATCTCCTCGCCCGAGGCGGAGACCAGCACCACGTCCCGTCCGGCGGCCTGATGCTCCTCGATGAGCGCGGCGGCCTCCGCGTACACATAAGGGTGGATCAGCTCATGCAGTGTCTCCGCGACGATCTGGCGGACCTGCTCCACCGGCCACCCCTTGCAGAGCGTGGCGAGATAGTCGCGGGTCCGGGCCATGGTCTGCTCGTCGGTGCCGCCCAGCCGGAACATCAACTGCGCGTACGCCGACTTGACCACATCACGTCGAGTGATCAGGCCGTCCCGGTAGAACGGCCTGCCGAACGCCAGGGCGCTCGACTTGGCGATGACGGTCTTGTCCAGATCGAAGAAAGCGGCACTTCGGCCCACGGCGCGAAAGTCTAGCCCGATGCACTATGGTCGGCGGGTGCCCGGGGGCTGAAGAGCACTCGGACCTGCGGGCCGCCCCCACCCGCCTGCGAAGAGTGACCGCGGTCACACGCTGCGAACAGGATTTCGCGGGGAGTGGAGGTTACACCACTCGACGTACACAGGTCCGCTCAGGCAGACTTGTGCAGAGCACAACCATTCATATCTCGTACACCGGCAGACCCTCGGCGGTTGCACCCCCCGTGACCGCTGAGCGGGTTCGGCTCGACCCCCCCGGAGCCGAACCTTCAGACGACCCCCGTCTCCCCCCGACGGGGGTCGTCCCTTTGCGCCGTGAGTGCTCCGGTGCTGCTCACAGGTCGTCCCCGATGTCGCCAGTAGCCTCATCCTGCGGCGTCTCCGGGGCCAGAGGCAGCAGAGAGGCAGCAGAGCCGTCGAAGGCCGCCAGGACGCGGGCGGCGTAGTCGTCCGGGGTGTGGGTGTACCGGTTGAGCGTGGTGGACGCCTGCTCGTGGCCCATCACCCGCTGCACCAGGTTGATCGGTACGCCGTCGGTGACCAGCCAGGTGGCGTAGGCGTGCCGCAGGTCATGGAACCGCATCCCGCCGACGGCCTTGGCCGCGATACAGGCGACCGCTTCCCGTTCGGTGGTGACCTCCGCCGACCACTCGATGCCTTCCCGGTCGGGCCATTGCGCCCGGTACCGGTGCGGGCCGGCGTCGACGACCTGGCCGAGGAGCCCGGCGCGGACCAGCGAGGGCAGCCAGACCCGACGGCGGAAGTTCGACCGGCGCAGCGGACGGCCGACCCGGTCGCGGAAGACCAGCGTGCGCGGGTCCGAGTTGTCGGCGGCGGCATGCAGCTGGCGCAGCGCGTCGACGAGGAAGCCGGGCAGCGGCACGGTCCGTACTCCGGCGCGACTCTTCGGGTACGGGCGCAGCATAATCCCGCCGTGGGTCTCCTCGGCGACCTGGACGACGCGCAGCGATGCCCGGTCGAGGTCGACTGACGACCAGGTGAGCCCGGCGCACTCGCCCCAGCGGAGCCCGGCCCCGGCGGCGGCACAGACGATGGCCCGGTGACGGGGCGGCACGGCCGGCAGCAGCTTGCCGAAGAAGTCTTCCCGGCTGATCGTGACCGGCTTGACGTCCCGGGACCGGTCCCGAGGCAGCTTCACCCCCTCGGCGGGGTTGACCGCGATCAGCCTTGCCTGCACGGCGGTGCGGAGGATCATCGAGAGCAGTTGGTAGCACTTGCCCACCGTTGCCGGGGCGAGGTCACGACCGAGCCCGGTCACCCACTCCTGCACCGACATGAAGTCGACCTTCCCGAGTGGCCAGTCACCCCACTTGGGCAGAACATGCGCCCGCAGCAGCGACACGGTCCGTTCCGTGGTGCGTGCCTCGACTGAGCGGGTGGCGAGCCACTGCTGAGCGAAGTCACCGAAGCGGGTCCGGCCGGCGTGCGGGTTGACGTAGGTGCCCCGGTTGAGGCTGCCTTCGACCTCCACCAGGTAGGCGTTGGCCTCCCGCTTCGTGCGGAAACTCTTCGACTTCTGCTGGCCGGCAGGATCGCGCCAGCACGCACGGAAGGTGCCGGCCGAGGTCTTGCGTACGAAGCCCATCAGCGCCCCCGACGGTGCTCGGTGCCGGTGGCGGCGGGTTGCTCGGCGACGCCGTCAAGCCAGGCGTGGAAGCGGGTGCGGGGAATCAACCAGCGGCCACCCAGGCGGGTCGCCGGGATGGTGCCGTCGCGGACGAGGGCGTAGGTGCTGCCGAGCGAGATGCCCAGCAGCTTGGCGACCTCGCGCACGGTGTAGGTGACCGGCTCGACGACGGTCGCCCCCGTACGAGGGACGAGCCGGACGACCGGAGCCGGGCGGGCGGTGGTGCTCATTACGGTGACCTCCTCAGGTCTCTCGGATCAGGCGGCAGCCGGCGCGGTGCCGGCCGGGGTAGTGCCGAGTTCATGGGCGAGTTCATGGGCGAGTTCATGGGCGAGTTCATGGGCGAGTTCTTCGCGGCCGGTGGTGTGTCGCTCACGGGCCATGGCGGCGGCGGTGGCGGCGAGGAGGGCGTCACCCGAGGTGTGCCAGCCGACGCCGGCGAAGGTGAGGGTGCCGACGATCAGAGTCGTGTCGTCGTCGTGGTGCTCGACGGCGCGGAACGCGCCGGGGTGCTCGTCGGCCTGGTCGTGATGCTCGTGCCGCCGGAAGCTCACGCGGGTGTCGCGCAGAAGTTGGAAGGTGACCGAGTAGCGGCGGCCTTTGGTGAGGAAGTGACCGCCGTAGCCGAGCATGTGCGCCCAGCGGCGTAGCCGGGCGTACGGGTTGCCGGTGGCGGGTTTCGTGGGTTCGGTGTCAAGGGCGGCTTGACGGTGGGCGACGCAGACGGGGCAGGCGGCGTAGCGGGTGTGGGTGCCGCAGTCGGGGCACTCCCAGCGCGGGACGAAGCCGGGCCGGGGTCGAGGCTCCCGGGGCCGCTCGGACAGTGGCACGGGGGTGCCTGTGGGTCGGCCGATGCGCCAGCAGGCGTCGATGAGGCGGGCGGTGTGGTCGCCGTCGGGGTCGGCGTAGTCCCCGATCGTGTCGGCGGTCAGGCGGGTGGAGGTGTGCCCGGTGGCCTCAGTGCTTTTGGTGGCGTACTTGGCAAGGTAGCCGGCGACCATGCCATCGGTGACCTCACCAGCTCCGTCGGCGGTGATCGGCCGTAGGTCGACCTGCTCACCCCAGGTGATCGGCCATCCGTCGGGCCGGTCGGGGTGGGTCGGAGTGTGGAAGCCGATCTGTTCGGCGGCATGGCGCAGCGCGTCGACCAGGTCGCCGACGCCGAAGCAGGGCGGGGGTGGGACGACGGCGGTGGGGTCGTCGGGGTGGACGCCATCGAGGCGGGCGATGGCGTGGAAGTGCACCGCTCCCCGCGCCTGCAACTCCGCCACCTTGCCCGGCGAGAGCCGCACCGGAGGAACCTTGCGGATGTTGCCAGAGGCGGTGACCACCTCGACGCGGGAAATGCCACGACGGCGGGCGAGCTTCGCGAGGTAGCGTTCCGCGGCTTGCTTGGTGCGGTGCCACAGCTCCCCGGAGAACAGGTTCCACACGACCTGGTGGTCGTGGTCGTAGCAGTCCAGGCACAACGGCCGACCGAGCACCGCGTCACCGGACTCATGACGAGCCCAGCAGACGGCGGGACGGCCGTGCTCGCACAGGCCGACATCCCGACGGGCGTGGCACGGTTCGGCCCGGCAGTCACAGCGACGCCGGTTGCCGCAGGTGTGCTTGCGGATCACGCGGGTGTGGACGGTGCCGAACGATGGTGCGGTGAAGGTGGCGAACACCGCCGGATGCGAGGCGACCGTCTCCGGCACACCCTTGCCGCCGACCAGGCCCGCCCGCAGGAGCTGGAACGCGTCGCGTTGGTAGGTGTGCGCGCACGACGGGCACACGGTGGCGCGGCGGTTGCCGCAGGCGGTGTAGATCGCGGCGTCGGGCATGGCGTCGGTGTGCCGCTGCTCCAGCACCCGGCCAGTGGATTGCTCGACGGTGAGGAGTTGGCCGGCGAGGCGGATCGGGCGGGTGCAGCCGGCGGCGGCGCGGACATGTTCCAGCCAGCCGAAGTAGTCCGGACGGGTGGCACGCAGGAGAGCGGAGCCGGCGGCGGTGTAGTCGTACACGGGTGTGGTGTCGGCGTTCGAGCCCACACCCCGGGCCGTGATGGTCCGGGGTGTGAGGTCCAGCGTCGACGCCATCAAGCCGCAACCCCGATGGTGTGGGGGCGGGTGGTGATGGTGCGTTCGCGCACGATGACGCGGCAGGCGCCGCATTGGCGCTTGGCCGGCTCATGCCGGTGACAGGCAATTTGGGTGGTCACGTTGCCGCAGCGGATGGTGACCGGAGTCCGGCAGGGACCGCCGGGGATGACGTCGATGACGGTGCGGCGGGTGTCGAACGGGTGCGGTTCCGGGTCGGCGGGGCAGGTGTGGGTGACGTGCTCGACGTCGACGAGAACGATGGTCATCGCCCACCGCCGTTGAGAGTGGCCAGCAGGTGGCCGGCGACGGCCGGGGTGATGTCGAGTCGGTCGGCCATCTCGTCGACCGTGATGGGCCGTCCGGTGGCCTGTTCGTGCTGCACGGCCGAGAACCGGGCCATCGGCAACAAGTGCGCGGGAACGTCGACCGGTTCGACGGTCGGCGCGGTGACAGGTTCCGGAGCCGAGACCGGCTCGACCGTAGGGACCGGGGTCCGTTCGGGTGCGGTGATGGCGGCAGGCGCTTCGCTGGTCTGTTCGGCGGCTTGGACGTGGATGGGTTCGGCAGGCTCAACCGGCGTAGACGACGGGGGGTTGGTGCCCTTGGTGGGGGCGAGGACGAGTTTGACCAGGGCCATGAAGGCCAGGGCGGGGACGGCGGACAGGAGCCAGCCGGAGACGCCGGGCTTGGCGACCGCCAACTGTGCGGCCAGGGACAGGCTGGCAGCGGCAACGAGCAGGAACAGGGGGTAGCCGATGGGAGCGCCGACACGGCGGCGTCGGCGGATGGTCATTAGGCACGCGATGGGGACGAGTTCGGAGATGACGGCGTTGGCCCAGCCGAACCACTCGCCCGTGCCGGTCGGGGAGTTGGCAAGCGTCCAGTCTTTGACGTGGGTGAACGAGGCGGCTCCCGCGAAGCCGGCGACGGTGAGCAGGATGAGGACCAGGACGACACCTTCGAAGCGGGTGCCGGTGGTGATGGGTTGAGGGTTCATCGGACACCGCCCATGTAGGCCATGGCGGCACCGATGAGGAGGATGACGGCGAAGGTGATCAGGACGCCCATCAGGAGTCTCCTTCGTGGCAGTCGAGGCAGCAGCCGTAGCGGCGCGGGATGTAGTAGGGCTTGACCTGGCCGCAGTTCCGGCAGGTCCGGCGGGCACGCAGCGCCTTCGCGATAGCGGCCCGTTGGGCGGTGGTGGCGGTGCGTTTGGGTGCGGCGAGGTCGAGGCGGTAGAGGTAGGCGACCCGCTTGCCGCGTCGCCAGAGGATCTGGGCGACCGGGTCGTGACCGCCGGGTCGGAGGCCGGCGGCGCGGAGTTGGCGGCGGGTGGCCAGGCCGGTGGGGGCCATCAGGTAGGGGAAGGTGGGGAACCCGTGGCGGGTGCCGAGCGGGTCGTAGAAGCGGACCCGCAGCCCGATGTGGTCAGCGAAGTCGGTCACGGCCGATCACCGCCCCAGCGTTGTTGGGCGGCCTGTCGGGAGATGCCGAGGCGGGAGCCGATCTCGGCCCAGGAGTAGCCGAACTGGCGCAGGCCGATGACGGCGTCAGTGATGGCCTGGTCGATGACCGCCGACAGGGCGGTCAGGTCACGGAGTGCTTCGACGTCTCCGGTGGCGACGCGGCGACCGTGAGCGCGGATGATGCGCCGAGCGAAGCCGGCGAACTCGGTGTTCTCGACGACGTCGCGCCGCTTCTGCGCGGGGACGCGGGGTGTCAAGGACTTCTTGACGGTGTTCACCGGTTCTCACCTCCGGTGGTGTGGAGGTGGTCCCATTCGTCGGCGGCGGTTTCAAGGGCGGTGATGACCTGCTCGGCGGTCCGGGTCGGGTCGTCGTTCCACGAGTAGGGGGAGGTGTGCTCGTCGATGACGAAGCCGTCCTCGTCGACGAGGAACAGCGGATACGCGGTGTCGAGGTAGTCGACGAACGCGGCGAGTGCGGCGAGGTAGTCGCCCAGGGCGTCCGGGTCGAGTTGGGAGAAGTGCTCCACTCGGTGGCCGGCGGTGGCGATGCCGATGGCCCCGGCGGCACAGGCCGGCGGGGTGGGGTTCCAGGTGGTGGTAGCGGCGTAGTAGCGGCCCTGGTGCCAGCCGTGCCGGCGTAGGTAGAGGGCAGCCATCCTCAGCAGGTCAGCGGGTGTGACCTGAACTGCGGTGGGTGGGTTTTGGGTAGCCTTCATGGCAGCCACGTCCTTTCAGAAGGGCTTGGTGGAGGTCGGCGGAACCGGATCGGCTTTTGCAGGGCGTGAGCCGGTTCCGTCGACTGCTATCGGTTGCGGAGCCGCAGGTAGCGGCGGTGTCGGGTGTCGTCGCCGCCCATCAGGTGTGGGGCGGAGACGTAGACGAGCCGGCCCGTGGCGCTGGCGGCCTGGATCATCACGGCCAGGTCTTCCGGATTGCCGACGACCCAGATTTCGGTGTACTGGTTCGCGCGCTGGTTGCTGGCCTTCGTGTAGGCGCGTTCGCGGGTGGTCATGCCGCCATCCCCCAATCAGTGGGAGAGCCGGCCGGGGTGACGGGGGTGCCGGGTCGGCGGATCCAGGCGGCGTAGTCGGCGATGCCGGCGATCTGCGCGTCGGTGAGGTAGGCGACCTTGATACGGCGGGGGATGCCGCCTTCGGCGATGAGGTAGGCGGCTCCCTGGTTGGTGGGGGCGATGTCGGTTGCCGTGTAGCCCTGCTCGGCCCATCCGTGGCCGAGGACGATGTTGGAGCTGTTGGGGGTGGTGCAGCGGAACGCGGCGCGGTAGCCGAACAGGTCCCGCAGCGAGGTGGGGATGATGTCGAACGACGGCCGCTGCGTCGCGGCGACCACCGGGATGCCGGCGGCGCGGCCCCGGGCGACGAGGTCGCGGAGCAGGGCGACGAACTCTTCCTGTTCCTGTTTGGTGCCGACGGTGGCGGAGTAGAAGGCGATTTCGTCGACCAGGACCGTGATGACGGAGAGGCGGTCGGCGGCGGTGAGCTTGCGCCGGTTGTGGGCGCGCAGCCACGCGTAGCGGTTGTTCATCACCAGCTGGAGGCGTCGTAGGACGTCGAGGGCGGCGGGCATGTCAGGCCCGATGAACGCGTCGGCGGAGTCTTCCCACTGCCCCAGCTCGACCAACTTCCCGTCGAGGAGGACCAGACGGCTGTCGACGGACAGGGCGGCGTGGGCGGCGATGGCGTTGAGCAGGCCGGACTTACCTCCGCCGGGTTCGCCACCGGCGAGGAGGTTGCGGTAGGCGAGGGTGATGTAGACGGGCTGGCCGAACTCGTCGATGCCGATGAAGATCGGGTCGAACATCGACAGGCCAGGCCCCACCGGAATCCCGGCGTTCGCAGTAGTAGTGGTGCTGTGCATGGGAGTGTCTCCGTTTCGGCGGTTGGCGGCTGGTGGGGCCAGCGCGTCAGCTGGCCCCACGAGGTGGGTTAGTTGGCGAGGTTGTCGCCGGATGGGATCTGCTCCCGAGCCGCAGCGACGTTGGCCAGCAGATTCCGGGCGTGTGCCTCGACGATTGACAGGAAGTGCTGCCGTTCCTCGGCAGTCAGCACCAGGTAGGCACCGGGCATGTTCTGGTCCTGGGTGCCTTCGTGGTTGAGCCACCGAATGAAGTGCTCCAACCGGCGGTAATCAACAAGGAGGTTTGCCAGCAACGCCCGGTAAAGGGGGGCGTCCACTTCGTCCCAGTCGCCGTTGGCGACTGCTTGATGCGCGATAGCAACGCCATCGGAAGATGGAGGAGGAAAGTTGGCGATGACTTCGGACATGAGGGTCCGTCCTTCCATAAGAGAAATTGCGCAGACAGCGCGCGGCAGTGGGCCGTAAGGCGCGTCAGATCCAGTCGGAGACGTCGTCGTCGGCGTCCGCCGACGTGGCCGCAGGCTTGGTGCCGTTGGCCGTCGTGGTCGCGGCCGGCTTGGCCGGCTTCCGATCACCTTGTTTGGGCAGGGTGATGGTGGGTGCCTGCACGTCGGGCAGGTCCAGAGCGGTCGGCACCACCGGGGGTGCCTGCTCGACGGTGGGGGTGTCCGGGTCGATCACGTCGACCAGCGGCGACCCGACGTTGGCGGTCAGCACCTCACGGCGCTTGATGTCGAACCGCACGTAGGCGGAATTGCCGTCCGATGCCCGTTCGATGAGCACGGTGGAGGCGTGGCAGGTCACGGCGATCTTGTCCAGCCGGCCTTCCAGGTCCTTGACCGACAGGCCAGGGCGCAGGTAGACCCAGACACGTTCACCGACCGGGGTCGGGGCGGCCCACAGGATCAGCGGCAGACTGCCGGACTGGTTGGCGATGATGAACTGCGCGAAGCACACCCGCAGCCGATGCCGCACCACGAGGCACCATCCCCACGCCACCAGCCGGCGGCGGACCGGAGTCACACCGGCCGGGACGCCGACGACCAGGGCGACGACGAGAAGCGTCACCAGGGTCGGAGTGTTCGCGGCGAGTTGAACCCAGCCGGTCAGGAGCAGACCGGCGAGGCCGATTTCCGGGGTCCACCACCACAGCAGCCGGATCACCGGCCAGATACGGACCAGCACCCACACGATCCCACCCAACGGCACGCCGACAGCAACAGCGACGAACAAGGCCAGGATCGGGTGCATGTAGGAGGAGGCGACCACGGCCGCCAACAGGCCGGCGATGACCGCCGTCAGGACGAACGCCATCCGGGCGTTCCGAGCCCAGGAGCGGTGAACACGGGCCTCGATGACCGTCACCGTTCCGGTTGACTTCCCGCCGAACGGACGGCGAGGGCTAGACTTAGACACGACGAGTCCTCCCAGTGGTTGGGCTGGATGAGTTGAGGCGACGGGGTCGGGTGATGTAGGAGTCAGACCGACCCCGCGCCGCTTACTTCCGATGACCAGTTGGCTGGTCAGTGCGGGCGGTTGACGACCCACGCGGCCGGCAGATGCCCGCCGTGGGACAACCACTTGTCGAGCGCTTCCACAAGCTCGATCAGGTTGAGGGTGTCGAGACCACCGAACCCTTCCGGGCTGTCTTGGTGGGCGAGCAGTTCCCGGATTTCCGTCAGAGTGGTATCGGGATCCATAGGGGACCTCCAAACAGGTGGAGGGCAGAGGGGCCGGCAGGCATAGAAGCCAGTACCGACCCCACGCCACAATTTCGAGAACGGCAACCACGGATTGCCGGGGCCAGGAATGTAGGAGTCAGTAACATTCCCGGACCGAGGTGGATCAGGTCAGCGGACCGTAGGCCGCTTCAGGAGACACCGCAGGCTTCACACAGCACGCTGTGCGAAGGACTTACTTGGCCGCCGAACCAGCCTTCGGCTTCAGCGAGATCGCACGGAACGCGACGCCGTTACGCCCGTTGGTCGCCCACGGGATGGCCTCCAACTGCTCGACCTCGATGAGCTGCCCCACCATCACGCCCGGCTTCTCACCCGCCGTGGTGATGGTGATGACCTCACCGCCGTTCTCGTCGAGAACGAAGACCTGGGTGGACCACATGAGCCGGCCCGTTCCCTTCTCCGACCGCTGATTGCCGTTCTGGTCGTTCTTCGGCTCCGGGTCCTTCGACACCGTCACCTGCTTCGCCTTGGTGTCCACGTACAGCTTCACTTACAGACCTCCTGTGTCTCGGGCCAGTCGTTGAGCTTGTCCCCGGTGGACTCTTGCTCGTGGCCTCTCTGAGAAAGAGAATCCTCGATTCCAGGAGACGACCCATCCGATGGGCTGGACGACTAAAGGACGTCTTGGATAGCATGAACTTGTCCCTAGTTGTCCCTTGAGGAGGGTTCGATGGCGAACGAGCGACTGCGCGATGCCATCCTGCGAAACGGCCTCACCCCGGTCGCGGTGGCCGAGCGGATCGGCGTCGACCCGAAGACGGTGGAGCGGTGGATCACGCAGGACCGCACGCCGTACCCTCGGCACCAGCACGCCATTGCGGCGATGGTGCGACAGGACGTGCCCTACCTGTGGCCGAAGGCAGTGACGCCGGAGAAGGCGTCGAGAATCGGCCAGAGCGAGATGGTTCAGCTCTACTCCCGGCGTTCATCGGTGCCGTACGACCTGTGGCATCAACTGATCGAACGGGCCGAGCAGCGGATCGACGTCCTGGCCTACGCCGGCCTATTCCTCGTCGAGCAGGACCCGCGACTCATCGACACATTGCGCCAGAAGGCGATCGACGGAGTCGCCGTTACGGTTCTGCTCGGTGACCCAACCAGCGCTGCCATCGAGCGGAAGAGCGTCGAAGAGGGTGCGCCCGGTGTTATGGCGGCGAAGATCCGCCAGGTCCAGCAGTACTACAACCGGCTCGATGGCGTTCCGGGAGTCAAGGTGCGCTATCACGACACGACGCTGTACAACTCGATCTACCGGTTCGACGACGAAATGCTGGTGAACATGCACGTACTCGGGTTCCCGGCACCACACGCCCCCGTGATGCACCTGCGCAAGCTCAACGGCGGCGATCTGTTCCGCACCTACTCCGACAGCTTCGACAGGGTTCTTGCCTCCTCGAAGTCACAGCCGGGCGGCGAGGTGGCAACCTAGATCCATGGCGAGGACCGAGCACTACCACGACCCGAACGCACCGAAGGCCAACAGCATCGTCGTGGCCGTCTCCGTCTTCGTCCGAGACGCACAAGGTCGGGTGCTGCTTATCCAGCGCACCGACAACGGCCTGTGGTCTCTGCCCGGCGGTGGCCAGGAGATCGGCGAGTCAGTTGCAGAGGCAGCCGTCCGGGAGACCCACGAGGAAACCGGCATCACCGTCGAGGTGACCGGCGTCGTCGGCGTCTACTCCGACCCCGGACACGTCATCGCATACTCCGACGGCGAGGTGCGGCAGCAGTTCTCCCTCTGCTTTCGCGCCGCACCCGTCAGCGGCACCCCGACCCCGAGCGACGAGTCACGCGAAGTCCGGTGGGTTGCCCGCGACGAGGTGGCCGCGTACGACATCCACCCGTCAACCCTGCTCCGCATCACCCACGGCTACGAGAACGAGGCGCAGCCCTATATCGGCTGACGCTGAGCGTTGCCGGCGAACCGGCGCTGAGTCCGCTGCACAGCGGCGGCCATCTCCGGCTCTGCCCGACCGATGAACCGGGTCACCAGGTGCTCCGGCCCGTACCGCGACCGGATCTCCGCCAGCCGTTCCAGAACTTCGAAGTCCTGCCCGTCCGGCCCGGTCGTCATGTCCGAGAAGCAGAGAGCATCGGTTACCGCGGTTTCCTCCCGAGGGAACTCGGCGGCCAGGACCTCGCCGAGCCCACGTTCCTCTGCTTCCAGCCAGGCACAGGAGTGGTGAGCCACCAGAGCGGCAATCCGCTCGTCGTACCTCTCACGCCGTAGCCAACGGCCACCGTCGAGGGAGTGGAAGCCGGTGTCGACCAGGTCCGGGCTGTAACCCACGTCGTGCAGCCACGCCGACGCCACCAGCACGTCACGATCCTCGACCGGTACCGCCGCGCTGATCCGGTCCGCCTTGGCAGCGACGGCCTGGACGTGACTCCAACGGCGGGGCAACGGCGTCTCCAACAGCTGCCGCGCGACTTCCCGAGCGGCATCGACGAGGGCGGCCATGCCGCCCAGGGTACGGAGCGCACTCGGTCCGCACCATCCCGTGTCCGGTGGCCGACGACACCAGACCGGCCGGCAGCCAGCGAAGTGGTTCAAAGTTTCTGTACGTCTTCAAGGCGGCCCTGAACGGGCCGCACGCGCCGCCGCCTGGGCGCGCGACCGTCGCTCCGCTGGCGCTACGACTCCGGCCACGCAACACGCCCGGCGGCTGGCGCGGAAGCGGGAAACCCAAGGGGCCGCCGCAGAACGACAGGGCGGTTGACCGGGTGGTAGTGGGCCGGCAGCCGGCCGGGCCGCGCGGCCACCAGCCCGCGCGGCGCAGGGGAGCGCACGCCGGCCACGTCGGCGAGCTGGCAGCGGTCGCGGGGTTGCGGTTACTGCGCCTCCGGCGGGGGCGCTCGGGCTCCGAGATGGTTGCAACCCCGTCGGCGCGTTGCGGTCCGTGGGTGGTTGCGCGAGCCATCCCGTCACCGTCGACCCGGGCAAGCCGAGCAGACCACCGCCCGACCCGCCAGCGTCCGAACCTATGTCAAGGTCCGCTTGACGTGGCGGGCCGGGCGGAGGCCCGCTCCCACATGGGGCGGGTCGACGGCGACGGGATGGGCTGCGGCGTTATGCGGGCGTGGGTAGCGGCGTACTGTCGGACGGTTCATCGGCGGGGGCTGCCGCTTGGGCGTACGGGTCTAACGCGAAGCCACGGAAGTCGTTCCAGGTGGTACGCAACCTTTCCTCGGCCTCATTAATCGACGTACGAACTGACCGCTCGGCTTCACGAAGCTTCTCCGAGCGAGCTTGCTGCTCCTGGGTCCCGCTCAGCAGAGGCACAACAATCCGACCCACATGCTCAGGCGTTAGCTCGATGAGCCCGGTAGAGCCCGTGTAAAGCCTGTCCGACTGCACCCTTCCGAAGCCGCACCGCAGGAAATCAGCCAGGTAGAAGGGGTCCACGACCTTGGGATCCACTCGGATGATCGTCATGTGGCTATCCGCGATTGCGGGGATATCGTCGTCGTAAACGCCGGCTTTGCCGAGAGTGCCGTCACCCGTTGAGGCGAGTAGCACGTCGCCACGCCTTACCTTGCAAGAGTCTGGCATCTCGTCGAAGGTCGACTTTTCTATCCAGTCACCCGAGTCTACGATCTCACCATAATGAGTGGTCGATGACCCGGCCTTAAGTACGCGTGCATATCCATCCTCGCGATCGACATAAATAGTCGCCGCCGGGCTCTTCCCCCTGACTGTCTCGATCAAGTTCAGGTCGCCAATTGTGAGGCCGTCCGCGCTCACGATGTCAGAGATTTGGCTCCTGACTCGGCTGTCCCAATACTTGAAGTCAAGGCGACGAGTTCGGTCGCACCACACCTCAGATGCCGACGCGGTAAACGACCGCCAATACTGGGTCGTTACCGTCGTTTCGGCCCTCGTCGTCTCGACCAGCGAGGCGAACTGGCTTCGAAGGTCCGCAAACTTGAATCCCCTGATAGCTTCCCCTGATGGGTGGTAACCCAGCGAGGTGAGTGAGCAGAAGACGACGGGGTAGTCTTCCTCAGGATCATCCAAGTCGGGATCGAGTCGTTCGAGGAGCAAAACGCTCGACTTTACCGTGATCTTATTCGGCTTGAAGGTGCTTGCGGGCAGGCTGATAACGGCGAGGACCCTGCAGTTCTCGAGAATCCAGCGCCGCACCTCAGCAGCGCTATCCGTGTTCAGTGCCCCGTCGTCGATGACTGTGCACACCAGTCCTCGCGGCTTGGTAGCTAACACCATCCTCTGCAGGAAGAGAAGCTGGCCCTTAGTGGTTCGGACCGGATACTTGGCCAGGTCGTCGGGAGAAAGGTCCGACTCCGAGGTTCCGAAAGGGGGATTGCTGATGATTAGATCGTAGGCGCCCTCGTCCATGCTCCACTGTGAAGCGTTAAGGGCGAGACTGTTCTCGGCCGTGATGTTCGTGTGGCCGTCCCCGCTGACGATCATATTCATCTTGGCGGAAGACGCGACGCCTGGATTCGCGTCCATCCCGAAGAACACATCCTGCATGATGCGTTGTCGGATCTCGCTGCGCATCGCCGCAGTGATTCTCCTCTTCTTCGCCCTGCGCTCCACTTCCTCAAGAGCGTCTTTCATGAGGAAGACGAGGAAGCCGCCGGTGCCGCAGGCCGGATCAAGTACTCGGATGTCTGACCGGCTGGATGCACCGTTGACAATCATGTCGCGTCCAACAAGCTCAAGCATGAGGTCGACTAGTTGCCGAGGGGTGAAGTACTGACCGAGCTTCTTCCCCTTGAGAGTTGCGCGAACAAAATATTCGAAGGCCGCACCCTTGGTGTCGAGACCGCTGTCCGTGAATGAAACCTTTGATAGCTCGGACACTAGGTATGCATATGTCCTGGCCTGCTTAAGCTTCAAACCTTCAGTAATAACGTCGCCGTACATTCCACGGCAGTAATCGATCATCTTGTCGACTAGGGTTTTGACTTCGTCGGCCCTGTCGCTAGGCCGCGCTGCGAGTTCATGAAAACGCCATGAATATGGCAACGCAACGTCCGAAGGGCTTTCGTCGGCCTTCTCTTCTAGCAGTCGCAAGAACAGCAACTTAGAGAAGTCTGCGAAAGCTGAATCCTCATCCTTCTCAAGATTTCGGATCTTGCTGTGGCACCTGTAGAAGAGAGCGTTCAGCTGCTTCAGGGGAAGACCAGGTCGAAAGGGGAGGCTCTCGTCATCCTGGCTGAGATCCGAAATATTCGGATTTGCTCTCAGGCGTCGAAGGACTCCAGGGAGCTGTGATCGATGAGGAATCATCGACCGTCCGGATCGTGCGCCATTCAGCGTTAGCTCAACACCAGTTGCTGCGTTTAGCAGCTCTAGGTCTTGGCCATTAGTGAGTGCGACGAAGGGCGCACCCACGCGCTTGCCGTAGTCGAGCGCCTGTTTCCGGTCGGCAGCAGTAAGGCGGTGAGATTGCCTCTTTGCTTCGATTAGGAAGCTAACTTTCTTGCCATCGAGAGCAACGGCGATATCTACGAACCGCTGACGATGTCCATCTGTGGCGGGTAGTTCGAATGTTAGATCAGTGGCGACGTCGTAGCCGCGTCGGACCAGGTAGGGGAGAATTCTCTTGATAACCGTCTCGGTCTCTGAAATGCCCCGCGTAGTCAAGAAAATCTGCCCCTCTAGCGCTATTCGTCGGTCCGATAAACGGGCCATAACCCTGCGGCCGGCTTGCGCTCGACTGCCGCCGAACCGGCCTGTTGCAGTTCGGCCGTGGCTCGGATGGGCCTGCGTGGTCATCGCTGCGCCGCCTCGTCGATCCTATCGGCGGCCAGGAGGGGCGTGTCGACAGCCATGCCGTACCCGTTCAGGGTCAGACCGCGACCTACGGTTCGCCAGTCAGGAAGCCCTCTGAGGCAGCACAGCGTGACCGCAGGGGCGCTCTCGGTGCCTATGGCGGTCGCTGTCGTGGCCGTGCCAGCACTGGCCCGAGCCTGGCGTCGCCCGCCTAGTACTGGCGCTGAGCCTGTCACGTATCCAGCTACGCTCATTCCATGTCTTCGCGCGCCTACCTGGTCGTCCTGGGGCATCGCGACTCCATCGTGTGGGTGCTGCGGGAGCAGCGGATGGCGGTGCCCCGGACGATGCGCGGCGAAGCCGCCAAAGTGGCGGAAGGTGACACGCTCTTTCTCTACGCGACACGGCGGTCTTGGAACAATGTTGTTCGCGACAGGGGCCGAATCTTTGGTGTCGCTAGGGCCATGAGCGGGATGCGGCCGCTCGAAGCGCCTGTTGAGCTGGGGGGCCGACTGTTCCATGCCGGCTTCGATCTCTCTATTCGTGGAATCGTCCCATTCCCGGGTGGTGTGGAGATTGGATTGATGGCGGACAGGCTTGAGACGTTCCGGCAGCCAAAGAGTTGGAGCGCATACCTTCGGCGGCCGCTCTTGCGCGTCGCCGAAGCTGACGTTGGCTTGTTGACCGAAGCGCTCCAGCCTCTGCTCGTCCCTGACTCGATCGCAGCTGACACGTACAAGCTTCGGGAAGAGTGAGACGTCAGACAGCGAGGCAGCAAGAAGGCAGCGCGAGCGTCGGTACGGGTGGAACCGGAAGACCATGCAACGATGTCTGGCACCTGCTCGTCGATGCCGGCCGCGACCGGATAGCAGCGGCCAGTAGCTTGAAACCGCATCCCCCCGACGGGGGTCGTCCCTTTGCGCCGTGCCTGCTCCGGTACGTGAAGCCGCCGCAGAGGGTGTCGACGTCCATCGCGGCTGTGCCGCCAGAGGATGCCGCCTGCCATGTCGGGTCACTGCCCCGAACCGGGTCGTCCCCTTGCCTCGGTGGTAGCGAACAGCTCCAGCAGGTCGCGACCCGTGCTGCTCGCACCGAAATGCTGGTCCAGGCGCACGGGGTCGAGCAGCACGAACCCGTGGGCCTCGGAGAAGCAGCCGGTCAGTTGGACGGCAGGAAAGAACCGGGTCATCCGATCACGGCGCGGGCGGGTGTGCGCTTCGGTTCGAAGCAGACCAGCGCGCGACCCCGCCGGTCGGTCACCACCCAGGGGTGACCGACGTACGTGTGCTGCCGGTACGACTCGCGCGGGTGCAGCACGGCGTACTGCCTCCGCTGCCCATGGTGGTCCAACCAGTACACGATCACTGATCGCGAACGCAGGTTGACGAACTCGATGCTGGTCTCGCTGCCGCCACTGACCGAGCGCAGCCCACGCTCCCGCCATGCCGGTAGCGGGGTCAGGTGCTCCGGTTGGGGTGGCCGGGTGGTCGCTGGCGGTTTCGCCGGCCGAGTTGGCGAGGGTGTCGGGCGGGTGCTCGGCGTGGCGGGCACGGTCGATGACTCGGCCCGGGTGGGCGACGGGATCGGCGTCGCCCTGCGGCTGAGTTGCGGGCGGGAGGACGCGACTCCGCCGACGGACGACGCGGCCGACGGCGACGGCACGTCGGCGGACGCGACTTCGTCCAGGTTGAATCCGGGGCTGCCTGGAGGAGGAGGTACCCAGTCCGACGGCACATCGGGGGCCGCGACCGTCGGTGGCTCGGTTTCCGGCCACAGCACGGTGAGCATGAGGCCGAGCGTGGCGACCGCGAGGCCGGCCAGCACCAGCCGGTGCGACATTCGCCCGGGAGAGCGGTGGGCGGGTTCGACGGAGACGGCGGCTGCCCGGATGGGCGGGGGTGGGTCGGCCGCGGCACCCGGCGGCTCCGGCGCTGGCGGAAGTGCTCGCGGTGCCGGGCGTGCCGCCAGTTGCCGGGCGCGGGAACGTGGGTCGAACAGCCAGGGGCCGACCCGCAGCCTCGGCTCGACACGGGCATGTTCGTGATCTGGCGACTGCGTCATGACCTCGATCCGACGAGGGATGCCGTTCTCTGCCGACGGCACGGAACGTCGATTATGCGTGTTGCGCGTCACGTTGCGCCACGGCTGACGAGGGTCGAGATAGATGCGATGGGCGTCCCCCTCCCCATAACAGATCAACGCTCCTTGTGGGCGCTGTCCACACAACGGTTCGTTGTCCACAGGCCAGCCGACAGGGGCGGCGTGCGAAGTGACAGCGGCGGCAGGGTTCGACCCAGTGAACCCGCGCCGATCGCTTGGAGGCCGCGATGCCATCCCGTACCTCCGTTCCACCGGACCGGCGGCTGCCGCTGGTCGTCACCTCGGACGGTGACCTGCTCGATGATCTGCTCAGGCTCGCCGCCGCAGGTGGAGTCGAGGTGGAGGTGGCCGCCGATCCGGCGGCTGCCCGCACCCGCTGGCGGCCATCCCCGCTGGTCCTTGTCGGCAGCGACCAGGCGCAACCCTGCCTGCGGGCGCGGCTTTCCCGGCGTCCCGGGCTGGTCCTGGTGGGACGGTCCGGTGACGTCGAGTCCGGTTGGCAGGTGGCCGACCTGCTCGGTGCCGAACACGTCGCCGTGTTGCCGGCGGCCGAGCCGTGGCTGGTGGACCGGTTCGCCGAATGCGGGGTCGAGGGCGCGGCCACAGCCTCGGCCCGGATGGTCGCGTTGATCGGTGGCCGGGGCGGAGCCGGTGCGAGCATTCTCGCCGGTGGCCTCGCCGTCACCGCTGCCCGGGCACGGCTGCGTACTCTCCTGCTCGACGCCGATCCGCTCGGCGGTGGCCTGGATCTGGTTCTCGGCTGGGAACAGCTGGAAGGGCTGCGCTGGCCGGCGCTGACCGGGGCCGATGGGCGGGTCGACGCGCCCGCCCTGGTGCGAGCGTTGCCCAGTCGGGGCGATCTGGTGGTGCTCTCCTGGGACCGTGGCGATCTGATCGCCGTGCCGGCCGAGGCGGTGGCCGCCACCCTGGACGCCGCCCGGCGGGGGCGGGACTTCGTGGTGGCCGACCTGCCCCGACACCTCGACGACGCCGCGGTGACCGCACTTCAGGCGGCCGACCGGGTGTTCGTGGTGGTGCCCGCCGAACTGCGGGCGACCGCCGCGGCGGCCCGGGTGGTCGCGGCCGTCGGGCCGCACTGTTCCGACCTGTCCGTCATCGTCCGGGGTCCCGCTCCCGGCCGGCTGCGCGCCACCGAGGTCGCCAAAGCGCTCGGTCTGCCACTGGCCGGTTCGCTACGGCCTGAGCCCGGGTTGTGCCGGGGGTTGGAACGGGGCGAGGCCCCGGCGGCCGGTGGGCGAGGCCCGCTGGCCGAGCTCTGCCAGCGGATCGTCAACGAACTCACCGGTCAGCCCGTGGCGGGTGCGGCATGACCGGGGAGAATCTTGCGGCCCGGGTACGGCAGCGGATCGCCGCCACCACCACGCCGGTCACCCCGGCCGCGATCGTTTCTGCGGTACGCGCCGAACCCGACGCCGCCGTACTCGGTGACAACGCCCTGCTGCGGATGGCCGACCGGGTACGCGACGACCTGGTGGGCGCGGGGCCGCTGGCCGCGCTGCTGGCCGATCCCGAGGTGACGGACGTCCTGGTCAACGGGGCACGGGTGTGGGTCGACCGGGGGCAGGGGCTGCACCAGGTGCCGGTGCCGGTGGGCACTCCGGACGACGTCCGCCGACTCGCGCAGCGGCTCGCGGCCGGGGCAGGTCGTCGGCTGGACGACGGTTCGCCGTGCGCCGACGCACGGCTGGCCGACGGTACGCGGCTGCACGCGGTGTTACCGCCGGTGGCGACCGACGGGCCCTATCTGTCGCTGCGTACCTTCCGGCAACGGCCGTTCACGCTGGACGAGCTGGTGGCACAGGGTGCGGTGGTTCGGCCGGTGGCGCCGGTGCTGGCCGCCGTGGTGGCGGCCCGGCTCGCCTATCTGGTGATCGGCGGCACCGGCTCCGGCAAGACAACTCTGCTGAACACGCTGCTCGGCCTGGTGCCGACCACCGAGCGGATCGTGCTGGTCGAGGACGCCGCCGAGTTGCGGCCGGTGCACCCGCACGTGGTGGGTCTGCAGACGCGTACGGCCAACGTGGAGGGATCGGGCGCGGTCGGCCTGAGCGAGCTGGTCCGGCAGGCGCTGCGGATGCGGCCGGATCGCCTGGTGGTCGGCGAGTGTCGGGGCGCGGAGGTGGTCGACCTGCTGGCCGCGCTGAACACCGGGCACGAGGGCGGGGCGGGGACGCTGCACGCCAACACCCCGTCGGACGTGCCGGCCCGGCTGGAGGCGCTCGGTCTGCTCGGTGGGCTGCCACGTCCGGCGCTACACGCCCAGGTGGCGGCGGCGCTTCAGGTGGTGCTCCAGATTCGCCGTACGCCGCAGGGCCGCGTGCTGGAGTCCATCTGTCTGCTGCTGCCGGAGGGGCCCGACCGGTTGGTCACCGCCGTTCCTGCGTGGATCCGCAGTCGAGGCCTCGGTTTGGCCGCCCGGGCGCTGGGCACGCTGATCCGCAACCGCGATGTGCCGGTGCCGCCGATCCTGTGTGAGCCGTGGCCCGCGTCGGCGGTCTCGTCGTGAGCGGCGCGTGGTGGTGGGCGGTGTCGGTCTTGCCGGTCCTGCTGGCACTCGCACACCGGATGCGTTGGCGACGGGTGCTGAGTTGGTCCGGAGATGACGGGAAAGCGGCCGACGACGCGCTGGTCGCGTGGGTCGTCGCCCTGCGGGAAGCGGGCGGTCGGCGTGACGGGGACGGCCCGCAGGGCCCACGTCGGAGCGGCCCGGAACGGACCGGTGTCGGGTGGCCGACGCCGGAGACACCGCCTTCCTCGATGGTGGCCCACCCGTGCAGGCCGGCTGCTTCCCCGATCGTCCGGCCCAGGTCAGGACCGCCGACAGCACCGACCGCGCCTCGTCCGCCGGGGCCGCGCGGAAGCCGGCGGCCGAATCGGCCCGGTGGCGTGCCCGGTGTGGTCGTACGGGGACCAGCACCCGCCGTTGTGGAGTCGACGGCAGGGTCGCTCGGCACGGCGGTGCCGGACGAGGATCAGATCGCCGCAGGCGGCACCGATCACCTGGCACCGGCCGACCTCCGCGAGCAGGCCGACCTGCGTGAACAGGCCGACCTGCGTGAACAGGCCGACCTGCGTGAACAGGCCGATCAGCGCTCGACGGGGATGAGCCGACCGGCGGCGCTGCTCGTGAGGCCACGACCCATCCTGGTGCTGACCTGCCTGGTCGGCGCGGCGGTCGGCGGGCTGCTCGCCGGTCCGGTGGCGGCGACGGCGCTGGCCGGCTACGGCACCCTGGGGGTGCGGGCGATCCGCCGTCGGGCAACTGTGGGCCGGGCCGACCGGGAGCGCCGGGAACGGCTGGATCAGCTGTCTGCCCTGGCCGGGGACCTGCGGGTCGGTCTGCCGGTGCCGGTGGCCGCGCAGGTGCTGACCAATTCGCTTCCCAGCGCCACTTCAGGTGCGGCGCCACCGGTCCGGCCGGACGAGGCCGACGCCGGTCAGCCCGTCGGGTCCGAGCTGTGTCTGGCCGACGAAGGCGCGCCCGGTTCGGCGGGAGACCGCCTCGGGCGACTGGCCGGGGCTGCGGTGCGGCTGGCTGAACGTACGGGAGCGCCGTTGGCCGATCTGGTGGAGCGGATCGAGGCCGATGCCCGGGCGACGGACCGAGGGTTGGCTGCGGCCACGGCCCAGGCGTCCGGTGCCCGGGCCACTGCCTGGTTGCTGGCTGCTCTGCCGCTGGGCGGGATCGGCCTCGGCTACGGGATCGGGGTGGACCCACTTCGGGTGCTGCTGCACACCCCGGTCGGCGGCGCTTGCGCGATCGCTGCCGTGGGCCTTCAGGTGACCGGGCTGCTCTGGGCGGAGCGTCTCTCGGCCACCTCGTCCGGGGACAGCTGATGTCCGGGACGCCACTGGTCGCCTGTGGTCTGGCCGGTGCAACCCTGGCCGCCGCGCTCGCGGTCGGCCGATACCGGCCCCGGCGTCGGTTGCGCCGGTTGTCCAGAAACGTGACGGCCAGCCGAACAGGTCAGCGGTTCTGGAGTTCGATGCCCCGACAGCCCAGGTGGCGTGGGGCGTCACCGACCGTCGCGCGGGACGGTTCAGCTGGCGGGACCTCGGCACATGCTCCGGCAGCCGAGGCACGAGGGTCGAGCCAGTGGCGGCCCGACCTGGTCCGGCTGACCGCATGGCTGTCCGGGCTGGCGGTGGCGGTGCTGATCGAAGGCTGGGCCGGCCCGGTGGCGGCACTGCCCACGGCGGTGCTGCTCGACCGGCTGCTCCGGCGGATCGAGCCGCCGGCCGTACGCCGTGACCGACTGCGTGCCGCAGCCGACCTACCACTCGCCGCTGACCTGCTGGCGGCGGCGCTGCGGGCCGGGGCACCCGTCGAACGTTCGGTGCTCGCAGTGGCTGACGCGCTTGGCGGGCCGCTGGGCCGGCAGCTTGCCCGGGTCGGTCGGACCCTGCAACTCGGCGGTGGGCCCCCGGAGGCGTGGGGACATCTGGCGGCAGTTCCGGGAGCGCAGCGGGTGGCGACCGCCGCGATCCGCTCGGCGAGCAGCGGCGCCGCCCTGGCAGGAGCGCTCAGCCGGCTCGCCGACGACCTGAGAGCGGACCGGGCCGTCGCGCTCGAGACGGCCGCTCGCCGTTCGGGCGTGCTGATCGTGTTGCCGCTGGGGCTCTGCTTCCTGCCCGCCTTCATTCTCGCCGGTCTGGTGCCGGTGATCGTCGCTGTCCTTGGCGACGTGCTGTGAACCCATCGAGAAAGGACGAACACGTGCGCAGAATTCTCGCCCGCCTTCGCGGGGACGCCGGGATGAACACGGCGGAGTACGCGGTCGGAACGCTCGCCGCGGTGGCCTTCGGCGGCGTCCTGCTCAAGGTGCTGACCTCCGACGGTGTGCAGTCCGCGTTGACCGCCGTCATCGACCGGGCACTGAAGTGACCGGGCGCCGGCCGGCCGGCCACGACCGGGGATCGTTCACGGCCGAGATGGCGGCCGGCCTGCCGGCGCTGGTGCTGCTGCTGCTCACCGGGCTGACCACGATCAACGCGGTGAGCACCAAGGCGGCGTGCCTGGACGCGGCCCGGGAGGCGGCGCTCGCCGCCTCCCGGGGAGAGCCGGGCACCGCCGCCGGCAGCCGGCACGCACCGGCCGGGGCGGAGGTGCTCGTCGCCTCGGACGGTGAGCACGTCCGGGCGACGGTCCGCGCCTCCGTCCGCGCCCTCGGTGCCGATCTGCCCACGATCAGCGTCGTGGCGACGGCCGTCGCGGCGGTCGAGCCGGGTGCGCCGGAGCCGCAACCGTGAGCACCCCCGCAGTTCGCCCTGCCACCACCGCCCCCGGGCGCGGCCTGCACGCGGGTCGGCGGCGTCCTGCCCGGTGGCAGTTTTGGCCGGGGTGGAAGCTGGGCTGGCTGGCCCGGGGGCGAAATCGGGGTGGTGAGCGGGGTGGAGCCACGATCTGCCTGCTCGGCGTGGGGTTGTTGTTCGTCGTGGCGGGCCTGTTCGGCGCGGGTGTGGGAGCGGCTCGGGTGGCGCGGCAGCAGGCCCGGGTGGCCGCCGATCTCGGCGCTCTCGCGGGTGCGGCTCGGGTCCTTCAGGACGAGCCGGTGGCGTGCGCGCGGGCAGCGGAGTTGGTCGCCGCGAACGCTGCCCGGCTGGTGCGGTGCCAGATCGATGGGCTGGACGTGCTGGTCACCACTGAGGTGATCGTGAGCCCGTTGCCGGGAATGACCCGGGCCGCCGAGGTCACCAGCCGGGCCGGCCCGCTGCGCGGCTGACCGCGTACCGGCAAGGGCGGTCGGGTCGGTGGAGATGGACCGGCCCGCTCGACCACGACGTCGAGCGGGCCGGGCCGCGGGGGAGGTGGATCCCAGGTCGGGGCCGGTGTCAGCGGCCCTGGAGGGCGTCGAGGGCGACGGCCATGGCGATCACCAGGCGGCGGTCGATCTGCGGGTTCTGGATCTCGACGACGTATCGGTCGCGCAGACCGAACTTCTTCACCACGGAGAAGACGGGCTGACCGTCCGCGACGAAGTCGAAGTGGTACGGCAACCAGGACAGCGAGTCGACGAAACGGCGCAGCAGTGCCACCGGCATGCTGCGCTCCTGACCGGTGACGTTGGGCAGACCGGCCTGCTCGACGTGCCAGGTCGAGCGGAGCAGCGACTGCGCGAAGTCCTTCCGGAACAGGCCGATCGGGTTGCCGGCGTCGTCGGTGACGTCGTACGTGGCGCCGAGGTCGAGGCGCTGGCGCGCCTTGAAGCCGAGCAGTGGCTGCTGCTTGGACTCGTCGGTGTAGATCGTCACCTGTTCCTTGAAGGCGAGCCGCTTCTGCTGGGCGAACGCCAGCAGCCCACCCTCGGAACCGTCCGGCGTGACGCTGTGCACCTCGTACTGGTTGACCATGAACCGCACGCGCTGGCGGATGTGGAACTGCTGCTGTGCCTGCAAGCTGTCGAGCTGCATGAGAACTCCTCGATTGTGGTGCGCCGGAGTGTCGCACAGTAGGACAACGGCTGCGTTCAGGGTCCGCCGGGTCAGCGGACGCCGTCCACGCCCGACCGGTGCGTCATGGTGGTCAACAGCAGATGGATGGTGCGCAGACGTTCGTTGATCTGATCCAGCCGTTCGGCCTGGGCCAGGGTGGCGAGCGCGGTCCCCAGCGCGATCTGCTGGTTGATGTCGAGCTTCTCCTGATCGATGGTGTAGAGCAGGTCGACGGTCTCGGCGATGGTGTCGGCCACGGCCTCTCCTCCATGCTGGCAAGGACGGTGAACGGCAAGCACGGCGCTCGATGGAAGCGCTCCCACCATCATTGCCCGGTGGCCCCGGTTTTCATACCCGCGACGTCATTCCGGCAGGTTGGCGAGCACCACGTCGAGCACCAGGATCGACTCCGGCTTGGACAGCGGGTTGTTGCCGTTGCCGCACTTGGGTGACTGCACGCAGGACGGGCAGCCGGCCTCGCAGCCGCACTCGGCTATCGCGGCCCGGGTGGCCCGGAGCCAGGACGCCGCCATCCCGTAGGCCCGCTCGGCGAAGCCCGCGCCCCCCGGATGGCCGTCGTAGACGAAGACGGTCGGCGCCTCGGTGTCCGGGTGCACCGCCGTGGAGAGCCCGCCGATGTCCCACCGGTCGCAGGTGGCGACCAACGGCAGCAGCCCGATCGCGGCATGTTCGGCCGCGTGCAACGCTCCCGGCACGTCGGCCGGATCCACCCCGGCGGCGATCAGCGACTCGGGGGAGAGGGTGAACCAGACCGCGACGGTACGCAGCTCACGCGCCGGCAGGTCCAGCGGACGGGTGTCGATCACCTCGCCGGTGGCAATCCGTCGCCGCTGGTAGGAGACCACCTGACTGGTGACGTCCACCTCGCCGAGGAAGAGCCCGACCGGTCCGGCGTCGACGTAGGAACGCACCGAGACCACCGACAGTGAGGTGACGTCGCGGGCGTGGGTGGACCAGTCCGGCTCCTCGGGCCGCACCAGCGCGCATCCGTCGTCCAGGTCGAGCGAGTCGACCACGTACGACACGCCCTGATGCAGGTAGACCGCGCCGGCGTGCAGCAGGAAGTGCGCGGAGCCGCCGTCGACCGTGCCGAGCAGCCGGCCGGTCGCCGCCTCCACCACGCAGACCGGGGCACCGCCCTCGCCGCGCAGATCCACCTCGGGGCGTTCCCGGTGTCGCCAGTACCAGCCGGTGGGCCGTTGGCGCAGCGCGCCCGCCTCGACCAGCGCCGCCACGGCCTCCTTTGCGCCGTCACCGAAAAGTTCCAGGTCGGCCGCGGTCAACGGGGCCTCCGCCGCCGCGCAGGCCAGCTGCGGACCGAGCACGTACGGGTTGGCCGGGTCGAGCACGGTCGCCTCCACCGGCGCACCGAAGACCGCCTCCGGATGGTGCACCAGGTAGGTGTCCAGCGGGTCGTCCCGGGCCACCAGCACCGCGAGGGCCTCCTGACCGGAGCGCCCGGCCCGGCCCGCCTGCTGCCACAGCGACGCCCGGGTGCCCGGATAGCCGCAGATCATGACCGCGTCCAGCCCGATCAGGTCGACCCCCAGCTCCAGAGCATTGGTCGAGGCCAGCCCCAGCAGCTCGCCGTGCAGCAGCGCCCGCTCCAACTCGCGACGCTCCTCGCGCAGGTAGCCGGCCCGGTATGCGGCCACCCGGTCGCCGAGCCCCGGCACCGCCTCGTCGAGACTGCGTCGGGCGCTGGTCGCCACCACCTCGGCACCCCGGCGGGAGCGGACGAAGGCCAGCGTGCGTACCCCGGCGGCGACGGTGTCGGCGAGCAGGTCGGCGGTCTCCCGCAGCGCCGACCGGCGAACCTGGGTCAGATCGGACCCCGGGTCGGGCTCCCCGGACGCACCTGGCCTCCCGGCCCGCTCCCGGCGTGGTGCCGGCGTGGGCGTGGCGGCGGACGGGTCCGGCGGAAGCAACGGCGGCTCCCAGAGGGCGAAGGTGACCCCCGCGCGCGGTGAGGTGTCCTCGGTGACGGCCGTCACCGGGAGGCCGGTCAGCCGGCCGGCCGCCGCGGCCGGATCGCCCGACGTCGCCGAGGCCAGCACGAACGTCGGGCCGGCGGCGCGACCGTACCGGGCACACTGCCGCCGCAGCCGACGCAGCACGTGGGCGACGTGTGAGCCGAACACGCCCCGGTAGACGTGGCACTCGTCCACCACCACGTACGCCAGTCGACGCAGGAAACCGGACCACTGGGCGTGCCCGGGCAGGATGCCGTGGTGCAGCATGTCGGGATTGGTCAGCACGAACCGGGAGTGCCGCCGGATCCACTCCCGCTCGGCGCGCGGGGTGTCGCCGTCGTAGCAGGCCGGGCGTACGCCCTCGATCTCCAACGCGGCGACGGCGCGCAACTGGTCTGCGGCGAGCGCCTTGGTCGGTGCCAGGTAGAGCACGGTGGCGCGCGGGTCGGCGAGCAGCGTGGCCAGCGCCGGCAACTGGTACGCCAGGGACTTGCCGGACGCGGTGCCGGTGGCCACCACGACGTGCTGGCGGTCGTACGCCAGGCCGGCCGCCTCGGCCTGGTGCCGCCACGGTGTCACCACGCCGCGCCGGGCGTACGCCGCGCGCAGTTCCTCCGGTGCCCAGGACGGCCACGGTGCCGCCGCCCCGGGCCGGGGCGGCACCCGCTCGACGTGGGTGACCGGATCGGCGGGGTGCCGCTGGCGTAGCCGGCGCAGCAGTTCTCCGGGCGACACGACCGGCGCGCCGGTGGGGACGTCATCCGGCGGGCCGGCCACGGGAACCGGGCCCGCCGGGTCGGCCGGGACCGCGCCGGGCGGTCGCTCGGGGCCGCTGCCGGCGGATACGGTGGCTGCCGAGGTCACGTCCTGCACTCTCGCACTGGTGTTCGGAAATGGGAAATCGGCGTGCCGGTACGGATGCACCTGCCCCGGTGAGTTGTCGGCCCGACCCTGGGGTAGTGGTTAGATGCCAAGAGACTTTACGGCTGCCTGAGGAGGACGGATGGAGCTGTCACTGGCGACCCGGACCGTGGGTGAGCACACGGTGCTCGAGGTCGGCGGTGAGGTGGACGTCTACACCGCCCCCCGGCTGCGCGAACGGCTTCTGGAACTGATCGAAGCCGGGGCCCGGCACGTGGTCGTCGACCTGGGTCGGGTGGACTTCCTCGACTCCACCGGGCTGGGCGTGCTGGTCGGCGCGCTCAAGCGGCTGCGCTCCGCGGACGGCACCTTCGCGCTGGTCTGCGACAAGGAGCCGTTGCTCAAGATCTTCCGGATCACCGCGCT
The DNA here is from genome assembly GCF_057196645.1 of Micromonospora sp. ATLC16. Lineage (NCBI taxonomy): Bacteria > Bacillati > Actinomycetota > Actinomycetes > Micromonosporales > Micromonosporaceae > Micromonospora > Micromonospora sp. ATLC16. The sequence goes on from NZ_JBXUOW010000001.1 coordinate 208,920, forward strand.
GGACCAGGTGTTTCCGCTGTACCCGACGGTCGAAGCAGCGACCGGCGCCGGCCAGTGATGGCCACGGTCCGGCTCTCCTTCTCGCCCGCGCCGGTGCACGTGCGTACCGCCCGCCTGGTCGGCGTCGCGGTGGCCCGGCGCGCGGGCGTTCGCGAGGATCTGCTCGACGAGGTCCGCCTGGCCATCGGCGAGGCGTGCACCCGGGCGGTCGCCCTGCACCGCCAGCACGGCGTCGCCGAGTCGGTGCTGGTGGAGATGTCCGACTCGGGGGCGTACTCGGTGCGCGTGGTGGATCGGGCCCCGATCGAGGCGAGCATCGGTCTGGCCGCGCTCGATGCCGACCAGTTGGCCAACGAGTCGCTGAACGAGGACGACCTGACGACCGGGGTCGGCTTCGCTCTGCTCGCCGGATTCGTCGAGGATCTTCAGGTCCGTCCGGTCGACGAGGGTGTCGGCACCGAGGTGCGGATGGTCTGGCCGGTCAACCACTGAACCGAGGGCCCGGCCGCTCCGGCCGACCGCTACCGGATCACCATGGGCCGCTTCCCATATCAGATTTCGGCTGGTAACACAGCGACGGAGATCATCCAGACCCGCCGCCACCTCGGTGTGACCTCGAACACTGCGGGCGGCTAGAGTACGCGGGTTGTCAGCAAGTGATCCACCCGGCACCCAGCGCAGATGGGCGTGAAGCGCTGGTTCGTCGGGTGGATCGGCGCGCGCTTGCGAATTCGCATCCAGGCGCCGGGCGGTGCGTCTCCACCGGCCGGCGCGTTGTTCGGCACAGGAGGACACAGATGTCCGACACCTTGGCCGCCGAGGGCGGCGGGATCTCCCTCACCGGAGCCAATGTCACGTACGTCGTCATTGCCGCAGTGATCGCGCTGGTCGCGCTCGCCTTCGCCGCCGCCTTGACGAAAACGGTGCTGGCCGCCGGCAAGGGCACCACCAACATGCAGGAGATCTCCGGGGCCGTGCAGGAGGGCGCCTCGGCCTACCTGCTCCGGCAGTTCCGGACCCTGGCGATCTTCGTGGTGATCGCCGTGGTGCTGCTGTTCCTGCTGCCGGTGCACGACACCGACGGCAGCGAGACCGCGGTGAAGATCGGTCGCTCGCTCTTCTTCGTGGTCGGTGCCCTGTTCAGTGCCTTCATCGGTGGCGCGGGCATGTGGCTGGCGACCCGGGCCAACCTGCGGGTGGCCGCCGCCGCCCGGGAGCGGGAAGGTGGCCGGGAGTCGGCCATGAAGATCGCCTTCCGGACCGGTGGCGTGGTCGGCTTCCTCACCGTCGGTCTCGGCCTCTTCGGCGCCGCGCTGGTCGTCCTGATCTTCCGGGGTGACGCGCCGACGGTGCTGGAGGGCTTCGGCTTCGGCGCCGCCCTGCTGGCCATGTTCATGCGGGTCGGTGGCGGCATCTTCACCAAGGCCGCCGACGTCGGCGCCGACCTGGTCGGCAAGGTCGAGCAGGGCATCCCCGAGGACGACCCCCGTAACGCCGCCACCATCGCCGACAACGTGGGCGACAACGTCGGCGACTGCGCCGGCATGGCCGCCGACCTCTTCGAGTCGTACGCGGTCACCCTGGTCGCCGCGCTCATCCTCGGTCGGGCCGCGTTCGGCACCGACGGCCTGGTGCTGCCGCTGATCATCTCCACCATCGGGGTGCTGGTCGCCATCATCGGCGTCTTCATCACCCGGCTGCGCGCCACCGACCGCAACGGACTGACCGCGATCAACCGGGCCTTCTACCTCTCCGCGCTGATCTCGGCGGTGCTGGTCGCGCTGGCCTCGTTCGCCTACCTTCAGCCGTCCTGGGCGGCGCAGCTCGGTGACGACTGGCGGGAGACGCTCAACGTCAACGGCGGGGACCCGCTCTTCGGCCCCCGTGGCGTGGTCATCGGCGCGGTGATCATCGGTATCGTGCTGGCCGCCGCCATCCAGGCGCTCACCGGCTACTACACCGAGACCAACCGGCGCCCCGTGCAGGACATCGGCAAGAGTTCGCAGACCGGCGCGGCCACCGTCATCCTCGCCGGCATCAGCGTCGGTCTGGAGTCGGCGGTCTACTCGGCGCTGCTCATCGCCGGCGGTGTGTTCGGCGCGTTCCTGCTGGGCGGCGGTTCGATCACCCTGTCGCTGTTCGCCGTGGCGCTGGCCGGTACCGGCCTGCTCACCACCGTCGGCGTGATCGTCGCCATGGACACGTTCGGCCCGATCTCCGACAACGCCCAGGGTGTGGCCGAGATGTCCGGCGACATCGACGAGCACGGCGCCCGTACGCTCACCGAGCTGGACGCCGTCGGCAACACCACCAAGGCGATCACCAAGGGCATCGCGATCGCCACCGCGGTGCTGGCCGCGACCGCGCTTTTCGGCTCCTACACCGACACGCTGCGAACCGCGTACGCCGACGCCGGGGTGACCGACGTGGGTGCCGAGATCCTGAACGCGTTGAACGTGTCGAACCCGCAGAACCTGGTCGGCCTGATCATCGGTGCGGCGGTGGTGTTCCTCTTCTCCGGTCTGGCCATCAACGCGGTCTCCCGTTCGGCGGGTGCCGTGGTGATGGAGGTCCGTCGGCAGTTCCGCGAGCTGCCCGGAATCATGGACCGCACCCAGCGTCCGGAGTACAGCAAGGTCGTCGACATCTGCACCCGCGATGCACAGCGTGAGCTGCTCACCCCCGGCCTGCTGGCCATCCTGGCGCCGATCGCGGTCGGCTTCGGCCTCGGGCCTGGCGCGCTGGCGTCGTACCTGGCCGGTGCGATCGGTGCCGGCACCCTGATGGCGGTCTTCCTGGCCAACTCCGGTGGCGCCTGGGACAACGCCAAGAAGATGGTCGAGGACGGCGCGTACGGCGGCAAGGGTTCCGAGGCGCACTCCGCGACCGTCATCGGTGACACCGTCGGCGACCCGTTCAAGGACACCGCCGGCCCTGCCATCAACCCGCTGATCAAGGTGATGAATCTGGTGGCGCTGCTGATCGCGCCGGCCGTGGTGGCGTGGAGCGTGGGCGACGACCGCAACGTCGGCCTGCGGGTCACCATCGCGGCGGTGGCGACGCTGATCGTCGTCGCGGCGGTGGTCTTCAGCAAGCGCAAGAGCATCGCGATGGGCGACGACGCCGACAGCGGGTCCGGCAGCGCGGACCCGCGTCCGGAGGAAATCAAGGCCTGACGCGTGGCACACACCGGTCCCCGGTCGGCAGCTGTCTGCCGGCCGGGGACCGGTCGCCTCCGGACCCGGTACCGATGACCGGTGCCGACCGGGGAGAGAAGCCGTACGCTGCAACGCATGCGTACGTGCCGGGCGGCAGCCGCCGGAAAGTTCACGGTGGTCCTGGCCACGCTGATGATGTTGGTCGCCTGCGGCTCCGCTGGCCCCAGCCCGCGGGCCTGGGCCGCCTCGGTCTGTTCGGCGCTCACCCCCTGGCGGGCCGAGATCAGCAAGCTGACCAACAGCACCGATCAGCAGATGACCGCGCAGACCACCCCGGCGCAGGCCAAGGAGAACCTGGTCCGGCTCTTCGGCGGCGCCGAGCAGGCCAGCGAGACCGCCCGGCGCAAGGTGGAGCAGGCCGGAGTGCCCGAGGTCGAGCACGGCGAGGAGGTTACCGCCGGCTTCCGCGCCTCGCTAGCGTCGATGCGGGACGCCTACGGCCGGGCCCGGGTCACCATCGACGGCCTGGGCACCGGTGAGGCCAGCACCTTCTACGACGGGGTCCAGGCCGCCGTGGAAACCCTCCAGCAGGAGTACGACGCCAGCGCGCTGGACACCAGCCGACTCGACTCCGAGGAGTTGAAGCGCGCTTTCGACGAGGTACCCGAATGCCGCTGAGCGGTTCCGGCGAGACACCGGCGGCGCAACCGCTGCCGGTGTCCTTCCCACCGCCCGACGAGACATCACCGGTGCGCCGTCGTCGGCCGAGCGGCCGTCGACGCGCCCCCGCCGACCCGCCGGCCGAGCACGACTCTCCGGACCGCCCGACAACGTCGCCGGTCGACGCCACCGGCAGCGACCGGCAACTGGTCTTCTTCGGCGCGGAGACCGGTGAGCCCTCCGTGGCCGACCTCGCCGGGCTGCTCGCCGGCCCGGGCGAGGTGCACCGGATGGGCGGCACGGCCCGGTTGTCGGTGGTGGTGGCCGCCGCGTGGCGGGTGCACGTGCTCATCGCTGAACTGGCCCAGCGGGGCGTCCGGAGCAGCTGGGGACCCACCGAGGACCAGCGTTACGCGGTGCGGACCACGTACACCCGGACGATCGTGCCGCTCGCGGCGGCCTGGCTGCGCGGCCCGACGCAGCATCCGCCGCCGGGGTTCCAGCTCGACGGCCGGCGGCTGCGCCTCTGGCTGGCCGCGGCCGGTGTGGCCGATCCGCCCGACTTCCTGCTCCACCTCGGCGGTGGCGAACCGGCTCGATGGGCCGCGGTCGGTGCCGCCCTGGCCACGGCCGGGCTGACCGGAGAACTGGTCGAGGCGGGACCGGGTGGGCCCGTGTACCGGATCGCGGGCCGTCGCGGGACGCAGCGGCTGGCCGAGCTGGTCGGTGAGCGCCCGCCCGCGAGCCCGCCCTCGGCCTGGCCGACCCGGGCCTGACGGCCAGGGCGGCTGTCCGATCTGAGACAGCCGGGTGTCGGGGGAACACAGGGAGGATCGGCCGGGTTTGACCTCCACCGAGGGGCTGCCGTGGTCACAGCGGCCCGCTCGTCACCCTACCCAGGGTGTACGGTGACGCCGTCCGGCGTGACCACAGATTGTCCGGGGCGGATCGCCGCCCGCGAAACCCGAAACACGGACGGCGCGTTACGTTGGACATCCGGACCGCCGAGCACCGGTGGGTCGAGTGCGCCCCAGGCCGGCCAGGCGCGGCCATTGAGTGGGAATGAGGTCGAAACAGACGTGCCGAGCAACGCTGGAACCACCCGTCTGGTCATCGTCGAGTCTCCGGCGAAGGCCAAGACGATCTCGGGCTACCTGGGCCCGGGGTACGTCGTGGAGGCCAGCTTCGGGCACGTCCGTGATCTGCCCCGCAACGCCGCCGACGTGCCCGCCCGGTACAAGGGTGAGCCGTGGGCCCGGCTCGGCGTCGACGTCGACAACGGCTTCCACGCCCTCTACGTCGTCTCCGCCGACCGCAAGCAGCAGATCAGCAAGCTGACCAAGCTGGCCAAGGAGGTCGACGAGATTTTCCTGGCCACGGACGAGGACCGTGAGGGCGAGGCGATCGCCTGGCACCTGGTGGAGACCCTCAAGCCCAAGGTGCCGGTCCGGCGGATGGTCTTCCACGAGATCACCAAGCCGGCGATCCAGGCGGCGGTGGCCAACCCCCGGGAGATCGACCGGGATCTCGTCGACGCCCAGGAGGCCCGGCGCATCCTCGACCGGCTCTACGGCTACGAGGTCTCCCCGGTGCTGTGGAAGAAGGTCATGCCGAAGCTCTCGGCGGGCCGGGTGCAGTCCGTGGCCACCCGGATCGTGGTCGAGCGGGAACGGCAGCGGATGGCCTTCCGCACCGCCGAGTACTGGGACATCCTGGCCACCCTCGCCGTGACCAATCCGGGCGAGGGGCCGCGCAGCTTCAACGCCACTCTGGTCGCGCTGAACGGCGACCGGATCGCCACCGGCAAGGACTTCGAGCCGACCACCGGCCGGGTTCGGCCGGGTGCCGGTGTGGTCCACCTCGACGAGGGCGGGGCCCGGGGGCTCGCCGCCCGCCTGGCGGGGCGGCCGTTCGCCGTCACCCGGGTCGAGGAGAAGCCGTACCGGCGTCGCCCGTACGCCCCCTTCATCACCTCCACCCTCCAGCAGGAGGCGGCCCGGAAGCTGCGGTTCTCGTCGCAGCAGACGATGCGCACCGCGCAGCGGCTCTACGAGAACGGCTACATCACCTACATGCGTACCGACTCGGTGAACCTGTCGGAGACCGCCATCGCCGCGGCCCGCCGGCAGATCATCGAGCTGTACGGCGAGCGCAGCGTGCCGCCGGAGCCGCGTCGCTACACCGGCAAGGTGAAGAACGCGCAGGAGGCGCACGAGGCGATCCGCCCGGCGGGAGACAACTTCCGTACCCCGGGCGACGTGGCCAAGGAGTTGTCGGCCGAGGAGTTCAAGCTCTACGAGCTGATCTGGCGGCGCACCATCGCCTCGCAGATGACCGACGCGGTCGGCTCCAGCGTCTCGGTGCGGATCCGGGCGACCACCTCCGGCGGCGAGGAGGCCGACTTCGGCGCCACCGGCAAGACCATCACCGACCCGGGCTTCCTGCGGGCGTACGTCGAGTCCAGTGACGACGAGAACGCCGAGGCCGAGGATGCCGAGCGGCGGCTGCCGAACCTGGTCAAGGACCAGCCGCTCACCGCCGACCAGCTGGCCGCGCAGGGCCACCACACCCAGCCGCCGGCCCGCTACACCGAGGCGTCGTTGGTGAAGGCTCTGGAGGAGCTGGGCATCGGCCGCCCGTCGACCTACGCGTCGATCATGCAGACGATCCAGGACCGGGGGTACGTCGTCAAGCGCGGCCAGGCGATGATCCCGTCGTTCCTGGCCTTCGCGGTGATCGGGCTGATGGAGCGGCACTACCCGCGTCTGATCGACTACGACTTCACCGCCAGCATGGAGAACGAGCTGGACGAGATCGCCGGTGGTGACCACGCCGCCGTCGACTTCCTCACCGCCTTCTACTTCGGCAGCAGCAACGGCACCGGCGACCAGGCCATCGCGCATGCGGGCGGGCTGAAGAAGCTGGTCACCGAGAACCTCAGTGAGATCGACGCGCGCAGCGTCAACTCGATCCCGCTGTTCACCGACGACGACGGGCGTGAGGTGGTGGTGCGGGTCGGCCGGTACGGGCCGTACCTACAGCGCTCGGTGCCCGGCGAGGAGCAGACGCCCGCAGCCGAGGGCGAGGAGGGCACCAGCCCGGGCGACCGGGCGCCGATCCCGGAGGGGCTGGCGCCGGACGAGCTGACCCCGGAGAAGGTGCACGAGCTGTTCCTCGGCGGCGGGGGCGAACGCAAGCTGGGCGACGACCCGGCGACCGGCGAGCCGATCCTGCTCAAGTCCGGCCGGTTCGGCCCGTACGTGGCCAGCGGCGAGCGCAAGTCGTCGCTGCTGCGCTCGCAGTCGCCGGACTCACTCACCTTCGATGAGGCACTCAAGCTGCTCAGCCTGCCCCGGCTGGTCGGGGTCGCCCCGGACGGCGCGGAGGTGTTCGCCAACAACGGCCGCTACGGCCCGTACGTCAAGCGTGGTGACGAGTTCCGCTCGCTGGACTCGGAAGACAAGATGTTCACCGTCACGCTGGACGAGGCCCTGGCGTTGCTGGCCGCACCGAAGACCCGCCAGCGTCGGGCCGCCGCCCCGCCGCTGCGGGAGATGGGCAACGACCCGCTGACCGAGAAGCCCCTGGTCATCAAGGACGGCAGGTTCGGTCCTTACGTCACCGACGGGGAGACCAACGCTTCGCTGCGGCGCGGTCAGACGCCCGAGGCGTTGAGCCTTGAGGAGGCTTCCGAGATGCTCGCCGAGAAGCGGGCAAAGGGTCCGGCCCCGAAGAAGAAGGCCACCGCCAAGAAGGCACCGGCCAAGAAGACACCGGCCAAGAAGACACCGGCCAAGAAGACACCGGCCAAGAAGGCGACGGCGAAGAAGACCAACGACTGACCGCGCCGAATCTTGGTCCGAAGCTGCCCCTGGAGGGGCGCTGGCGGACCAAGATCTCTCCGCTGTCCACAGGGGCAGCGCGGGGAGACGGGGGCGCGGCAGGGTGGGTGCGTGGAGTGTCGGAAGTCGAGGACGGCATGGTCACGCGCTGGGGAGCGTAGGCGAGGGTCTACGTCCCGAGATCGGGTACCGGCCCTGCCGAGGGACGACGCGGATGAGCTGACCTGGTTGCTGTTCCATCAGGAGCAGGTGCTCAGCCTCGATCAGGCCCGGCTGCACCTGTCGCTCAAGGCCATCCGGCATCGGGTGACCTCAGGTCGTTGGCGGCAGGTGCACCGGGCCGTTTACGTGACACACAACGGGCCGCTGACACCTGCGCAACTGCCGTGGATCGCCGTCCTGTCGGTAGGCCCGGCGGCGGTGCTCGGCGGGCTGAGCGCCGCGCGGGCGTGGGGCCTGCGCAGACCCGGCGACGGAATCGTGCATCTGCTCGTACCGGCCGGGCGCCGGCCGCGTTCGCTGCCGCCCAGCGTCCGGGTGCACCGCACCACCATCCTGACCGCCGAGGACATCCTCGATGTCGGGCTGCCGCGCCGGACGAAGCCCGCCCGTTCGATAGTGGACGCGGCGCAGTGGGCGGTCAGCGACCAGGACGCGTGCGCCATCATCGCGGCCGGCTTTCAGCAGCGCCTCGTCGGCGGCGACGATGTGCAGAGGGCACTCGATCGGCTGCCCCGCGCCCGGCGGCGCGCCCTGATCCGACGGACCGCCGTCGATGCGGTGGGTGGTGCTCATTCCCTGCCGGAGTTGGATTTCCTCGCCCTCGTCCGGCGCGCCGGGCTGCCCGAGCCGACTCGGCAGGTGGTTCGGCGGGATGCTGCCGGCCGGCGCCGCTACCTGGACGCGTTCTTCGAGGAGTGGCGGGTGCTCGTGGAGATCGACGGCGGCCAGCACCTGGACCCGGCTACCGCCTGGGCGGACATGCGACGGCAGAACGACCTGTGGCAGCGCGGTGACCGGGTACTCCGCTTCCCGGCGTGGGCGATCCGCCACGCACCCACCCAGGTCATCGGCCAGCTCCGCACCGCCCTGTTGACGGCGGGTTGGTGCCCGTGACCATGCAGATCTTGGTATGACAGCGCCCCCTGAGGGGCGGATTCGGACCAAGATTCGCGGTGGGTTCAGCCGAGGAGGTTGGTCAGGTAGGGGGTGGTGAAGGTGCGGTGGGGGTCGAGGTGGGCGCGGATACGCTGGAAGTCGGGCCAGCGGGGGTAGGCGGCAGCGAGCGAGGCGGCAGTACGCCAGTGCAGCTTGCCCCAGTGCGGTCGGCCGCCCAGCCCGGTCGTCATTTCCTCGAAGGCCCGGAAGTACGGTTCGTAGGGCACCCCGACGTACTGGTGCAGGGCGAGGTACGCCGAATCACGCCCGTGGGCGGGTGACAGCCAGATGCCGTCCCCCGCGCTGAAGCGAACCTCGACCGGGAAGAGCACCTTGAACGGCAACCCGCCGATGATGCGGCGCACCGCCGCCAGCGCCTCGGTCAGCGCCTCCCGTGGCAGCCCGTACTCCATCTCCAGGAAGCGGACCCGGCGTGGGCTGCAGAAGACGGCGTCGGAGCGGCCGGTGTAGCGGCGCTCACCGAGCGCCCGCGCGGAGAGCGCGTTGATGCCCGGCGCCAGGCCCGGCACGGCGCGGCCGAGCCGGCAGGCGCCGGCAAGGACGGTGTTGGCCAGGAAGTCGTCGTCCAACCAACCGCGCCAGCGGGACAGCGGCCGGTCGTCCACGGGTACCCGGTCGTTGGTCTTGAGCTGCACCCGGTCGGTGTACGGGAACCAGAAGAACTTTAGGTGATCGTGCGCGTCTACCAGGCCGGGCAGCTGCGCGAGCACGGCGTCCAGCGACGCCGGCCGTTCGTGAGCCAGCAGGACGAAGGCGTCCGCACAGCGCAGCGTCACCTCTACCAGTACGCCGAGCGCGCCGAGCGAGACCCGGGCGGCGTCGAACACCTCAGGGTGGGACCCGGCGGAACAGTGCAGCACCTCCCCGGCACCGGTGACCAGGGTCAGCGCCTCGACGAAGGTGGCCAGGCCGCCGTGGGCCGCACCCGTGCCGTGGGTGCCGGTGGCGATGGCGCCGGCCACGGTCTGCGCGTCGATGTCACCGAGGTTGGGCAGAGCCAGTCGGTGACCGGCGAGTAGCACGTTCACCTCCCGCAGCGTCATCGCGGCCGGTACGGTGACGAGGCGTCGATTGACGTCCACACGTACGTCGATGGCGAGTCGGGTCAGCTCCATCCGCTGCCCGTCGCTGACCGCGACGGGGGTGAAGGAGTGGCCGCTGCCGAGCGGGCGGATCCGCCCACCGGTTTTGGCGGCACGTCGGATCTGCTCGGCGGCCTCGTCGACCGAGGACGGCCGTAGTACGGCGGTGGCCACGCCGCGTTGGTTGCCTGCCCAGTTCGACCAGGCAGTGGTCTCGGTGGCGGTGCGCTCGGCCATGGGCCCGCTCCTCAAGGTGAATATGAACCGAATTCATATCAGGAACGTTGTCCCTGGTAAACACCGCAATCGAGGTCCGCTCGTTGTACCGGTAGTCACGGACTCGTGACGTGCAGATATGTTCATCCGTCGAGAGGGGGTGGCGAGTGTCCACTTCAGCCGCCACGACCGGGCCACTGCGTCGAGTGCCAGTGCAGGGTCGTAGTGTCGCGCGGGTCCAGCGGATGCTGGACGCCTGCGCCGAACTCGTCGACGAGGTGGGGTACGAGGGGCTGACCACCACCCTGCTCGCCGAGCGGGCCGAGGTGGCGATCGGGTCGGTCTACCAGTTCTTTCCGGACAAGCGGGCGATCGTGCAGGCGCTGACGCTGCGCACGATGGAGTCCTACCTCCAGCGGCTCGATGAACGCTTCGCCTCGGACGACCTGACCCACTGGTGGGACGGGGTCGACGCGGGGATCGATGAATACATCACGATGCACCGCACCGTTCCCGGGTTCCGTACCCTGCACTTCGGCGACGTGGTCGACCTGCATCTGCTCGATGAGCAGCGGGACAACAACGGGGTGATCGCCGACCAGTTGGCGCGGGTGCTCACCGAGCGCTTCGGCCTGGCCGACGTGCCGGACCTGCGTTTTCATCTGGAGATCGCGGTCGAAGCGGCCGACGCCCTGATCAAGTTGGCGTTCCGGCGCAAGCCGGACGGGGACGACCGGGTGCTGACCGAGGCGAAGGCGTTGATCCGGGAGTACCTGCACCGGCAGGTCAACGCTCGGGGTGACGCCGGCCGCCGGTCGGTGGTGCAGCCGGCGAAGCCGGCCGACGACCAGATCGTCGCCGATGCCGAGCCCGCGCAGCCGGCGGCCCAGCCCGCCTGACACCGACCGACGCCTGACACCGACTCCGGCCGACCCGGGCCGGAACGGCCACCGACCGGACGGTCAGAGGAAGGCCCGCCCCTCCCCCCGGTAGGTCGGCACGGTGGCCACCACCTGGTCGCCGTCCACCAGGTGCAGCTCGTTCACCCGTTCACACAGCTCGCCCGACTTCGCGTGCCGGAACCAGACCCGGTCGCCGATGCGCAGGTTGGCGGCGGGTGCGCCGGTCAGCGGGGTCTGCACCTCGCCGGCACCCTCGGTGCCGAGCAGGCTGAGCCCGGCGGGCAACCACGGGCGGGGCAGCCGGCTGCGGTCGGCCGAGCCGGAGGCGATCCAGCCACCGCCCAGCACGGTGGCCAGGTCGGGCGTCGGGCGCCGGACCACCCCGCAGGCGAAGAAGGCCGCCGGGGTGGGACGCCAGGCGCGGTAGGCGTCGAACAGCGTCGGCCCGTACAGGCCCGATCCCGCGGTGATCTCGGTCACCGCGGGATCGGCGCGGGTCGCGGCCACGCTGCCGGTGCCGCCGCCATTGACGAACTCCAGGTCGGCGTGCTCGCGTACGGCGGCCACCGCCGCGCTCCGGCGGACCAGCAGCTCGCGGTACGAACCGCGTTGGGCCAACCGGATCGCGGTGCCGAGCGCCGCCCGCCCGGGCGGTGCGTCGCCCAGGCCGGCAATCTGCGCCTCGTACGACATCAGCCCGACCAGGCGGAAGCCCGGCCGGCGGACGACCGTGGCGGCCAGCCGGCCGGCCGCCCGGGCGCTGTGCACGGGTGACCGGCGGACGCCGACGTGCAACCGCCCGCCGAGCAGCCGCCACGAGGCGTCCAAGTCCAGGCAGACGCGCAGCTCGGAGCGGCGTCCCGAGGGTGCCACCGTGTCGCAGAAGTCCAGTTGATCCGGGTCGTCGACCATCAGGGTGATCGCTCCGGCCAGCACCGGATCGGCACCGAGCGCGGCAAGCGCGCCTCGGTCGACGGTGGGGTACGCCACCAGCACGTCGGCGCTGGTCCCGCTGCGGACCAGCCAGATCGCCTCGGGCAGGGTGAACGCCAGCACCGCCTGCCAGCCCGGCCGGGCCAGCGTGCGGGCGATCAGCTCGCGGCTGCGCACCGATTTGCTGGCGACCCGCAACGGCTTGCCGTCGGCCAGGCCGACGAGGGCGGCGGCGTTGGCATCGAAGGCGCCGAGGTCGACCACCGCGTACGGCGGGTCGAGGTGCGCGGTCGCCCGGTCCAGCCGGTGGCGCAGATTCTTGCTGTCGGTGGCCACGTGTGCACGCTAACTGTGAAACGGTGGATGCGAAATACCCTCGCGTCTGCGTTGTCTGGGCCGGGCTGGCCGCGGCGGCCTAGGCTCGGCGAGCAGGCGGTGCAGGACGGAAGGACGTCCTTACCGGGTCTAGAGTGTTCCACCGGGGGAGCCCAGCGATGGGCCGGCACGTGGAGGTACGGCCATCGAAAGCGAGTTCAACGGCGAGCCGTCCGGCGTGTCGCCGTCCACGGACCAACCTGCCGGCACAGCCGGGCAGCCCGGCGATGCCACGAGCCAGCCCGGCGATGCCACGAGCCAGCCCGGCAAGGCGGGGACGCCGGGCGGCTCCGGCGGCCAACCCGACCTGACCGGGTACGGCGCGATCCGCTCGGTGCTGCGCATCCGGCCGTTCCGGCGGCTCTGGATCGTGCTCGGCGCGGCCTCCTTCGGTGACTGGCTCGGCCTGCTCGCCACCAGCGTCTTCGCCGCCGCCCAGGTGGAGGGGAGCACCGCCAAGGGCGCGGCCTTCGGTGGCGTGATCGCCGTTCGGCTGTTACCCGCCCTGCTGCTCGGCCCGGTCGCCGGAGTGCTGGCCGACCGGTTCGACAGGCGCTGGACGATGGTCATCTGCGACCTGCTGCGGTTCGTGCTCTTCGCCTCCATCCCGCTCTACGCGCTGACCGGTGCCAGCGGCGCGCGGGTGGTCAGTTGGGCAGCGATCGCCACCTTCCTGATCGAGACGGTCACCCTGCTCTGGATCCCGGCCAAGGAAGCCGCGGTACCGAACCTCATCCCGCGGGCCCGACTGGAGACGGCCAACCAGCTCACCCTGATCACCACGTACGGCCTGACCCCGGTCTTCGCCGCGATCGTGCTCTCCGCACTCGACGGCATCATCCGGAGTGTCACCGGCGGCGAGATGCCGGGCTGGGCCCAGCCGGCCCAACTCGCGCTCTGGTTCAACGCGTTCTCCCGGCTCGCCACCGCCGTCGTGGTGGCCCTCGGCATCAAGGAGATCAGTCAGGGGCAGACCGACGAACGGGAGCGCACCGAGCAGAGCATGATGCGCCAGTTCACCGAGGGCTGGCGGTTCATCGGCCAGACCCCGCTGGTGCGCGGACTGGTCCTCGGCATCCTCGGCGCCTTCGCCGGCGGCGGCATCGTCATCGGCACCGCCCGGTTCTTCGCCGACTCGCTCGGCGCCGGTGATGCCGCGTTCTACCTGCTGTTCGGCGCGATCTTCATCGGCCTGGCGATCGGCATCGGCCTCGGCCCGATGATCGTGCGGGAGATGTCCCGACGTCGCTGGTTCGGCATGAGCATCGTGCTGGCCAGCGCCTCGGTGATGACCCTGGCATTCGCCATCCACCTGTCCATGGCGCTGGTCGGCGCGGTCTTCGTCGGGGCCGGCGCCGGGATGGCCTTCCTCTCCGGCACCACCCTGCTCGGCGGCGAGGTCGCCGACGAGGTACGCGGCCGGGTCTTCGCCGTGGTGCAGATCGGTACCCGGCTCGTGCTGATCCTGGCGATCGCGCTCGGAAGCCTGCTGGCCGGTGTCGGTGGCTCCCGCACGCTCACCATCGCCGACCTCGGCATCTCCGTCTCCTCCACCCGCCTGCTGCTGCTCGCTGCCGGCGCGGCCGGAATCTTCGCCGGGATCAGCGCCTTCGGGCAGATGGACGACAAGAAGGGCGTGCCGGTCCTGGCCGACCTGTGGGGGTCGATCCGGGGCCGTCCGCTGATGCCGGCCGAGCCGTTCGTCTCGGCCGGACTCTTCGTGGTCTTCGAGGGCGGCGAGGGCGCCGGCAAGTCGACCCAGCTCGGCAAGCTGGCCGAGCTGCTCCGGGGCCAGGGACGGGACGTGGTGGTCACCCGGGAGCCGGGCGCCACCGGCGTCGGCGCCCGGATCCGGTCACTGGTGCTGGACACCGCGACCGACGAGGCGCCCTCACCGCGCGCCGAGGCGCTGCTCTACGCCGCCGACCGGGCGCATCATGTGGCCACCGTGGTCCGGCCCGCCCTGACCCGGGGCGCAGTCGTGATCAGCGACCGGTACGTCGACTCGTCCCTGGCCTACCAGGGTGCCGGCCGGACGCTGCCGGTCGACGAGGTGTCCTGGCTCTCCTCCTGGGCCACCGGCGGGCTCAAGCCCGATCTGGTGGTGCTGCTCGACGTCGATCCGCGTACCGGGCTGTCCCGGGTCGCCGCGCGTGCGGAGAGCGCCGACCGTCTGGAGTCCGAGTCGATCACCTTCCACGACCGGGTCCGGTACGCCTTCCTCGATCTCGCTGCCGCCGACCCGAAGCGTTACCTGGTGCTCGACGCCGCCCGCTCGGTCGAGGAGATCGCCGAGCGGGTCGCCCGCCGGGTGGAGGAACTGCTCGGCAACGCCGACGGGGTCGATCACCCGGGTCGGGCGCATGGTCCGGACACCTCGGTGCAGCCCGAGTTATCCCCGTCGGAGCTGGTGACGACGGAGCGGAACTGATGCCGGACGCCTTCGCCGATCTGGTCGGGCAGGACGAGGCGGTGCGGACGCTGCGCCGGGCTGCCGCGGCTGCCGCCGCCGTGCTGCGCACCACCACCGGCGAACCCGAGGCTGCCCTCGGCGCTGACCCGGGTGGTGGCATGACCCACGCCTGGATCTTCACCGGACCGCCCGGTTCGGGCCGCTCGGTCGCGGCCCGGGCCTTCGCCGCCGCGTTGCAGTGCGTGCACGGCACCGGCTGCGGCGAGTGCCCCGGCTGCCACACCACCCTCGCCGGCACGCACGCCGACGTCCGGCTGGTGGTGCCCGAAGGGCTCTCCATCGGGGTCAACGAGATGCGGGCTCTGGTGCTGCGCGCGGCAAGTACGCCGTCCGGTGGGCGCTGGCAGGTCGTCATCATCGAAGACGCCGACCGGTTGACCGAGGCGGCCGGCAACGCACTGCTCAAGGCGGTGGAGGAACCCCCACCGCGTACGGTCTTCCTGCTCTGCGCTCCGTCCACCCACCCGGACGACATCTCGGTGACCATCCGGTCGCGGTGCCGGGTGGTGCCGTTGCGGCAGCCGGCGGCCGAGGCGGTGGCCGACGTGCTCGTCCGTCGGGACGGGGTCGCCCCCGACGTGGCCCGCTGGACGGCCGCCGCCACGCAGGGCCATGTCGGGCGGGCCCGCCGGTTGGCGCGTGATCCACAGGCTCGTGCCCGGCGGGAGGCGGTGCTCGCGGTGCCGCGTCGGCTCACCGGGGTGGGTGCCGCCTTCGACGCCGCGTCCGCGCTGATCGAGGCCGCCGAGGCCGAGGCCGAGGCGTCGGTGGCGGAGATCGATACCGCGGAGCGCGCGGCGCTGGAGACGGCGCTCGGTGCCGGCGGCACCGGTCGGGGCGCGGCCGGTGCCGCCCGGGGATCCGCCGGACAGCTGAAGGACCTGGAACGACGCCAGAAGTCACGGGCGACCCGGGCTCAGCGGGACGCGCTGGACCGGGCCCTGGTGGACCTCGCCGCCTTCTACCGGGACGCGTTGACCATGGCGCTGGGTGCGCCGGTGTCGCCGGTGCACTCCGACACCGCCGAGCTGGCCGAGGCGGGCGCTCGTAGCTGGCGTGCGGAGGGGACGCTGCGGCGTCTGGAGGCGGTGCTCACCTGTCGCGCCGCGATCGAGGCCAACGTCAAGCCCCGGATCGCCGTCGAGGCGATGATGCTCGCCCTGTGGAAGGGCTGACCTCCGTCGGTCCGGCGCACCACCTCGGCGAGCGGCCGGGCCGTCCGGCCCACGGCGGGACCGATGTCCACAGCCATCGACAGGCGCAATTCGCGTGCGGTACGGTCCGGTGTGCCGCGGTGACGGTGGCGGCACGCACAGTGATTAAATCGGGAGGAGTCCGGCGATGCCGCGGGGTGAGATCGACGAGGCATGGATAGAGGAGGCGGTCCGGCGCTACCGCCGCATCGAGTCCCTCCAGGCCGAGTTCGACCAGGCTGTGGCAACGGTCGAAGTCACCGTCCGCTCACCGGACGGCCTGGTCGAGGTGGTGGTCACCGCCGGGGGCCGGATCACCGACGTGCGGTTTCTCGGCCCCCTGCACGCCCGGGCACCGCGTGACGTCGCCGACTCGGTGCGGGCCGCGGTCACCGCCGCCGCCGATGCTGCCGAGTGGGCGAGGGAAAAGCTGCACAACGAGACCTTCACCGCGTACCGACCGCTGACGGGGGCCTGAGATGGACAGCCTTCGCATCCTGGCTGGCCGCCTCGACGAGGCGAGCGCCACGCTTACCGCGCTCTCCCGATCGGTCACCGCCGGGGATCCGGCGCAGGTGGCGTTCGGCGCCGACGCACCCGGCCGACCGGGCGAGATCGGTCGGGCGCTGCACCGGCAGTGGGTGGCCGCCACCGGTGATCGGGCCCGGGAGGCGCACGCCGCTGCCACCCAGGTGGCGTCCGTCGCCGCCGCGCTGCGCGAGGCCGCCGATCGCTACTCCGACACCGATGCCGCCATCTCCCGCAGGCTCGCCGGTGAGGCGTGATGGATTTCCTCGACCGGCTCGCCGAGCCCGGCCTTGACCTGCTCGGGCGGGTCGACACGCTGCTCGCGGCGGGTGCTCCCGAGGGGCACCGGGTCTGGCCGCTGCTGCGCCGGATGCAGGTGCTGCCCGGTGACGCGCTGCGCGGCTTCCTCGACCTGCGGCCGGGGCCGCTGGCCACCGCAGGGCACGCCGTGCGCCGGCACGTGCACGGCTACGACCACGCCTGCGCCGCCCTGACCGACCCGTTGCTCTGGTCCGGGTCGGCCGCCATGGCGTACGGCCAGTCCCGGGCGGCGCTCCTGCGGCACCTTGACGAGGGCCCCGAGAGTCTGGTCGGGCGGCTGGAAGCCACCGCCGGCTACGCCGACGCGCTCGCCGACTGGGTGGAAGGCAGCCGGCTCGCCGTGGCCCGGGCACTGGCCGAGGCGATCGGCTCGGCCGAGGCGGTGGCCGTCGTCGCCGCCACCTCGGTCCGCCGGGAGGCGGCGGACTCCGGAGCGTCCGGGCCGGGTGGGGTGGCCGCTGCCGAGATCGGCGCCCGGGTGCTGGCGGTGCTCTGCGTCGCGTACGACGGCGCGGAGACCCTGTTGCGGCAGTGGTCACCGAGTCTGGCCGAGTCGCCGTGGCGGCCGGGAGGCGGGCGGTTTCGCCCGGACACCGGTGGTGGCCCGGCTGGCAGCTGGACGACCCGGGTCGGCTGGTGAAGTCGGCGGGACCACCGTCGTCGCCGGGGTCGTTGCAGGCGTCCGCTGCCACCGTCGCCGATGCCTGCGCGCGTCCGTAGGGTGCACGGCGCCGCTTGCGGGCACCCTCGTGGGTGGTCCGTCAGCGGCACCGTGACCTTCCCTGCACCCCCCGCAGGTCTGCTCTCCACTCAACGCGTTCGGGCCCGGTCTTGTCCCGCCCGTGACGCAGGTTTCAGCCGTCCGGGCGGCATCGTCGTACCGGCGGTCGGGATGGGGATCGGTCGAGTCGACAATCGTGGATGGCGGCACGGCGTGACGGCGGCTTGCGCTCTTCAGGAACGCCGCCGATCGACCCGGCGCGTTCCCGCCCGCGCGACGTAGGGTGAGGGGATGGGCATGCTCTGCGCGGTCAGCTTCCAGCGGTACGGGCGTCTCTACTATCTCGACCCGGGCGAGCTGAGTCCGCAGGTGGGCGACAAGGTGCTGGTGCCCACCGACGACGGCTCCGAGGTGGCGGAGTGCGTGTGGGCGGCGCAGTGGGTCACCGACGACACGGCGGGTTTTCCCCGGCTGGCCGGGCTGGCTCAGGAGGAGGACCTGCGCCGCGACGACGACCTGCGGCGGCGCAAGGCCGAGGCGAAGGTCGCGGCCAAACGGCTGATCCGCGAGCACGGGCTGCCGATGAAGGTGGTGGCGGTCGACCACGTGCTCGGCAACGGTGAGGGTGGCGGTGAGCGCAGCACCATCTACTTCACCGCCCCGCACCGGGTGGACTTCCGGTCCCTGGTCCGTGATCTCGGCGCGACCCTGCACTGCCGGGTGGAGCTGCGCCAACTGTCGGCCCGCGATTCCGCACGGGTGCAGGGTGGCATCGGCTCCTGCGGCCGGGATCTGTGCTGCGCCACGTTCCTCAACGACTTCGAGCCGGTCACCATCCGGATGGCCAAGGACCAGGATCTCCCGCTCAACCCGCTGCGCATCTCCGGCGCGTGCGGTCGGCTGATGTGCTGCCTCAAGTACGAACATCCCCTGTACGCCAACTTCGCCGAATCCGCCCCGGCGATCGGCACCCGCGTCACCACCCCGGAGGGCGAGGGCCGCGTCGTCGGTCACAGCGTCCCGAGAGACGCGCTCACCGTGCGCCTGGACGCCGACGGCTCGCGCTCCAGGTGCTCCCGAGCCGACGTCTGCGGCCCTCGCCGCGCCCACGACCAAAACCCCACCCCCTAACCCTCACCCACCCCCTAACCGCCCCGCGTTGATCATGAGGTTGGCGGCAATGTCGATCTCTGAAACTGCCGCTAACCTCATGATCAACGGCTTGGGGGTCAGGGGGTCAGGGGGTCAGGGGTCAGGTGAGGGGGGTGGGGGGTTCGGCTAGGCGGGGGGTCAGCGGGGTGGTGGGGGTTAGCCAGGAGGAGTCGGGGGAGTCGTCGGGGTTGACGCGCCAGTCACGGGCGACCCGGTCGACGGCGATCGGGTAGAGGGTGAGTGTGCCGTCGGGATCGATGCGCATCCGGACGAAGCCCTTGGCGTCCTCGATGCCCTGCCCGGCGAACAGCTCGTTGACGTTCACCCCGAACGCGCTCGCGAGCAGCAGGTACGCGGCCACCAACTGGCTGGCCACCAGCCCGATCACCGGCAGGTAGACCACTGCCGCCGCGACCGCCGGCAACGGCCAGGACCAGTCGTGGAACGGTAGCGCGAGCCAGGCCCAGGTGCCGGCGGCGGCCAGCCCGACGTGCGCCAGCCCGTGCCCGACGCCGAGGATCCAGTGTCGGGCGTGCCGCTTGCCGCTGGAACTGGGCGGTTTCGCGAACATCGCCGCCGCGAGCACCGTCACCAGCACCATCATCACCAGCGGGACGCTGAACAGCCGCTGCTCGGAGGCCTCGGACCCGAAATCGGTCACGCCGGCCATGGAAAGCATCAGCAGGGTTTGCAGCACGCCCAGCAACGTCCAGAAGCCCGGGTTGCGCCGCGGCAGCCGGGCGAAGACCCCCCAGCCGTACCGGCGGGAGCGGGCGGCGTCGGGGTAGCGGCCCGCCAACTCGTACGCCCGGGACGGGCTGGACCGGCGGGCCAGGGTGTCGGGCGGTGGCACCTCAAGGCGCTCGGGGAGCCTGTGTGTCGGGTACAGATAGGCGCCGCCGCCGCCGGAGGTGACCAGCTGCCGACCGTCCGGACCGGTGTACCGCGCGTAGTGGTGCAGGTCGCCGGAGATCAGCAGCCGGACCTGGGCGCCGGTGGGCGCGACGATGGTCCGAATGAAGTAGTCGATCGAGTCGTACGCGGTGGGCTGGTCGACGGCCTTCACCCAGGCCGGAGCCGGCACCGCCAGGATCACCCGGCTCTGCGGTCCGAGCCGCTTCGCGACCGCGTCGAAGTAGGTGAGCTGTGGGTCGTCGACGTACGAGCCGGACTGGTCGTCGAGACCGAGCAGCCACCAGTCGGCCGGCAACTCGACGGCGAAGTACGACCGGGACTGGCCGGTGCGCCAGCCACCGAAGTGCCGGTCCCGGGTACGGACGAACAGCCGCAGGAACGCGGTCAGCCCGTCGTACCAGTCGTGGTTGCCGGGCAACGCGAAGATCGTCGGCTGCTCCGCCGGAGTGGCCGGCAGTGCCGCCTGGTACGGCCCCTTGCACCGGTCCTCGTACGCCGCGTACTCCGCCGACGGGTAGACCTGGTCGCCACCCATCACCAGGGTCTGTGCCCGGGGCAGCCGGTGCCCGTCCACGGTGATCTCTCGCTGGGCGAGCAGGTAGGCCACCGAGTAGGTGGCGTTGAACCCGTCACCCAGGTCGGCCACGTAGTCGAGCCAGAGCCCCCCGTCCGGCCCCACCTGCCGGGAGATCTCCGCGTCCAGCGCCTCCTGGAGTTCCCGCTTGTCCAGGTAGGCCCCGAACAGCATCGCCAGCAGCGTACGCAGGCCGGTGCTGATCAGCAGGAACGGTGCGAGCCACGGCACCGGCTTGCGGGGGGTGAAACCCAGCTCCAACGGATCGGTGCTGCGAGGCCGCCGAGCCGCCCGACCTCCGGCGGCCTCCCCGGCGTACGGCACCTGCGGCTGCGTCCGGTCGCCGGTCGAGGGCCCGACGTCGCCCGGTTCGTCGTGAGAGGTGTGGTCGTCGGTCATTCGCCGCAGCGTAGTGCGGCCCGGCTGACCCGACGACCCCGGAAACGCGGTTCGTTCGACCCGGCAGCAATCCCGCTCGGCCTCGGACCGACACGTGCCGTACACTTGACCACCGTTGCCGCCTTAGCTCAGTCGGCAGAGCGACGCACTCGTAATGCGTAGGTCGACGGTTCGATTCCGTCAGGCGGCTCGGGATGATGCCCTGACCAGCGGAGACGCTGGTCTGGGCATCGTTTGTATCAATGAAGATTTGAGTCGCCCCCCCGAAAAACTCTGCCACGCGACCAGGCGTCGCCGTTGGTCAGACCAGGACCTTGGTGCCACGGAAGCGCCCCAGGACCTGCTGCGCCTGCCTGCGCGGCCCTCCTTCATGCCGGGCCTGGCGCGGGCTACCGCCTCCGCTCCCGACAGGCAAAATCCCCAGTACCCGGTACTACCTGCTAGTGGTACTCGGTGCTACGGTATAGCGGTACCCGGTGGTGCCAGATACCGGATTGGGGAGCCGCGGTGGAGGATCTGACCGAGATGCTGAAGGGCACGCTCGAGGGCTGCGTGCTCGAAATTATCGGCCGCCAGGAGACCTACGGGTACGCCATCACGCGCCGGCTGAACGAGCTCGGTTTCGCCGACGTCATCGACGGCACGGTTTACACCATTCTTTTGCGCCTGGAGCGCAACGGGCTCGTCCAGGTGTCGAAGCGGCCGTCCGAAGTGGGTCCGCCGCGCAAGTTTTACACGCTCAACGACGCCGGGCGCAGGGAGCTCGCGACGTTCTGGGCGAAGTGGCAGTACGTCTCCTCGCGGATCGACAAACTCAGGGAGGGCGGGGCATGAGCTTCTGGGAGACCGTCACGGGCAGCGATCTGACCCGGGATTGGAAGGCGTTCGAAGCCCGGGCGCAGGCGTTGCCGGCCGACTATCAGGCCGCGTGGGAACAGATCGTGGCTCACCTCTCTCCGTACGGGAGCTTCACGGGCCGCAACCTGACCCCGATCGCCGACGCCGCGCTCGGGTTGCTCGAGGAGGCCGCAGCCGACGGACAGGGCATCGACGAGGTGCTCGGCGACGACATCGCCGGCTTCTCGGCGGCGCTGGCCGGCGGAGTGGGAGCCCGCAGTTACCGCGACCGGTGGCGGGAGCAGTTAAACCGGAACGTCGCACGCAAGCTGGCCCGGTTGGGAGACTGACATGAGCATCCAGGACATCATCGAGGGCAAGAAGCAGTGGCGGGCGCATGTCGCTCGGGTCAAGGCTCTCCCGCCCGACTATCGGATCGTCTACCAGGAGATGCAGCGCTACCTGTTCAAGGTCGGGCCGATCGATCTGCTCGACGGGGACCTGCTTCGTGGAATTCTCGACTTCTTCGAGGAGGGCGTCGCCGCCGGCAAGGGCGTTCTGGAGGTCACCGGCACCGACGTTGCCGCCTTCTGCGATGACTTGATCAAGGACTCGCCCACCCACGCCGACGTCTATCAGGAGTCCCTCAGCCAGTAGACCAGGCGGTGCGTGTACGTATAGGTGTGCGTATAGTCGGGTCATGCCCAACAAGACCATTTACGTGTCCGACGACGACCTGCCGCTGTTCCAGCGCGCCCAGGAACTCGCCGGCGGCACCCTGTCGGCGGCCATCGCCGCCGCGCTACGCCGTTACGTCGAGGTCGAGGAAGGCCGGCAGCAGGGGTACGACGACGTCGTCGTGCGCGTCGGGCCCGGGCTCGGCCGCAAACAGCGGTTCTCCGGAATGCTGATGGCAGAGATGGAGCGGACCGGCAACGAGCGCGACGAGACCTACCGGATCTACCGGACCCGCAGCGGGAAGTACGTCGTTCACCTCGAGCGGTCCGAGGCGCACGTGAACAACGCACCGAACGCCGAGAAATACCGCACCGGCTGGCGCGCCTGGGTCGGCGACTGGAGCGCCAACCAGTCCTGGACACGCATCCCCGCCGACTCCAGCCTGCGCATCGCTGACGACCTGGACGCGCTGCGCGAGATGATCCCGCCCGAGCTTTACGAGCTGGTTCTCGACGCCGTCCACGAACCGACGATCGAGGATCTCGACATCTGATCCACGCCTGACCAGCCACGGACGAGCCGCAGGCTCGCCCGTCGATCACACACATCCCCACATCACGGACGGAGCCGACGGCGGCCGCCCGACGATGCCCCATGCCCGAACACAGGAGGCGGCACATGGCAAGAGCCAGCCCGGCGATCCGGGTCGACGGACTACGCAAGTCCTACAAGGAACTACCCGTCCTCAAGGGCGTCGACTTCGAGGTGGCGCCCGGCAGCATCTTCGCGCTGCTCGGCTCGAACGGCGCCGGCAAGACCACCGTCGTACGCATCCTGTCCACCCTGCTCAAGCCGGACGGCGGCACGGCAAGCGTCAACGGGTTCGACGTCGGGTCCGAGCCGCTGCGGGTGCGCGAATCGATCAGCCTGACCGGGCAGTTCGCCGCTGTGGACGAGATCCTCACCGGCCGGGAGAACCTGGTGATGGTCGGCCGGCTCCGCTGGGTCGGCAACCCCCGCGAGACCGCGGACGAACTGCTCGACCGGTTCGGCCTGGCCGACGCCGGTGGGCGCCGCGTCGGGACCTACTCGGGAGGCATGCGCCGCCGGCTCGACATCGCGATGAGCCTCATCGGCGACCCTCCGATCATCTTCCTCGACGAGCGACCACCGGCCTCGACCCCGGGGGCCGCATCGAGGTGTGGAAAGAAATCCAGAAGCTCGCCGGCGGTGGGACGACGGTGCTGCTGACCACGCAGTACCTGGAAGAGGCCGAGAAACTGGCGGACCGGATCGCGATCCTGCACGAGGGCACCATCATCGTCTCCGGCACCCTGGCCGACCTGCGGAAGCTGCTCCCACCAGCCAAGGTCGAGTACGTGGAACGGCAGCCCACCCTCGAGGAAGTGTTCCTCTCCGTCGTCGGAAAGCAGGCCTGAACATGACCACCCACGTTCTCAGCGACACCGGCGTGATGCTCGACCGCTCGATCAAGCACGTGATCCGCAGCCTTGACACCATCATCACCGTCACGATCATGCCCATCGCGTTCCTGCTGTTGTTCCGATACGTGTTCGGCGGCGCGATCCAGGCCAACACCGACAACTACGCCAACTACCTGATGCCCGGTATCCTGCTGATCGCTTGGGACCTCCGGTCGTCGGGACAGGCTGAGCTGGTCAGCCGGGGCGGGGATCGCTGCGATCCGATCGAAGCGCACGCCAGAGCTTGCGGTAGAAGTCGGCGTACGTCTTCTCGACGTGTGTCGCGAACAGCCGCGCCTCGTCGTGCCGATCGCGAAGCTGGTTGATGGGTACGCTCATCGCGGCGTGGTGCTCGATGTGCAGGTTGTTGCCATTGGTGTACCAGGTACTCCACCAGCTGCCCCGGATCGACCGGGTGTTGCGGAGCACGTCGGTGGTGTCGGTGTCGCAGAGGAGGTGCTCGGGCAGCTCTACGAGGAAGTGCATCGGCACGGCGGCCACAAGCGGCAGTACCCAGACCAGCAACACGTACTCACCCAGACCGGCGATGGTCAGACCGGCCGCGGCCACGACCGCCGCGCCTTGGATCAGGTGCTCCTGCCCCACGTGACGCCGCATCTTGGGGCTGATGTCGCCGAACTCGTAGGTCCAACGGCCGGTCGCGGTGCGGGCGATGTCCCACAGCACGGACAGGACCCGCTGGTAGTCGAACGCACCGCGCAGCAACCTGGCGAGGGTCAGCGGCTGGCGCGTGTCGAACCCGAAGAACTCGGTGTCCTGCGGTGTGCCCAGGAAGCGGTGATGCTGCAGGTGCCGTACCCGGTAGTGGCTGTAGATCACGAACAGCGGCAGGCCGAGCGGCACCCCGACCAGGCGGTGAAGCCATGCCCTGCGGAACGCGGAGTGGTGCAGTGCCTGGTGCTGCAGCTCGACGGCGTGGGTGTACATGGCGGCGAGCAGCAGCACCCCGGCGACGACCGCGAGCGGCTCCGGACGTAGGGCGAGCGTGACGCCGGCCGCGGTGAGCAGAGCCAGGGCGCAGAGCTTGCCGAGAAAGACCCGCTCGTCGGCGCCGGTGACGCGGGATCGGGCGAACAGCAGGGCGGGGGCGGGCGTGGAGGTCGAGATGGGTGCGGGCGCGGCGGTAACCGTCATGGAACTTTCCTCGCGGGCGGGTGTGCGGGTGGGATCAGCGGCCGCTGAGCAGGACCACATGGGTCCCGGTCAACACGGTGCTGTGGGCGTGAGCGAGCAGTCCGGCCAGGGCCACCGAGCCGGCGGCGGTGGGCCGAGCGCCGTACGCGGCGAGCAGGTGGCGCGCGGCGAGCAACTCGTCGTCGGTGGCCGCGTGCACGGCACCGCCACTGGCTGCGATCGCGTCCAGCGCCTCGGGCCCCTGCAGCGCGTGCCAGTTGACCAACGGCTGGTTGTGGTCGGTCGTCGTGACGCCGTCCGGGGCGAGCATCCGGTACGGGCCCGGCCAGCTCGTCACCAGCGGGTTGTTGCCGGCCGAGCCGACGCCATGCAGCGGGACGGCCCACCCGAGGCGTCGCAGGGCGCGGTGCACGGCGATGACGGTGGTGCCGTTGCCGACCGGGATCCACAGCCCCGCCGGGGGCCCGTCCAGCTCCGCGTGCAGGGCGTCGGCGACGGTGCCGTGTCCGGTGAACACGGCGTCGACGTAGGGGCCGTCGACGTTGCCGTCGATCGCGCCGTCGAGGGCGGCGAGCCGCTTGGACTCGTCGACCGCGTCCTCGTAACTGCCGTCGACGAGGTGCACGTCTGCGCCCGCGGTCCGCATGAAGGCGCCGCCGTCGCTCCAGCCGGTGGGCAGCACGACGGTGCAGGGCATGCCGATCGCGCCGCAGGCCATGGCCATCGCACGTCCGTAGTTGCCGCAGGTGGCGATCACGATGCGGCGTCGACCCTCGGCGATGGCCCGGGCGACGACCTGACGTGCGGCGGGTTCCTTGTGGCTTCCGGAGGCGTAGCGGGTCTCGTCCTTGACGAGGATCCGGGCGCCGGGAACCAGGTCACCGAGGTCGATCAGGGGGGTTCCGTACGCGTCCACGGGGTGCTCGGTGCAGGTGTCGACAGACACGTGGTGCCTTTCGGGAGGGGTCAGCGGGTGGCGGAAAGGGCGGCGTCGGCCGCGCGCTGCAGGTCGTCGCGGGAGCCGATCTCGGCGGCTGGGAGGGCATCGGGCAGGTCGTCCTCGAGCAGACGCAGCCGGCGGTCGAGCCAGCCCCGGATGGCCCACCCGAGTTGCAGCAGGCCGCTGACGGTGACCAGCAGCGCGAGGCCACGGCCGGGTCCGGTGCCGAGTATCTGACCGACACTGCCGGCGAGGGCACCGCCGGGTTCGAGCAGCGGCTGGACGTACCGTTCGGCGAGGGGGCCGACCACCAGGTAGCCGAGCGGCATCGTGAGCATCATCAGGGAGATGAAGATCGACAGAACGCGGCCTTGGAGCTCGAAGCCGACCTTTGTCTGCACGACGGCGATCCAGTGCCCCTCGGCCAGTGACTCGCCGAAGGTCAGCAGGAACATGCCCACTGTCACCCAGACCGGGCCAGCGCCGAGTCCGATGACGGTCATCGCGATGCTCGCCAGGCCCATGAAGAGGATGAGCCCGTGAGCGCGGCGGACGGTCCCACCCCAGAGTCCCATGACGACACTGCCGGCGAGTCCTCCGACGCCCCCGGCGCCAAGGGCCAGACCGAGCACCGCCGGGCTCTGCTCGATGAGCAGCATCGGCGTGATGACGGCGAAACCGAGCGTGTAGAAGGCGTGGTCGACGATGAAGAACCGCAACGCGGCGCGCAGACCAGGGCGGCGGGTAACGTAGCGCCACCCGTTG
The DNA here is from genome assembly GCF_057196645.1 of Micromonospora sp. ATLC16. Taxonomy (NCBI): domain Bacteria; kingdom Bacillati; phylum Actinomycetota; class Actinomycetes; order Micromonosporales; family Micromonosporaceae; genus Micromonospora; species Micromonospora sp. ATLC16. Next base: position 235,402 of record NZ_JBXUOW010000001.1, read on the forward strand.
GCGATCTCGGTGCGGAACGTCTCCTCCCGCCGGTGGAACATCAGATTCGGGAAGCGCACGAGCAGGAGGGACAGCACCCCGACCGTGAAGGTGGCCGTGTCGATGAGTAGCACGCCGGAGACGCCGACGGTGGCGATCAGGCCGGCACCGAGCAGCGGGGCGAACACGGTACCGACCGATACGCCGAGCTGGCTGATGCCGTTGGCATGCCCGAGGAACCGCTTGGGCACCAGTTGGGCGACGGCCGCCAGGTAAGCGGGCCGCTGAAACGCGCCGGCCATCGAGGTGACCGACACCGCCAGGTAGACCTGCCAGAGTTGTAGGCCACCCCCGGCGATCACCGCGAGGGCGAGGGTCGCTATGGAGACGCCGGCGACGGCGTCGCTGGCGAGCATCACCCGTCGCCGGTCCCAGCGGTCAGCGACCGCGCCGGCGACCGGGCCGACGAGGATGCCGGGGAGCAGGCCGATCGCGTTGACGACGGCGAAGTCGGTGAGGGACCCGGTGCGTTGGAAGACCCAGATGCTGAGTACGAGCGTGCTGAGCCCACTGCCGATCATCGAGAGGAACTGGCCCGCGGCGACCGTCGCGAAGCGCGCAAGGCTCGGCGCCGGGCCGGTCTGGTGGTTCTGTGCCTCGGGTTCGGTCGCCCCGCCCGCTGCGAACGACACGAGTTCGGCGGCCAGCGGCTGCGCGTGCGACTTGACGAAGAAGTGCCCGGCCTTGGGCAGGACCGCGAGGCGTACCCCGCCCTCACCGAAGTGCTCCCATTCGTGGAAGCGCTCCTGGTAGTGCTCGGTGACCCGATCTCGCGAACCGACCACGGCCAGCACGGGGGCCTTAAGCCGAGCGGTCTCTCCCGCGTAGGCGGCGGTGAAGAACTCCTCGGCGTCGCGGGCGTCGTGCCGGACGTTGCGCAGCACGAACGCCTGCTGCTGCGGGTCGTCCACGTCGGTGAAGCCGCCGCGGCCCCGCAGGTAGGCCAGATACTCACGGTCGGAGGTGAGCGCGTCGGTCGGCACCAGTCGGTAGAACCAGTCGAAGATCCGTCCAGGCAGCCGGGCAGTCGGGAAGCCGGCACCGAGCGCCACCCCCGCCAACTCGACGCCCGCCTGCTCGGCGCGCCGGGCGATCTGGATGGTGACGGCCACGCCGAGGCAGTGACCGTACAGCAGCACCGGACCGTCGATCTGCCGCAGCTCGGCGAGCACCCGCTCGGCCACCTCGGCCGAGGGCAGCAGCGGCTCGTCGGGACGCGCGTAGTCGTGCCCGGGCAGCTCGACGCTCTGCAGGGCCCAGGTGGACGGCAGCGCGTCGGCCAGTGGCTGGTAGGCGACCGCGCTGCCACCCGAGTACGGGACGGCGACGACGGTCACGCCACCGGCGGCGAGGTCCGCGTCGCGCGGGGTGAGCCGGTGCAGCATCCGCCGCTCGGCGGGCGGGCTCTCCGCGCGGCTGTCCAGCAGCGCCGCGAGTCGGCGTACGGTCGGCTGCTGGTAGAGGTCGAGCAGCGTGGGTGCCGGCGTGATCTGCCGGACCAACTTCAGCGCGGCGAACGAGTCCCCGCCGAGGGCAAAGAAGCTGTCGTCCAGACCGATGTCAGCGACCCCGAGCACGGCGGTCAAGGCCGCGGCGATCTCCTTCTCCCGCGGTGTTTCCGGTGCGGGGCCGGTCACGTCGGCACCCGTCTGCGGCGGCGCGGGCAGACGGCGCCGGTCGAGCTTGCCGTTGGGTGTCAACGGCAGCGCGGGCAGGCTCAGCACGCGGGCGGGGATCATGTGCACGGGCAGGGCACGGGCCAGCGCATCGCGGAGCGCGGCCTCGTCGGGCTCCTCGCCGGTCGCCGTGACCACGTACCCGATCAGCCGGGCGATGCCGGAGGCCGGAGTGTGCACGGCGACCGCGCACGACGCGATGCCCGGCAGGGTGCCGAGCACGGCCTCCACCTCACCAAGCTCGATCCGGTAACCGTTGACCTTGACCTGGTCGTCGAGGCGGCCGAGGAAGTCGACCGTCCCGTCGGCGTGGAAGCGGGCGGCGTCGCCGGTGCGGTACATGCGGGCCCCGGGCTCGGGGGCGTAGGGGTCCGCGACGAAACGCTCGGCGGTCAGTTCGGGCCGCTGGTGGTATCCGGGTGCGACACCGGCCCCGCCGAGGTACAGCTCACCGACGACACCAGCGGGTACCGGCTCGCCGTGGCTGTCCAGCACGTACACCCGGTTGTTGGGGAACGGGCGCCCGATCGGCAACGGCGCCTCGGCCGGCAGGTGCGCTGCGGAGCCGTCGAACCAGACGTTGTCGACGGTCACCTCGGTCACGCCGTACGCGTTGACCACCCGGCCGTACGGCCCGACCAGGCGGCGGGCCAGCTCGTACTCGTGTACGTGCCACTTCTCGCCGCCGCCGATGAGCATCCGCAGCCAGGGCAGCCCAGCACCCGTGCGGTCGGCGTGGGCGAGCAGCCCGCGCAGCACGGCCGGGACCAGTTCCGTGCACTCGACCCGTTCGGTGCGCATCAGCCCGTACAGCTCGGCGGGATCCAGCAGTGTCTCGCGGGGGACGACGACCAGCCGGCCGCCGGTGGTGTGGGCTCGCAGCGTCTCCCCGACGAACATGTCGAAGGAGAAGCTGGCGGCCTGCTGGTAGGTCCATTCCGGTCGCAGGTCGTAGGCGCGCTGCCACATGCCGGCGGCGTGCACCAGGTTGCGATGCGTCACCACGACGCCCTTGGCCTTGCCGGTGGAGCCGGAGGTGTAGATGACGTACGCCGGGTCGTCCGCGGTGGCGGTCGGCGCCAGGTTGCTGCCGTCCTCCGGCAGCGGGTCGCGCAGGTACGCGGCGTCGACGAGCACGGCGGCGCCGCTGTCGGCGAGCATGTAGTCGAGCCGTTCGCGCGGATATGCCCGGTCGAGCGGCACGTACGCCGCGCCGGCCTTGAGCACCGCCCACATCGCCGCGAACAGGTCGAGCGCCCGATCCAGGCAGATCGCCACGCGTTCGCCCGGGCGGACACCCTCGGCCCGCAACCGTCGGGCGATCCGGTTGGCCCGCGAGTTCAGTTCGCCGTAGCTCATCGTGTCGCCACGGAAGGTCAGCGCCGGGGCGTCGGGCGTGGCCACGGCGTGCCGCTCGAACAGCTCGTGGACCGTCGTCGCGTCCGGCACGGGTGCCGCGACCTCGTTCCACTCGTACAGGATCCGGTGCCGCTCCTGCGCGGTCAGCAGCGGCAGGCGGAGCACCTCGGTATCCGGGTCACTCACGGCAGCGGTCAGCAGGGTGAGCAGGTGATCGGCCAGGGCCGCCACTCGCGCCTCGTCGAACAACTCGGTGGCGTAGTCGATGCTCAGCACCGGTCCGTCGACCGGGAAGTCCAGGCCGACGGCGAGGTCCACCATGGTGGCGGCAGGCGCGAGTTCCCCGGCGTACCGCACGGCCGGGGCGCGCGGCGCCGGCGTGTTCTGCACGGTGAGCATCACCGGGCTGATCCGGTTGCGGTTGCCGCTGCCGGGGCGCGCCAACGCGTCGACCAGGTCGGGCAGGGCGAGCGACTGGTGGTCGAGGTCGGCCAGCACGGCGTCACGCACCCGGGTGACCAACTGGGCGAACGTGGGTGCGCCGGACAGGTCGCCCCGCAGCGGCAGGATGTTGAGCAGCGGTCCGACCAGGGGCGCCTCCCCCGGTCCGATGCGCCCGGCCACCGGGGTCAGCACGGTCACGTCGGTGCGGCCGGTGTAGCGGGCGAGGACCGTCTGCAGCCCGGCCAGCACCACCATGAACAGGCTGGCGCGCTCACCCTGGGCGCAGGCGCGCAACCGTGCCAGCAGCGTGGGGTCGACCGCGCGGGTCAGCCGCGCGGCGGCGAAGGACCGGGCCACCGGGCGCGGCCGGTCGGCGGGCAGTTCCAGGTCGAGGTCGGCGTCGACGAACCGCTGCCGCCAGTACTCCCGCAGCTTCGCGTCGCTGCGGGCAACCAGGTTCCGTGCCGCCAGATCGGGCAGCGCGGCGGGAGGTGCCAGGTCCGGCTCCGCCCCGGTATGGGCGGCGCCGTACAGCGCGGCCAACTCATCCCCAACGACCGTGGCGGACCAGCCGTCGAACACCAGATGATGTACGACCAGGACAAGCTCCGTACCGTCGGTGTTCAGGTAGGCCCGCACGAGCGGCCCGGCGGCGAGGTCGAACTTCGCCGTGACCGGCTCTCCCCGTACCAACTCGAGCACGGCGTCCGAGCCGATCACCATGCACGGCTCGGCACCGTCGTCGGGAAAACGGGCGCGCAGCAACGGGTGCCTACGGGCCAACGCGGTGAGGGCCTGGGCCAGCGCGGTGGGGTCGACCGGCTCGGCGAAGCGGTAGCGAATGCCCAGGGTGTGTGCGGGCAGGCCGGCGCAGACCTGCTCGGCGACCCAGAAGTCCCGCTGCAGCGAGCTCAGCGGCACCGGCACACCCTCGGCCACGGCGACCGCCTCGGCCGCCCCGCCGGGGCCGGCGCTCGGTACGAGGCTGGCCACCTCGGCCAGGGTCGGCGCGGCGTACAGCCGGCTCAGCGTCAGCTCCACGCCGTGCTCGTGTCGCAGGGCGTTGAGTATCCGTACTGCGTCGAGTGAGTCGCCGCCGAGTGCGAGGAAGTCGTCGTCCGGGCGTACCTGCGGGATGCCGAGCACCGCCGTCCAGATGTCGGCGACCGCGCGCTGCGCCGGGGTGAAGGTGCTGTCCTCGGCCGGGCTGTCCGGGCCCACGGCGGCCAGGGCCCGCCGATCGACCTTGCCCTGCACGGTCAGCGGCAGGCGTTCGTGGCGTACCAGTGCCGCCGGGACCAGGTATGCGGGCAGCATCTCAGCCAGGGCGGCGCGCACTGCGGTCAGATCGATGGCGCGGCCCGCCACCACATGCCCAATCAGTCGGGCCTGCCCGCCCCGCTCGCTGAGCAGCACGACGGCGTCCTCGATGCCCGGCACGGTCCGTAACGCGGCCTCGATCTCCCCGGGCTCCACCCGGAAACCGCGGATCTTCATCTGGTCGTCGAGGCGTCCCAGGAACTCCAGGGACCCGTCTGCGCCCCGGCGCACCCGGTCCCCGGTGCGGTACTCGCGGCCAGCCGGTCCGGGTCGGAACCGCTCACCGGTCAGCTCCGGGCGGCGCAGGTACCCGGTGGCGACCTGGGCTCCGCTGATCGCCAGTTCCCCGGCCTCGCCGTCGGGTGTCTCAGCGCCGTCCGCGGCCAGCACACGGCAGGTCACGCCGGGCAGCGGCTGCCCGATCGGCACGGTCTCGCCTGACCAGCCGGTCAGGTCGGCCGCGGTGGCGACGACGGTGGTCTCGGTGGGCCCGTAGGTGTTGAGCAACCGGACGTCTGGGCCGGCGGCCAGCTGCCAACGGCGTACCGCCTCGGGCCGCGCGGCCTCTCCTCCGATGATCGTCAGCCGGACCGTGGTGGACAGTGTGGCCTCACCACGGTCGAGGGCGGCGACCAGGTCGTGCCAGTACGCGGTCGGCAGGTCCAACACGGTGACGCCCAGTCTCGCGCACCCGTCGAGGAACAGGTCCGGACGGCTGATCATGTCGTCGTCACGCAGCACGACGGCCGCCCCGCAGGTCAGGGCCGGGAAGATCTCCTCGACGCTGGCGTCGAAGCTCAACGACGCGAACTGCAGGACGCGGTCGGCGGCGGTGAGCTCGTAGCGCTGCCGGGCGGCGGCGCAGAACGCGGCGAGCGCGGACGCCGGCACGACGACGCCCTTCGGCCGCCCGGTCGACCCGGACGTGTACACCACGTAAGCCGCTCCCGCGCCGGTCGCCCGGTCCGCTTCCGCCCCGAGCGCGGTGTCCGTCACGGCGACGCCGTCCGAGGTGATGACCGCGCGGGGACGGGCGTCGGCGAGGATGAGTTCCTGGCGCGCTGCTGGATAGGCAGGATCGATCGGCACGTAGCCCGCGCCCACCCGCAGGACCGCCAGCATCGCCACGACCGCGTCCCGGCCGCGCGGCAGGCGCAGCGCCACCAGGTCGCCGCCAGCCACCCCGGCTGCCGTCAACTCGGTCGCCCGCTCGTCGACGCGGTGGATCAGTTCCGCGTAGGTCAGGTCACCTGCGCCATCGACCAGCGCCGCGGCCGCTGGCCGGCACCGGGCCTGCGCAACGATCGTCTGCCACAGCGGACCCTCCCCCACCGGCGATGTGCGGATGTCGATGGCCTGACTCATCAAGGGCTCCCAGGTGTCGCCAACAGCGAAAGACATGCCGGCGCAAGACCATAGGGAGCCTCAGAGTCCCTCGGGTGAACTCCGGGCGACATCCGAGAAGATCTTGATCTTCGGTCGGTTCACCTGGTGAACGCCGCCGCCCGCCGGCTGACGTTGGCCGCCACCTGCGGAGCATCGGCCGACAGGGGTCGGACCGGTCGGGACGCACGACAAGCCAGCAGGTGGCGCAGTTGCCGTTGAGCTCGTGGGATGGGTTGCACAGAGGGCTGGATCACCAGGCGACGACGCCTTGACGGCTGGGCTGTAGGGAACCGATCTGCAGCGATCCCATGGTGATGTTGCTGGCTTCCGGGTTCGGGAAGCCCTCGAGTTCGGCGGGCTTGTCATCAGCGGATGCATCGAGGCTGAACTTCAGGGTGTTGCCCGCAGCGCAGTCACTGCTGCCCTTGTCGCAGGTCGTCCACTTGATGCCGGCCCACACGGACCGGTCCGGCTCGACTGTGGTCGGCGTTGGCGGGCCGGGCTGGTCGACCTTCTCGGTGTTCACGTCGACAACCATGTTGGCGGCGTTGACCAGGGAGATGCGGGCCCAGCCGTCGACCCTGCAGGCGTCAGGGCCGGCGTTGGTCAGCGTTACGAGCGCCACGTTCTCGGCATGCGGCTGCGCGGTGATGACGGCCGACATGTCCTCGGTCCGGCACGCGGCCGCCGAGTCCGAACCGGAAGACGAAGAGACGGAGGGGGAGGAAGCGGAGGACGACCCGACTGTGGGGGGTGCGGAGGAAGAAGAGGCGGATGGCGTGGTCGTGCAACCTGTCGCGGCAGCGGCAACGCCGACTACCGGGAGCAGGCGGAGCGCGAGGCAGTACGAGGAGCGCATGTCGAATTCCTCTTCCTAATGTCGTGGTTGGATAAACCCTGCCCGTTCGCTCGCGTGCTAATCCCCGGGACGTCCCGCTACGGCACGGATGCGCGAGCAGGGCCCCGGCCTGTCGTGCCGGCCCGACGCACGGCCTGGCTTCGCCGTTTCCGAGGTCGACCCTGGTCCACCCCGTCACCACCGGGTCGATAGGGGGTGCTTCTCCGCCTGGCGTTGGCTTACGGCCTGTGGCGTGGCAGCGGGCGGCCCGGTTTTCGGCAACGTTTGAGAGTGGCGCCGGCCGTCAGTTGGGCAGGGGCACCGTCGGTTCCACCGTGGCCGGGCCGCGCCGAACCGTGCGGCTCAGGGCGCGCGCCGCTCGGCCCCACGTGCGGGCCGCGCGGCTCGGGCAGCCTGTCGCTGCTCATGCCGTCGTTGACGATCGCGATGCCGGTGAGCCCGCAGGCAGCAACATCACCGAAGCCGCGGGCGGGGCAGGTGGGGCGGGTCAGGCGTAGAGGTTGGCGGCGTACTGGGGGCCGTAGTGGCGTTCGAGGTCGGCAAGGGTGTCGGCGGGAGCCTCGACCTCCTTGATCAGGCGGGCCCGGCTGGGCAGCGGGTCCGACGGCCAGGTCTCCGGCTGCCACAGTTGTGACCGGAGAAACGCCTTCGCGCAGTGGTAGAAGATCTGCTCGATCTCGACCACCACGGCGAGCACCGGCCGGTGCCCCTTGACCACCATGTCGTCGAACCAGGGCGCGTCGCGCAGCAGCCGCGCCCGGCCGTTGATCCGCAGGGTGTCGGTGCGCCCTGGGATGAGGAAGATCAGGCCGACGTGCGGATTGGCCAGGATGTTGCGGTAGCCGTCGGCGCGCTTGTTGCCGGGACGCTCCGGAATGGCGATGGTCCGCTCGTCGAGCACAAGAGCGAAACCCGCCGGATCTCCCTTGGGGGAGACGTCGCAGGTGCCGTCCGCTCCGGCGGTGGCCACCAGGCAGAACGGCGACTCGGCGAGCCACTGCCGATCACGCTCGTGCAGGCTGGTGCGCTCCTTGGCGACTGCGCGGGGGCCCGGGGTGCCGAGCAACTCGGTCAATTCGGCTGCGGATGTGATCTCCACCGTCACTGGGTGCCTCCCCGTGGAGTTGACCGTGATGGCGGCACCCGGGCGGGAAACCGCCACGTTCAGCATAGTCGCACCCGCCCGTGAGGTTTGTCCCTCGGTGCCCGGGGGTACAGACCCACTGCGCGCCCTCGGAGAGCAGTGGAGGCCCGGAGATGGAGAGTCGGCTCAAGATTCTGGGGCATCCTGTTCATCCGATGCTCGTGATGTTTCCGTTCGCCCTGCTGGTCACCGCCGTGCTCTTCGACGTCGTCGACACGGTCGGCGGGCCGGACTTCCTCGGCGAGGTGGCGTACTGGAATCTCACCGTCGGCCTGATCGGCGGCCTGCTGGCCGCGGTGGCCGGGACGTTCGACCTGCTGGCGATCCCTTCCGGTACCCGGGCCAAGCGGGTGGCGCTGACCCACGCGGCCGCGAACGTCGCGGTGATCCTGCTCTTTGCCGCCGTCTGGGTGGTACGCCTCAACGCCGACTCGCGGGCCGCAGGTGGGGCACTGGTCGCCATCGAGGTGGTGGCGCTCGGCATCCTCGGGGTCGGCGGCTGGCTGGGCGGTGAACTCGTCGACCGGCTCGGGGTCGGGGTCGACCGGGAGGCCAGCCTCGACGCGCCGAGTTCCCTGCGGCCGGTGGCCGCCAGTCAACGGATGGGAGATGCGCGATGACCAGGCCGGGACGCGGCTGGCGGGGCGGTCAGCAGGGCTGGGACCCGATGGGCGAGTTGCAGTCGCTGCGGGCGGAGCTGAGCCGGCTGGTCGGTGGTCGACCGGGTCCGCCCGAGGTGGAGCTGGGCGAGACCAGCGACGGCTGGGAGGTGGTCGTCCGGCTGCCCGGCGTCGCTCCGGAGGAGGTCGCGGTGGAGCTGGACGACCGCGAGCTGTGCGTACGGGCGCGCACGGAGGCCGAGGTCAACGCCGACCATGGCATTCCCGGCGGTTTCGAGACCCGGGGCTTCGAGTACCGCGTGCAACTGCCGTCGCGGGTGGACCCCGAGGCGATCGACGCGGTGATGGACCACGGTCTGCTGCGGGTACGGCTGCCCCGGGCGAACCGGCCCGCGCCGCGCACCATCACCGTCGGCCGTACCGGCCCCCGTCCGGCCGGCTCGTCCGGCGGTGTGCCGAGCAGCGTCGACCCGGCGGCGGATCGGGAACTGCACCAACCGGATGTCGCCACCGGCGATTCCGGTCGGTAGAGCGCCCGGTGGCCCCGCCCGTGCTGGAAGAGGCCGCCGACCGGGTGCCAGACGTGGCCCGGGTCGCGGTGCTGCGCGCCAACGCGCTCGGTGATTTCATCTTCGTGCTACCCGCGCTGGAGGCGTTGCGGGCGGCGTACCCCAAAGCGGAGATCGTTTTGCTCGGCGCGCCCTGGCACGCGCAGCTGTGGCGGGACCGGCCGGGCCCGGTCGACCGGGTGCTGGTGGTGCCGCCCGCGCCGGGGATCCGGACGGCGACCGACGGCGAGCCGGAGTCCAGCATGGTCGACTTCCTGGCCGCCGCCCGCGCGGAACGGTTCGACCTGGCGTTGCAACTGCACGGCGGCGGCGCCAACTCCAACCCGCTGGTGGCCGCGCTCGGCGCCCGGGTCACCGCCGGCCTGCGGGCCGAGGACGCGCCGCCGCTGGACCGCTGGCTGCGCTACGTCTACTACCAGCACGAGGTGGTCCGCTATCTGGAGGCGGTGGCCCTGGTGGGCGCTCCGGCCACCACGATCACCCCGGGCTTGGCGGTCACCGAGGCTGACCGGGCCGAGGCGCGGGCCGTGCTCGGCGAGCCGGAGCGTCCCCGGGTGGCGCTGCATCCCGGGGCCACCGACACCCGGCGGCGCTGGCCCGCCGACCGTTTCGGAGAGGTGGCCCGGACGCTGCACGCCGACGGGTACGAGGTGCTGGTCACCGGCACCGCTGCCGAGCAGGAGGTGGTCGACCGGGTGGTCGCCACCGCCGGGGTGCCGGTCCGGCCGCAGGTGGGCACGCTCAGTCTGGGTGGGCTGGCCGGCTGTTACGCCGGCTCTGAGCTGGTGGTTTCCAACGACACCGGTCCGCTGCACCTGGCTGCCGCCGTCGGTACCCCCACGGTCGGCATCTTCTGGGTCGGCAACCTGATCACCACCGCTCCCGTGCTACGGGGCCGGCATCGGCCGATCACCTCGTGGACGGTGCACTGTCCGGTCTGCGGGGTGGACTGTACGCCCGGCATCTACCCGCACCGCCCGGGCGACGGCGACTGCCCGCACCGCGACTCCTTCGTCACCGACGTTCCGGTGGCCGAGGTGCTCGAAGCCGCCCGCGAGCTGCTGTTCCGCTGAGGCGTCCCTGGCTCAGGCCTCCGGGTCGGCGAGGACGACCTCCCACGCCTCCACGTCGCGTTCGGTGACCGTGGTCGGCGACTCCAGGTGGTAGGCGCCGCTGGGCAGGACACCGGCGCCGCCGTGCCGGGCCAGCACGGCGAGCTGCGCGGCGACGTCCTCGCCCTGGTGCCGCACCGGCACCCGACGCCAGAAGTCGAAACCGCCCGAGTCGACCAGCTTGGCCCGGTCGTAGAGCACGCAACCGCCGACCCAGGACACCTGGTACGCCCGCCATTCGTCGTCCGCCAGCCTCAGCGACGCCGTCACGTGCAGCAGGTTCGCCGCCGAATGAATCCGCGCCCGGTCCCACTCGGGCGTGCCCGGCCGGACCCGCTCCGGCACCGGGCGTCCCGGCCACTCCCGGTAGTGCCGGTGCGTGTGCGGCCGCACGTCGTCCAGGTAGGACAGGCCGTGCACCCCGTTGCCGACGAAGCCGCAGCCCAGCTCGCCGATCGCGGTCACCAGCCGGCGCAACGCCCCCGGCTCCAGCCAGACATCGTCGTCGAGGAAGAGCACGTACCGGGCGGTGGAGGTGGCGAGCAGGAAATCGCGGTGTTCGGCGAGCCCGCGCCGGGGCAGCCGCCGGGTCAGCAGCACCGGATGTCCCCGGTGACGCAGCGCCCGGACCATGGTGGCCGCCGCCGGATGGGCGTACCCGGGGTCGCCGTCGGACTGGTCGCTGACCACCACGCCGAACCTCGGCACCCCCTCCTGGGCGGCGAGCCCGGAGAGGGTGACGGCGAGTTCGGTGGGCCGGTTGCGGGTCGGAACGAGCACGTCGACCAGCCGGTCGACGCGGAACTGGGCGGGCGTGCCGGCGTCGAGGGGTCGGTTCACGACGCCTTGCCGGTCAGTGGCGGCGTGTCCGCACCGGTCGTGGCGGCGCTTCCGGCCGCGCCGGAGGTCTCCACCTCCGGAGCGGGTGCGGTCGGTCCGGCCTCCGCGCCGGTCGCGCCCTCCTGGCCGTACGCGCGGATCCGGTCGATGATCGCCGAGGTGGAGCGGTCCGGCACGTACCCCAGGGTGCGCACCTGGCCGCCCAGGCGCCGCACCAGTGGCGCCTCCGGCACCAGCTCGGGAGGGTAGTCGCCGCCCTTGACGTAGACGTCCGGTCGGACCGCTTCGATGAGGGCGGCCGGCGAATCCTCCTCGAACACCACCACGTGGTCGACGCAGGTCAGCGCGGCGAGCAGGGCGGCGCGGTCCTCGATCGGGTTCACCGGCCGGTCCGCACCCTTCAACCGGCGTACGCTGCCGTCGGAGTTGACCGCCACCACCAGCAGGTCGCCGAGGGCGCGGGCCTGTTCCAGGTAGCGCACGTGCCCTCGGTGCAGTACGTCGAAGCAGCCGTTGGTGAAGACGATCGAGCGGCCGACGCGCCGGTGTTCCGCCGCGATCTCCGCCAGGTGCCCGGTGTCGACAAGCACCTGCCGGCCGTCGGGTGTCGGCCGGCCCAGCGCGGCCAGCAGGTCCTCTCGGCGGCACACGCAGGTGCCCGTGCCGGCGACGGTGCTGGTCGCGGCGAGCTGAGCCAGTTGGGCGGCGGTGGACAGTGAAGCGTCGGCGGCCAGCGCGAGCGTCATCGCCGCCAGGTACGCGTCACCGGCACCGACGGTGTGACTGGCGGGCACGGGTGTGGTGTGGCTGCGGGCGGGTTCGCCGTCGATCCCGCCGACCACCGCACCCTCGGTGTCCAGGGTCACCGCGACCACGGCCGCACCGGTGTGGGCGCGCAGCTCGGCGAGCCGGGATTCGGCCAGAACGGCCCGGTCCACGCCGACACCGACCTCGGTGTTCACGGTCACCCCGGCGCCGGTCACACTGAGCCCGTCGCGGGTCATCGCCACCCGGCTCTCGCCCGGGGTGGGCTCCCCGGTGGGCCCGTCGGTACGCCGCATCCCGGCCTGGCCCGGGGCCGTTCCCACGGTCAGCTCGGAGGGCCCGTCGGCCGGGTCGACCTCGGGATGCTCCAGGTGCAGCTCGTGCCCACCGGCCGGGTCAGCGGTGGCCGCCGGGTTCGTGGTCGGCCCGATCATGCCCGCGCGGGCGAGCAGGCGGGTGGCTTCCGCGAAGCTCGGGGTCACCACGGTCGGGGCAAGGCCCCGCCAGTCGGCGAGGTCGTGGGCGTCGAGCGCGACCGTGGCGTACCGGTCCCGGTGCTCGACCAGCCAGGCGCGGACCGGTGCGGGCAGCGCACCCAGGCCGTAGTCACAGACCACCAGGGTCGGCTTCTCGCCTCCGCTGGCCGCCCGCAGTTCCGCACTCGCGCAGTCCAGGGCGGTGAGCAGGCAGTCCACCCCCATGCCGCTGAGCGGGTCGTCCGGGTCGCCGGAGTCCTCCCGTAGCAGGATCTGGTCGTCGGCAAGCATTCGACGCTTCACCGGGGTGGGCCTCCCGGGCTGGCTGACCGTACGGTCCCAGACACCGGCCCGGTCGAGGCAGTCGTGCAGCTCATCGCCGGCGGCGTCGGCCCCGACGGGTGCCACCAGCACCGAGCGCCCGCCCAGCGTGGCGATGTTGACGGCGGTGTTGGCCGCGCCGCCCGCCGCCGAGATGCGGCGGCGCAGGGTGAGGACCGGGGCGGGGGCTTCCCGGCACAACCGGTCGGAGTCCGCGAACCGCCACTCGTCGAGCATGGCGTCGCCGATCACCAGGACCGGACGTCCGAGCCAGCTCTGCACGACGTCGGCGAGCCGGAGCTGTTCCGCTGCTGCTCGTGCCATGCCGGCGGTTCCCCTCCGGTCGGCGGGGTCAAACCTGGAAAGATCACCTCCTTCGAGCATCCGGGTCGGCACTGATCCGGGGGCAGCGCTCGTTCGGCGGCCTCGCCCGTCCGGGCGAGGCCACCAAGTTTTTTGATCACTTCAGGATCAGGCGGTTGGTCTGCTCGAAGACGTCCAGGTCGGCCAGGGTCTCCAGGACGCTGGCCGAGAGCGGCTGGGGCATCGCCTCGCGGTGGAAGAAGCCCGCGTCGATGGTCTCGTCGGTGATCCGGGCCAGCCGGCCGTCCCACTCCTCGACCCGAAACGCGGTGGTGAAGATCTGATAGGTGTGGCCGTACATGTTGGTGTGGGTGCGGTCCGGGCCGGTGTAGAGGGCGAAGGCGCTGACCCGGAGGGCCCTGAGCCCGGTCTCTTCGCGTACCTCCCGCACCGCGCAGTCCGCGATCGACTCGCCCAGCTCCATCGCGCCGGCAGGCAGCGCCCACTGACCGTTGTCGGAGCGGCGGATCAGCAGGGTGCGGGCCGAGTTGTCGCGCGCCACGGCCCGCGCGCCGACGAACATCAGCGTCCGGTCGCCGGCCAGGGCACGCAGCTGCCCGACGTACGAATCAGCCCAGGAGATGCTCACCCGGACAATTTACGGGGGTTCCCAACCTGTGACCGGCGACACTAACTTGTTACCCATGCGTAGCACGATGATGGACGCCCCCCTTCAGATCTCCCGGATCCTCGAACACGGCGCCACCGTGCACGGCGCGGCCGAGGTGGTGACGTGGACCGGCACCGAGCCACGGCGCAGCACGTACGCCGACGTCGGGCGGGACGCCGCCCGGCTCGCGCACGCCCTGCGGGCGGAGTGCGGGGTGACCGGCGACGAGCGGGTCGCCACCTTCATGTGGAACAACACCGAGCACCTGGTGGCGTACTTCGCCGTGCCCAGCATGGGTGCGGTGCTGCACACGCTCAACATCCGGCTCTTACCCGACCAGGTCACCTACATCGCCAACCACGCCGAGGACCGGGTAGTGCTGGTCGACTCGACGCTGATCCCGCTGCTGGCGAAGTCCCTCGGTGGCATGACCAGCGTGCGGCACGTGGTGGTGGTCGGTGGCGGCGATCCCGCTCCCCTGGTGGCGGCGGCGGGCGACCGGATCGCCGTACATCACTGGGATGCGCTGCTGGCCGACCGGCCGGAGGTGTACGACTGGCCCGAGGTGGACGAGCGCGATGCCGCCGCCCTCTGCTACACCTCCGGCACCACCGGCAACCCCAAGGGGGTGGCCTACTCGCACCGTTCGATCTACCTGCACTCCTTGCAGATCTGCATGCCGGAAGGGTTCGGGCTCAGGCCGACCGACCGGGAACTGGCCATCGTGCCGATGTTCCACGCGATGTCGTGGGGGCTGCCGTTCGCGGCCTTGCTCTCCGGCGCGTCGCTGGTGATGCCGGACCGCTTTCTCCAGGCCGCGCCGATCGCCGAGATGATCGCCGCCGAGCGGCCGACCCTGGCCGGTGCGGTGCCGACCATCTGGACCGACCTGCTGGCCTACCTGGACAGTCACGACGTCGACACCGCCTCGCTCAAGGAGGTGATCGTGGGCGGTTCGGCCTGTCCGCCGTCGCTGATGCACGCGTTCGACGAGCGGCACGGCGTCGACGTGATCCACGCCTGGGGGATGACCGAGATGTCGCCGCTGGGCTCGGTGTCGCGCCCGCCGGCCGGGGCGAGCGGCGACGACGCCTGGCGGTACCGGTACACGCAGGGCCGGGTGCCGGCGGGGGTACAGGCCCGCATCGTGGGTCCGGCCGGGGAGCCGCTGCCCGCCGACGGGACCTCCGTCGGTGAGCTGGAGGTCCGTGGGCCGTGGATCACCGCCCGGTACGTCGGGGAGGACGCGCCGGACCCGGAGAAGTTCCGCGACGGCTGGCTGCGTACCGGTGACGTGGGCACCCTGTCGGCGGACGGCTACATCACCCTCACCGACCGGGCCAAGGACGTGATCAAGTCCGGCGGCGAGTGGATCTCGTCGGTGGAGTTGGAGAACGCGCTCATGGCCCACCCGGCGGTGCTGGAGGCCTGCGTGGTGGGCGTGCCGGACCAGCGGTGGGACGAACGGCCGCTGGCCACGGTGGTGCTCAGGGAGGGCGCCTCCGCGACCCCGGAGGAGTTGCGCGACTTCCTGGCCGGATCGGTGGCCCGCTGGCAGTTGCCGGAGCGGTGGGCGTTCGTCGAGGCGGTGCCGAAGACCAGCGTCGGCAAGTTCGACAAGAAGGTGGTGCGCTCCAGGTACGCCGACGGCGACCTGAATGTGCGGGAACTGGCCACGCCGTAACGTTTTTCGGCGCATCATCGCCATTGGGAGTAGTGGCCTGCAAAGACCTCTCTCCGATGGGCGGCCCCGGCGTTCGCACCGCGCCGGGGCCGCCCCTTCCTTGCGGGACGACCCGCAATGCCAGTATTGCGAGACTTGTTCGCCTGTGTCCTGCGGACGGCCAAAAATGCCAGGTAGGACGCTTATTCGCGGGCGCTGAGCAGCACCTTGCCGACCACGGAGTCCTCCACCGCCTGATGCGCGGCGGCTGCCACCGACCGTAGGCGGGCCGGGGACCGCCCGGTGCCGGTTCAGCCCAGCCGGTCGACGACCTCCGGAGTCAACTCGTCGATCGACCCCAGCACCGTCACGGCCAGCCGTCGAGCGTCCGGATCCAGCGGGTACGCCCCGTGCGGCACCGCCACCACCGCCATTCCGGCGGCAGCCGCCGAACGCACTCCGTTGGACGAATCCTCCACGGCCACGCAGCGCGTCGGGTCGAGGCCGAGCCGCCGGGCCACGGTCAGGTAGACGTCCGGCGCCGGCTTGCCGCGCTCGGTCTCCTCGGTCGACAGGGTGCTGCCGAACGCGTCGGTCAGGTCGGTGGCGGCCAGCGCCGCGGCGATCAGTCGGGTCGGCGAGGAACTGGCCAGCCCCAGGGGCCACCGCGCGGCTGTCCGACGGACCACGTCGACCGCGCCGTCGATCACCGGCACCCGGGCCGCGTACCGGCGGGCCATCTCCTCGACCACCTCGGCGGCGACCTGGTCGGCGCTGCGCCGCACCCCCAACTCGTCGCTGAGGTACCGGGCCCACTCGCCGGTGCTCATCCCCATCAGCCGACGCTGGGTGTCGTCCTGCCAGCTGCCGCCGTGCTCGGCTACGTACGCCCGCCGAACCTCCTCCCACACCGGCTCGGAGTCGACGATCACGCCGTCAAGGTCGAAAACCACCCCATCCACCGTCACACCCCTATCCTTCCCCACCCACTCGAACCTCACCCACCCACCGCGTCGATCAAGAAGTTCGCGTCGGGGATCCCGCAGATCCCAGACGCAAACCTCTTGGTCAACCCGACAGGGGCGGAAGGCCGACCGGGCTGTCCGGCGGGATGACCGTGTGGGCGGCGCGGGCGATCGGGTCGAGCAATTCGCGTAGTCGGCGCGCGTGCTCGGGGCCGAGGGTGAGCCAGGGACGGGCGGCGGCGAGATCGGTGGCGTCCTCGATCGCCTGGAAGGCCGCCCGCCCGCGCTCGGTCGGCTTGCCGTCGGCGTCCAGCCAGCCCCGGACGGTGAGCCGCTCGCGCGCCTGCGACCAGTCCTGCTCCGACCAGCCCCGGCCGAGCAGACTGGCCGGCGGCGTGTCGACCGCGACCCGCCAGGCCAGCGTCTCCACCGGGTCGAGATCGGCGGCGACCAACGCCGCCACGTGTCCGTCGCCCCGATGCTCGCGCAGCGTGGTGGCGGCCTGCCAGAGCCGAGCCAGCGGGTACTCACCACGAGGCAGGGCGGCGTTCGCCGCACCGAGCACCCGGCCGGCCGTACCGAGCCCGTCGGTGGCGGCCTCAAGCAGGTCGGCGGCCTCCACGAGGTGCCGCTCGGGCAACTCGTAGGTCAACTCGGCGAGCGCCTGCACCGCTCCGGTCAGCCGGGCACGAAGCGCCTGGTCCGGCGAGGCCAGCTGCCACACCGCCGGCAGGGCCCGGCTCACCATGTGCGGCGCGAAGTTGTAGAAGGTGGCGACCACCGGCGCCGGACCGGTCGGGCCGAGCGGGGCGGCGCGACCGGCGAAGTAACCCCGCCAGTAGCCGCGCAGCCCGGCTGCGCCGTAGGCAGCGCGGGCGCGTGGGTGGAAATAGGTGACGGCGTGCACCGGTTCGTAATGCGTCCACATCAACCGGGCGGTCCGCCCGTCGGCGTCCACTGCCGTCACGTGCACCTCCGTGTCACTTCGACCAGCGTCCCGGGCGAGCTGCCCGGGACGCTGCCGAACCTACTGCCGGTCGGTGACCGTTCGGAAGCCATCTGTGGTCAACGGCATCGATGTTCTGTCGGACGACCCGACCCGACCCGGGCTCACTCGGCGGCGAGCACATCCACCACGAAGCGCAGTGGGCCCGCCGGGCGACCGCCCCCACCGTCGCCGTACGCGTCCTCGGCCGGGATGTCGAGCTGCACCCGGCTGCCGACGGTCACGCCCACCAGGCCCTTGTCCCAACCCGGGATGACCTGCCCGACGCCGATCGGGAAGGTGGCGGGCTCGCCCCGTTCCCAGGACGAGTCGAACTCCTCGCCGCTGTCGTAGAAGACGCCGACGTAGTTGGTGGTGATCGACTGGCCGGCCTGCACCTTCGGCCCGGTGCCCTCGACCAGCGGGGTGACGGTCAGCTTGGCCAGCTCGCCCTCTCCGGCGGTGACGGTCGGCTTGCTGCCCAGCGCCGGGTCCACGCCCTCCGGAAGCTGCGGCGCGGGCGGCGCACCCGGCTCGTTCGTCGCCTCCGCCGGGGCGGAGGGGGTGCCGGCGGCCTGCTCGGGCGCATCGTCACCACCGCGCTGGCCCACGATCACGAACACGGTGATCAGCACCGCCACGACGGCGATCCCGGCGAAGGCGCCGGCCCAGGCCTGCCGGCGGCGCTTCGCCTCGGCTGCCTTCTGAGCCGCCAACTGCTCGGCCAGCCGCCGCCGCGCCTTGGTCTCCTGCTCGCTCACGTCCTCGACTCCCTGCTGAGAGGTGTGGGGTGGGTCCGGCCACGGGCAGCCGTCGCCGACACACGGTACCTGGTGTACGACGCACTTCCGACCATCGATGGCCCGCGTCCGCAGGCAGGGCCATGCCGACCAGGGAGTCCGGGTCGTCCCGCAACCGCCCGAAGGCGCATCCGGGCGACCAAAAGTGCGGTCAGGCGGATTTGCGCGGAGTGGTCTTCTTGGCGGTCTTGGTGGCTTTCTTCTCCGCGGTCTTCTTG
The DNA here is from genome assembly GCF_057196645.1 of Micromonospora sp. ATLC16. Lineage (NCBI taxonomy): Bacteria > Bacillati > Actinomycetota > Actinomycetes > Micromonosporales > Micromonosporaceae > Micromonospora > Micromonospora sp. ATLC16. The sequence goes on from NZ_JBXUOW010000001.1 coordinate 253,936, forward strand.
GCCGGTTGGGCCTTCTTGGCGCTGGTCTTCTTCTCGGCTGCCTTCTTCGCGGGCGCCTTCTTGGCCGGCGCCTTGGTGGCCTTCTTCTCCGCCGCCTTCTTCTGCGCCGAGCGTGCCGACGAGATCGGGGTCGGTTCGGCGCCACCGCCGGCCGGTGCCTCGCCGCGAGCCGCCCGGGCCCGCTCCACGGACGCCTTGAGCGCCGCCATCAGGTCGACGGCGGCGGCGGGCGCCTCCTCCACCTCCTCCGGCTGGACCACCTCGCGGCCCTCCACCTTGGCGTCGATGACTTCCTGCAACGCCGCCCGGTAGTCGTCGGTGAACTCGTCCGGGTGAAACTCCCCAGCCATCGAGTCGATCAGCGAGGTGGCCATCGCCAACTCCGGTGGACGGATCTTGAGGTCTTCGTCGAGGAAACCGAAGTCCGGCTTACGGATCTCGTCGGGCCAGAGCATCGTGTTCAGCAGCAGCACACCCTCACGGACCCGCAGGGTGGCCAGCTGCTCCCGCTGACGCAGCGCCACCTTGACGATGGCCACCCGCTCCGAGTCGGTCAACGCGTCCCGTAGCAGCAGGTACGGCTTGGTCGCGGTGCCCTCCGGCTCCAGGAAGTACGCCTTGTTGTAGAGGATCGGGTCGACCTGCTCGGCCGGCACGAACTCCAGCACGTCGATCGCGTGGGAGGTGCTCAGCGGCAGGTCGGCGAAGTCGTCGTCGGTGAGGATGACCATCTCTCCGCCGCCGATGTCGTAGCCCTTGGCGATGTCGTCGTAGCTGACCTCCTCGCCACAGACCTGGCAGGTCCGCTTGTACCGGATCCGCCCGCCGTCCTCGCGGTGCACCTGGTGGAACCGGATGTCCTTTTCCTCGGTCGCCGAATACAGCTTCACCCCGATCGAGACCAGGCCGAACGACACGGCTCCCTTCCAGATGGCACGCATGCTGCGCTCCCTTCCCCGGTATCGACCATGCTCGCATCACAGTGAACCGCACGCGAGGTGTTCGGCCGGCTACTACAGTCGTCCTGTGTCCGGCGCGCCGCTCCAGCCGATGCTCGCGATGACCGGGCAGCTTCCGACCGGTCCCGACTGGGTGTACGAGTTCAAGTGGGACGGGGTACGCGCGCTGGCCGACATCGCCGCCGGACGGCAACGCCTGTACGCGCGTTCCGGTGTGGAGATCACCACCGCCTACCCCGAGCTGATTCCGCTGGGCGAGCAGGTCGACGACGTCCTGCTCGACGGCGAGGTGGTCCTGTTCGACCAGGCCGGACGGCCCTCGTTCACCGCCCTGGCCGAGCGGATGCACGTGCGTAACGCGGCCAAGGCGGCCCGGCTGGCGGCAACCGTACCGGTCACGTACATGATCTTCGATGTGTTGCGGCTGAACGGTCAGGACCTCACCGGCTGGCCGTACGCCCGGCGGCGGGAAGCCCTCGACGGCTTGGCGCTGGGCGCGGCGCGCTGGGCGGTGCCACCGGTCTTCTCCGACGGCCCGGCCACCTACGAGGCGGCCGGCGAGCACGGCCTCGAAGGGGTGATGGCCAAGCGGGTCGAATCGGCCTACCGGCCCGGGGTGCGCTCGCCGGACTGGGTGAAGGTGAAGCTGGAGGTGACCGGCGACTTCGTGGTCGGCGGCTGGCGCCCCGGCGCGCGGAGGATCGGCGGCCTGCTGGTCGGGGTCCCCGGCGCCGACGGCCGGCTCGTCTACCGGGGCCGGGTAGGTGGTGGGATCGGTGCCGCCCTCGAACGGGAGTTGCTGCGCCAGTTGGAGCCGCTGCGCACCACCGCCTCGCCGTTCAGCGACGACGTCCCCCGCGAGGATGCCCGGAGCGCGATCTGGGTAACCCCCCGGACGGTGGTGGAGGTCAAGTACGGCCAGCGCACTCCGGACGGGCGGTTGCGGTTCCCCCGGGTCCTGCGGATCCGCCCGGACAAGCCGGCCGAGGAGGTCGACGATGCCCGCTGAACGGTTCCCGGTCGAGGTGCAGGGCCGCACGCTGGAGCTGTCCAACCTGGACAAGGTGCTCTATCCGACGGTCGGTTTCACCAAGGGCGAGGTGATCGACTACTACACCCGGATCGCCCCGATGCTGCTGCCGCACCTGGCCGACCGGGCGCTGACCCGTATCCGCTACCCGAACGGAGTGACGGGCGGCTCGTTCTTCGAGAAGAACGCTCCGGCCGCCACCCCCTCCTGGGTACGCGTCGAGACGCTGCCGGCGCCGGGTTCCACCAAGGGCCGGGAGACCATCGACTACGTCGTCGCCGACGACCTGCCCACCCTGGTCTGGCTGGCCAACCTGGCCGCCCTGGAACTGCACACCCCGCAGTGGAAGGTCGGCACCCACCCGGACCTGATGGTGGTCGACCTGGACCCGGGCACCCCGGCGGCACTGAAGCAGTGCTGCCAGGTGGCCCTGTCGCTGCGTGACCGGCTGGCCGCCGACGGCATCGACGCGTACCCGAAGACCTCCGGCAAGAAGGGCATGCAGCTCTGCTGCCCGATCTCCGGCACCCAGCCCGCCGACGACGTGTCGGCCTACGCGCGGCGTATCGCCCAGGAACTCGAACGCGACCAGCCGAAGCTGGTGGTGTCGAGGATGGCGAAGCACCTGCGACCGGGCAAGGTCCTCATCGACTGGAGTCAGAACAACGCGGCCAAGACCACTGTGGCGGCGTACTCGCTGCGTGCCCAGCCTGTCCCGTCGGTGTCGACGCCGCTGACCTGGGACGAGGTCTCCGCCGGTGCGGCCGGTCGACGCCCCGCCACCAAGCCCTACACCGCCAGTGAGGTGCTGGACCGGGTCGAGAAGCACGGCGACCTGCTCGCCCCGCTGCTCGACGGCGGCCCCGAGTTGCCGGGCTAGCCGGCGGCCTGCTCACCCTCGTGCCGCCGCAGACGCCCCGGTGAGCATGGCGACCACGAGCAGCTGACGATCACGTCGCTGATCGGCGCCCCGGCAGCACCGGCCAGCACGTGCCGCTGACCCACCCGGCGCGTCCCACCCTCGACGGGCACCCACCACCAATGCCATCAGTCATGTCTTCACCGGCCCGACCGGGAGGGTCGGCCTCGACAGGCCGGGACGGCAGGAGTAGGACGTACGTATGCGCACCGCTCTTCCCGTACCGTCCGCCGCCGGTCTCACCGACCGGGACCGACCGCTGCTCAGCTACCTCGACCACCGCAGCGGCGCGCGTCACGATCTGACCGCCGCCGCGCTGGGTGACCTGGCGGCGCGGGCCGCCGGCCTGCTGCGCGACGGCTGTGGACTGACCCCGGGCAGTCGGGTGGCGGTGCTGTTGCCGCCGCACTGGCGTACCGCCGCCGTGCTGTTGGGGGCCTGGGCGGTGGGGCTTGAGGTGTCGTTCCGGCCGCGCGCCACCGCCGGGCTGCCGGTGCTGGAGCCCGGCGGCGACCGGCCGTACGACGCGGTCCTGGTCACCCCGGAGCGCCTGGACGACTGGCTGGAGGAGGTGCCGGACGGGCTGCACCGCTACCTCGTCGGCACCGGACCGCAGCCGTTGGTCGACGTGCCGGTCGGCTGGCTCGACTGGTCCGTGGAGGTGCTGCGGCACGGCGTCGCCCCGAACGACCGGCCCGTGCTGCACGCGAACGACGCGGCCAGCCCGGACGGCACCAGCTACGCCGAGTGGGGTTCGATCGCCAGGGCGGTGGCCGAGCAACTCGACCTGCGGGCCGGTGACCGGCTGCTGGTCGACGTCGCCGAGCACGACCAGCCGCTGAAGTGGCTGCTCGCCCCGCTGGCGGCCGGTGCCTCGATGCTGCTCTGCGCCAACCTGGACCCCGCCGACCGGGACACCCTCATCGCCGCCGAGAGGATCACCCGAGTGCTCTGAGACGCTGTGGCGGACCGTCCGCTCGGCCCGTATGGAGTTCGACATCCGCATCATGATCCGCCGATCGGTGTCACACCGACTCGGCGATGGGGGCATTGGCAAGGTGAGCTGTTCAAGGGAACGGGCTGCCGGTTGGCGGGTGCTGGTGATTACTGAAATGTTATAACGGCTCACCCGCTTGGTGATCTGTCGACCTGCCGACAGCGACTTGTCAGCGGCGCAACTTGCCAGCGCGATGGTCCGGACTCAAGATGTCGACCGGCAATCGTTACGATCCTCGAGGTGTGGTCGGCGGCTGCGGTGCCGCCACCGCTGTTCAGCGGTGCGTGTAGCCCGGATTGGAGTACGGGGTCCACCGCTGGCGCGGCGGTCAAGTTTTATAGATCGACTAATGCGCGAGGTTTAATCCTAGGCTATAGTGTCAGACTGCTCGACACCGATGGATGCAACTGCTCCTTCAAGTTTGCGATCTTGACGAAGTGGAGAGATTGTCAAAACGGCGAAGCCCTCTCATGCTGGCAGGGGATCATGATTGAGTCTTTTTCTCAGAAGAACCTAGACGGATTTCGCGACGCTGCTCAATCGCTGAAGCTATATCGGCGGGCTGAACTCGGAGATGCTCCTGGGGCCGACAACCTGATTGAAGATTTGTACGTCGATCCCCTGCCGAATGACCACGTATTAAACACTATGTTGAAGCCGAATACAACCTTCGTTGTCGGCAGAAAGGGGACAGGAAAGTCGACTATCTTCCAACGAGCTCAGCATGAGCTACGGAAGAGGTCAGACGTCACGTCGGCTTATATCGACATTAAGACAGTTTATGAGGCTTCTCAAGTAGACCCTGCCATGTCGGCGCAGCTGGCGCAAATGGAAGGATCTATGCCGCCAGAGGCGCTTGAACGACTTTTGCTACATAAGGCTTTCTTGTCCTCGATAATCGGATCGATTCGTAACGAGCTTCGAAAGAGAGTGGAGCAGCCGTCTCTTTGGAAAAGGCTGCGTCGCGCGTTCGGTGGGACTTTGGACGAGCTTTTCGAAGGCCTGGATGGCATTCTGGCAGACGCTGACCGGGTGCGTTTCGAGAATGTCCTGGGTGCTTATCTTCGTGCGGGAATGGCCACTAGGAGCGCCGAGCGGGGAGAAGCATCGAGGGGATCAGGGAACGTTGGCCTCGCCGGCCAGCCTTCATTCGGTATCGGTGTGGAGTCTAATCTGAATTACACCGAGACCACAGCTGATGAGAGTGCGTACGCCGATCTGCTAATGCGGACGTTTGACATCAAGAAGTTCATTCTTCAGTTGAAGTTGTTGTTGGATCGCTTCAAGATTCGCCACCTATACGTATTTGTGGACGACTTCTCAGAGCTCCCCTTGGAGGCGATGAAAGTTGTGGTAGACGCTCTTCTTGGTCCGCTAAATAACTGGTCTGACGAGCTGGTCAAGTTCAAGGTCGCGGCCTATCCCGGGCGCATTTACTACGGACAGATAGACAAGTCGAAGATCGATGAAACCAATCTCGATCTCTTTTCGCTTTACGGTACGGGTGATATCGTTGCCATGGAGGATAAGGCGGTAGATTTTACGAGACGACTCGTTCAACGGCGCCTCGCGCACTTCGCCCCGCAGGTGCAAGGGACAGAGTTCTTCGTGCTGAAGAAGGAGGATGATTTATGGCGGCAACTTTTCTACGCTACGATGGCGAATCCTCGAAGTTTAGGTTATCTCCTCTTCTTCTCCTACGAGACGTCTCTAATATATGGTCGTGAGATCAGCGCCAGAGACGTTAGGACGGCGGCCCGTCGCTATTACGAAGAGAAGCTTAATGCTTATTTTGAGATGAATCGCTTCCTGCAGGAAAGTTTTGATGAGCGATCGTCCATTTTCAGTCTGAAGGAACTGCTCGATAAGATTGTAGATAGGGCCAGATCGCTTAGGGGGTCAACCTCATCGGTAATTCGTGATCAGCAAGGTCGTGCACCTTCGAGTCACTTCCACATACCGTTGGAGTTTGAGTCACTGCTTGCCACCCTTGAACTGAACTTTTTTGTAACCAAGTACTATGTCATGACGGATCGTGACGGGCGAAAAGTTGCGGTCTATGCGTTGAACTACGGCTTGTGTCAGCAGAACAACATTGAGTTCGGACGTCCCGTAGGCTCGCGCGAGCAGCGCTTCAGGCAATACTACGCGGAAAGAGTGTTCGACTACTCGCCTATCCTCAGAGACTATCTGGCCTCGAATCAAGAGATTGTCTGCTCAGCGTGTGAAACAAGGCATGACTATTCTGATCTCGAAATGCTGCGGCGCTACGGAATGCTCTGCCCTGTTTGCCGTGAGGGTGTTTGTAGCGTAATAAATCTATCTCGTAAGTATGAAGACACTCTCCGTTCAGTAAATGAAAATCTTCTGCTGCCGCGAGTCGAGCTGGGTATACTGCATACACTCAGAAGCGAGGGTCGCCCCCTATTTGCTCAGGAGGTCGCTGGGGATCTCGACTGCTCGTACCAGCTCGTTGGTAAGCGCGCTAAGGCGCTATCGGAGCGTGGTTTGGTTGATAGGGGGGAAAACGAGCAAGGTAGACGACAATATACGCCTACGCCTTTGGCGGAGCGAATTTACTTCTCGATCTTGGACGGTGACGATCCTGACGGCCGCTAGCTTCCTCACCACGCTGTTTCCCAGTTAACGTAAATGAAGTCGCTATGCTGTGGGCTCGTCGGCAGGGCCTAATCAGTCGACGGTGGGGAGGGGTGGGCCGAGGACGTCGTCGGCGTCGACGATGGTGTACGCGTACCCCTGCTCGGCGAGGAAGCGCTGCCGGTGGGCGGCGTACTCGGTGTCGATGGTGTCCCGGGAGACCACGGTGTAGAAGTGCGCCTGCCGGCCGTCGGCCTTGGGGCGCAGCACCCGGCCCAGGCGTTGCGCCTCCTCCTGTCGGGAGCCGAACGTGCCGGACACCTGGATCGCCACCGCCGCCTCGGGCAGATCGATCGAGAAATTCCCCACCTTGGAGATGACCAGGGTGCGGATCTCCCCGGTGCGGAACGCGTCGAACAGGCGTTCGCGCTCCTTGTTGGTGGTCGAGCCCTGCACGATCGGGGCGTCGAGATACTCGCCCAGCTGGTGCAGTTGGTCGATGTACGCGCCGATGACCAGCGTCTGCTCGTCCGGATGCCGGTCGAGCAGGGCGCGTACCACCGGCAGCTTGGTGCGGGCGGTGGCCGCCATCCGGTAGCGCTCCTCCGCCTCCGCCGTCGCGTACGCCATCCGCTCGGCGTCGGTGAGGGTGACCCGGACCTCGACACACTCGGCGGGGGCGATCCAGCCCTGCGACTCGATGTCCTTCCAGGGCGCGTCGTACCGCTTCGGGCCGATCAGGCTGAACACGTCGCCCTCCCGGCCGTCCTCGCGTACCAGGGTGGCGGTCAGGCCCAGCCGGCGGCGGGCCTGGAGGTCCGCGGTGAAGCGGAAGATCGGCGCGGGCAGCAGGTGCACCTCGTCGTAGACGACCAGGCCCCAGTCCCGGGCGCCGAACAGGTCCAGGTGGGTGAAGGCGCCGCCGCGCCGCGAGGTGAGCACCTGGTACGTGGCGATGGTGACCGGGCGGATCTCCTTGCGCTCGCCCGAGTACTCGCCGATCTCCTCCTCGGTCAGCGAGGTGCGGGCGATCAGCTCCCGCTTCCACTGCCGGCCGGCCACCGTGTTGGTGACCAGGATCAGCGTGGTGGCCTTCGCCTCCGCCATCGCCGCCGCACCCACAAGCGTCTTACCGGCCCCGCAGGGCAGCACCACCACACCCGACCCGCCGGCCCAGAACGCCTCGACCGCCTCCCGCTGGTACGACCGCAGCGTCCACGCCTTGCCACCGTCCTTGCCGGCCTCGGCCAGCTCGATCGGGTGCGCCTCGCCGTCGACGTACCCGGCGAGGTCCTCCGCCGGCCAGCCGAGCTTGAGCAGGGCCTGCTTGAGCCGCCCCCGCTCGGAGGGGTGCACCGCGATGGTGTCGTCGTCGATGCGGTTGCCGAGCATCCCGGCGAGCTTCTTGCTCTTGGCCACCTCGACCAGGACCACCCGGTCCAGGGCGCGCAGGACGAGACCGTGCGCCGGATCGTTGGCGAGCTGGAGCCGCCCGTACCGGTCCATCGTCTCGGCCACGTCCACCAGCAGCGCGTGCGGCACCGGGTACCGCGAATACTTGATCAACGCGTCCACCACGGCCTCGGCGTCGTGGCCGGCGGCGCGGGCGTTCCACAACCCGAGCGGCGTCAACCGGTACGTGTGCACGTGCTCGGGCGAGCGCTCCAACTCGGCGAAGGGTGCGATGGCCATCCGGCAGGACTGTGCGTCGGGATGGTCGATCTCCAGCAGGAGGGTCTTGTCCGACTGCACGATAAGTGGTCCACCACTCACGCCGAATCCTCTCGTCCGTACGGCTGATCCGGCCGCCGAGGCAGGTGGCTGACCTGCGACTGGGCGACCATCCAGTGTTGCACGCGCGGGCGGGCGGCGAGAAAGTGCTCATCCCGCGCAACCCTGGCGGTGCTCCGGCGCGTCTAGCAGTAGGGGACGAGTTGTCGAGGTAGGCGGCCCGCCGGGTCGCGAGACGGGCCACCGTACGCCCTCGCGGTCGTCATGCCGGTCGGTGCCGGTGCGCAGCGCGTTCGATCCACGGCCGGACGGGCCAGGAAAGCGGGGGCCGTTCCCGTCGCAGTGGAGTCCAACGGGGGCGAGCGGCGCGCCCGGGCCGCACCGGCGACCCCACCCACCGTTCGGGTCGCGCCGGGGTTGGAGCCCGAGTCGGATCGGTACGTAATGGTGCTGGCCGACAGCCGTCAAGGATGACACCCTTGACTTTCCGGGCCGAACCGTACGGGGAGGGCAGATGACGGTTGACCAGGAAGTTGTCCCCGAGCGCGAACAGGCAGAATCGCCCGAACCCGTCTCCACCGCCACCGTGGTCGCGTACGCGATCGTCGGTGTCGTCCTGTTCGGCTGGTTCCTGTTCGGCTGGCTGGTGCTCCAGCAGGGCTTCGTCGACTCGGTCGGCGAGGCGGCCGGCACCGGGTTCACCCTGCTGTTGATCGTGGCGATCGTCGGGTCGGTGCGGCGCAGCCGTCGCTGAACCAGCCGACGCTCACCTCTCCAGCACCGCCGCGGTGATCCGGTGCAGGGCGAAGGTGTGCAGCATCTCGGTCCGCTCGTCCTCGGCGCGCAGGTAGCCCGCGCCGAGCGAGACGGGTCGTACCAGCCGGGACGCGGTTGCCCCGTGCGCGTCGACGTAGCCGACCCAGACCAGCGCCCTGTCGCGTACCGCCTGCTGAAGCACGGCCAGGGCGTCGTGGTGACCGTGCGCGGGAACCGGCCCGCCCGGCGTCGCGCCGCGCACCACCGCCGGGGCCCTTCGGGCCGCCCGCGCCACCGCGTCACCCCGCCGGATCTGCTCCACCACGCCGAGCAGGCGCGGCAGCGGCAGACGTGGGGTGGCGAGCGGGTCGAGCGCCCGGGTCGTCACCGACACCCTGGCCGGTGCCCGTCGGGTCTTCGGCCGGGTGAGCACCGTCGACCCGGTGGCATCCTCGGCCACCGGGGCGTATCCGGCCTCCCGTAGCACGCTGAGCAGTCGACCGCCCTGGTACGGGGTCACCAGCACGGTCGGCGCGAGGCGGCGCAGCGCCAGTGCCTCCACCCGCCGGTCCGCCAGCACCTCGGCCAGCAGCGCCTCGTCGTCGCTGCGCAGGTACGCCCCGGCGGAGCCGATGCGCAGCCCGCCGTGCTTGCGGGCCGCGTCGTCGATGAGGTAGGTCAGTCCCTGCGGCACCGGTGTGCGGGACCGACGGCGGAACAGGTCGTGCAGGTCGTCCGCCGAGTAGCCGGCATCCAGCGCCCGCCGCACACTGCCCGTGGTGATCCGGTGCACGCTCGCCCCACCGGCCGACTCCGGCTCGGCAATCACCTCCAGCTCGGTGGCGAGCGCCGGCTCCGGTGGCCCGGGCACCACCACGCTCAGGTCCGCCTGAACGAGGAAGTGATCCACCGGGGCGGGCAGCAACGTGTCCAGGGCCCGGATCGCGCTGCCGCCGTCCTCGGCGTCGGCCCGCAGCCCCAGCGGGTCGTCCGTGGCGTCGTCCTCGCCCGCCGTCGCCTCGGCCAGCAGCAGCCGCCCGTACGAGGTGAGCGCCCCCAGTCCGGTCACGCCCAGCGTGGCCGCCTCGGCCAGCACCTCCCGATGCGCGTTCTCCCGGCCACGGCTGCGTCGGGGCGCCCGCCAGTCCAGCAGCGCCAGCACCTCCTCGGCGCTGGGCGCGGCCGCCGGTTCCAGATCCGCGAGCACACCGAGCACCGCCCGCCGGGCGGCCGGGGCGCCGGCCCGTTCCGCCTCCGCCGACAACACCGTGATCGGCCGGTCCCGGTCGTCGCGCTGCCCGACCAGCCCGACCTGCCGGGTCATGGTCAGCCAGGCCCGGGCCAGCTGCTCCCAGCGCTGCGCCAGCGAACCGGCCCGCCACACCTCGTATCCGGCCGTGGGTAGCACCTGCTGGTCGGCGCCGTACCGACCGGCGGCACCGGGCAGCTCCATCTCACCGGTCAGCCCGGCCGCGTACGCCACTTCCAGCAGCAGTGCGGCGGTCGACTCGTCCAGCCCGGTGGCCCGCGCCTGCCGGCGCAGGTCACGTACGCCGATCCCGCCGGACCGCAGCACCGGTGCCGGCTCAGCGGCCAACTGTTCCAGCAGCGCCTCGGTGTGGCGTACCACCTCCATGGTCTGTCCGGCTCCGGCGGAGTCGGCGGCCTTCGGCTCGCGCGGCGTCGCGGCCACCGGGGGTGGACTGCTGCTCAACGGGCCCAGCGGACCGGTCTCGCGGCGCAGCAGCAGCCCGATCTCCCGGGGCAGCTCGACCATGCCGGTGGTGCCACCCTTGCCGCCGGAGACCCGCACCAGCAGCCGGTGGTCGACCAGCCAGCGCACCGGTGACCCGGTCGGCGCCCCGCCGTTCGTGTCGTCCGGCGGCAGGTCGTCGTCCGCGCCGACCGATGGTGCCTGCAACGCCCCGGGCGGCACGCTGCCGACCGGTGGGCCGGCGGCCAGCCGGTCCAGGATCGCCCGGGCCGACGGCGGCGCGGACAGCAGCGTCCGCCGCAGCTTCGCCGGGTCCGCGCAGAGCGCGGCGGTGCGTGGGTCCAGCTCCGTCGCCGGCCGGCCGAGCCCCGCCGGGTACGGAGAGATCTCGTCGATGCCACCGACGAGGTGCAGGGCATGGTCGGGGCCGTACAGCAGGAGCCGGGCCCGCAGCCGGTCGACGACGGCCCGGACGGCGGTGGGGGCGGGTGGATTCGGGCCGGTGGTGGCCAGGGCCAGAACCCCGTCGACCGAGGTGGTGCCGTCGGCCGGGTCACGGGTCAACCGGGCGGCGTCCATGATCTGAAGCGTGAACTGGTCCAGCCCGTCGAGCGCGCGCGACACCGAGACGCGGGACTGTGCCCGGATGGCGAGGGCGGCCACGTCGGCGGGGACCGGTACGACGAGGTCGGGCCGGAGCTGAAGGAGCGCGGCGAGGGACTCGTCGGGCAGCGACCGCAGGTGGTCGGCGAGTGAGGTGCTCATCGTCGTTCCACGCTAGCCCGGTCGGGGCCACTCCCGCCCATCGGACGACCCGGCCGGTCCGGCTGGCCGGGTAGCTTTCCAGGATGCCCCCGTTGACCGTTGGCTTCGACCTCGACATGACCCTCGTCGACTCGCGTCCCGGTATCGCCGCGACCTATCGCGCGCTCACCGAGCGGACGGGGGTACCCGTCGACGCCGACGCCGCCGTGTCCCGGCTCGGCCCGCCGCTGCGTACCGAGATCGCCCACTGGTTCCCGCCGGAGCAGGTCGAGGGCGCGGTGACCATCTTCCGCGAGCTGTATCCGGCGTACGCGATCACGCCGACCGTGCCGCTGCCAGGCGCGGCGGCGGCCCTCGCCGCGGTCCGCGACCGGGGCGGGCGGGTGCTGGTGGTCACGTCCAAGATCGGGCGGCTGGCCCGGCTGCACCTGGACCATCTGGGGCTGGCCGTGGACGAGTTGGCCGGTGATCTGTTCGCCGAGCAGAAGGCGACCGCGTTGCGGGCGCACGGGGCGACCCACTACGTCGGCGACCACGTGGCGGACATGGTGGCCGCCGCAGCGGCCGGGGTGCCCGGGATCGCGGTGGCCACGGGCCCGTGTACCCCCGACGAGCTGCGTGCCGCCGGGGCGGCGGTGGTGCTGGCGGATCTCACCGGATTCCCAGCGGCGCTCGACGGGATGATCCGGCTAGCCTTGAGGCAGTAGACGGTTCAAGCGAAGCAGAGGTTCTCAGGTGCCTACGGGTCGAGTGAAGTGGTACGACGCGGCCAAGGGATACGGGTTCGTCACCAGTGACGAGGGTGGCGACGTGTTCCTGCCGAAGGGCGCGCTACCGGCGGGTGTCACCGATCTCAAGGGCGGCCAGCGGGTCGACTTCAGCGTGGTGGACAGCCGGCGGGGTGCGCAGGCGATGGGGGTGAAGCTGCTGGACGCGCCGCCGTCCGTGGCGGAGCTGCGCCGACGTCCCGCCGAGGAGCTGCACGGCCTGGTCGAAGACATGATCAAGGTGCTGGAGGCGAAGGTTCAGCCCGACCTTCGTCGGGGCCGCTTCCCGGACCGCAGGACCGCGCAGAAGATCGCTCAACTGGTCCACGCGGTCGCCCGCGAGCTGGAGGTCTGAGGCACGAGCCGGGCGTCGGCGGCCCGACCGAGCAGCGCGTCGACGGCAGCGAAACCCGCCGCACCCAGGTCTGCGGTGAACTCGTTGACGTAGAGGCCGATGTGCCGGTCCACCACGTCGGGCTCCATCTCCTGGGCGTGCGCGAGCACGTACGCCCGGCTGGCCGCCGGATCGGCCCAGGCCCGCTGGACGGAGTCCCGAACCCAGCCGGCGGCCTGCTGCGGGTCGACCACACCCCGCCGGGCCAGGATGGCGCCGAGCGGGATCGGCAGCCCGGTGTCCGACTCCCACCACTCGCCCAGGTCGACCAGGGCGGTGAGGCCGTGCCGTGGATAGGTGAACCGGGCCTCGTGGATCACCAGCCCGGCGTCGTACCGGCCCTCGGCCACGCCCGGCATGATCTCGTGGAACGGCACCACCTCGATGCGTCGCGGCGTCCGCCCGGCCGCCCAGAGCCGGAACAGCAGGTACGCCGTGGTCCGGTCACCCGGCACCGCCACGGTGGCATCGGTGAGATCCTCGCGCTGCGGCCCGCCACCGCGGTCGGTGCGGGTGAGCACCAACGGACCACATCCCCGACCCAGCGCACCCCCACAGGGCAGCAGGTGGTAATCACCCAGCAGCCACGGCAGCGCCGCGTAACTCACCTTCACCAGGTCGAACGCGCCCCGCTCGGCAGCCGTGTTGGTGACGTCCACGTCGGCGTACGTCACCTCGACGGGCGGCGCACCGGGCACCTGTCCGTGTACCAGCGCGTGGAAGACGAACGTGTCGTTGGGGCAGGGCGAGATCGCCAGCGAGAGCGCCACAACCCCACCGTAACCCCGCCGACCCGACCCGCCTCCGTCCGGCCTCGCTCCTGCCAACCCCGACTCGACCGGCCGTCAGCCAGGTCGGTAGGGGCGGAGGACGTCAGCGTAGGGCGGACGCGGCGGCGGTGAGGGCGGTGAGGGCGTCGCGCATGCGCCAGGCGTGGCGGTCGCGAGGGCCGATCGGATTCGAGATGGTGCGCAGCTCCGCGAAGGGCACGCCGGCCTGGCTGGCGGCGGTCGCCACGCCGTACCCCTCCATGGCCTCGGCCACCGCCTCCGGGTGACGCCGGACCAGATCCTCGGTGCTGGCGGTGGTGCCGGTCACGGTGCTGACGGTCAGCACCGGTCCCACGGTCGCGGCCGGCAGCGCCGTGCGCAGGCCGGCAAGCAGTGTCGGGTCGACGTCGACGGCCGTGCCGCCGCCGAGCAATTCGGCCGGAATGCCGAGTTCGTCGATCGGAATGAAGCCGTCGGGAGACTCCGCGCCCAGGTCGGCGGCGACGGCCCGGGAACCGAGCACGGTGTCACCGACCGCGACCCGGCCGGCGAAGCCGCCAGCAATCCCCGCACTGACCACTGCCCGGTACGGGCGGCCGGCCATCTCGGCGAGCGCCAGCAACCGGGCGGTCGCCGCACCGGCGACCGCCGGTCCCACCCCTATCGGCAGCACCGCCACGGTCGGATCGGCGAGGCCGGCCTGGATCGCTTCCGCCTCGGCCGGAACCGCGGTCACCACCAGCAGACCGCTCACGTGAGCGAGCCCGGTGAGCTGCGCCGCGTCTCATCGTCGCCACCACCGGAACCGGTGATCGTCGAGGACGGGCGATAGATGTGGAAGCCCGGCGGCGCCATACCCGGCTCCTCGGGACCACGTCCGCCCTGGAAGGGAGCCGGTGACGTGGGAGTGGACTCGGTGCGCTCCGACTCGTCGGTGCGCTCCGGCTCGGCCTGCTTCTCAGCGGCCCGCTCGTCGTCGGTCAGTGGCCGTCCGCGCAGCTTCTCGGCCCGGAGCCGCCGGGCCATCACCAGACCCCGGGTGGCGGCGAGGGCACCGACACCGGCGGCGACGGCGATGCCGATCCGGCCGTCGAAGGGTACGAGCCCCAGCCCGCCACCGGCGACGAAGGCGAGCATCAGCACCGTCTCGGAATGGGCGAAGGAACTGGCCCGCAACCGCTCCGGGATGCGTTCCTGGATCGAGGCGTCCACGGCCAGCTTGGCGATGCCGCTCATCATCGCCGTGACCACGCAGAGCAGGGCGACCATCGGCAGCGAGAAGCTCAGCACGGTGAGTACGCCAACCCCGGCGACGATCACCATGCCGCTGGACTGGAGGGCGGCCGGGCGGTGGATACGCAACCGGGTACCGATCGCGGTGGCCAGGAAGGTGCCGACTGCCAGCGCGCCGCCGACCAGGCCAAGCGACCCCTCGTCCCCCAGATCACGCCCGAACACCACGGTGGTCAGGTCGCCCGCCTTGATGGTGAAGGCCAGGAAGAGCAGCAGGAAACCGTAGACCGCGCGCAGCGTGGCCGCACCGACCAGGGTCGAGATCACCAGCCGTCCGGCGGGTCTGCCCCGGCCCAGCGGTCGTTCGTCCGTGCCTCGACGCAGCGCCCGCAGTGGTCGCGGTACCCGCTCCGGCGGTTCGGAGTCCGCCTTCGGTGGCAGCCGGAGGGCGATCACCATGCCGACCAGGAAGATCACTGACGCGACCCGTAACGGCCACTGCGGTCCGAACCAGAACGCGGCCAGGCCGATCGGGGCGACCAGGGCGCCCGCGACCGTGCCGTAGACGCTGGCCCGGGCACCGACCTGGGAGAGGCCGAGCCCTTCCGGCAGCAGCCGGGGTACGGCCGCGGAACGCGCCACCCCGTACGCTCGGGAGAGCGCCAGCACGCCGAAGGCCGCCGGATAGAGCCCGAAGCCGTGGATGTAGTCGGAGATCAGCCAGGCCAGGAACGCCCGGCCCAACATGGTCGTGGCCAGGGCGTAGCGACGGCCGTGCCGGAAGTGGTCGAGCAGCGGCCCGACCACGGGTGCGAGCATGGCGAAGGGCACCATGGTCACCAGCAGGTAGAGCGCGACCTTGCTCCGTGCCTCGCCGAGCGGCACGTTGAAGAAGATCGTCCCGGCCAGCCCGATGGCGATCAGCGTGTCGCCGGCACAGGAGATCGCGTGCAGGTCGAACAGGCGGACCATGCCCGTCTCCCCGCCCGCGCCCCGGGCCCGGGCCCGCGCGGCGCTGCGGGTCATCCAGCGGCCGCTGGACAGGGAGCCGCGCAGCATCAGCCGGGTGGCGCGGATGCCGGTGCCGACGGTCCGCCCGAGGAGGGACCGCTCAGAGCGGGAGAACAGCGGCATGGCACCCATCCTGACCCATCAGCCGGGGCAATGCTGCGCCACCGCCGGAGAACACCTCTGGGGAGTGCCTCACAGCTCACCCACCCGATGGGGAACAATGGTCGGGTGACCAGGCTCGCTTCCGCCCGTGCCGCCCGTCTCGACCAGGTCTGCGCCGCCGCCGTCGAGGTGGCGCGCTCCGGCATCACCGAGGTGGGCCCCGACGACGTCGGCGACCACCTTCAGATTGTCGCTGAGGGTGACCGGCTCGTCACGCACTACTTCGAGTGTCGGCTGGCCGGCTATCGCGGCTGGCGGTGGGGGGTCACCGTGACCCGGGTGCCGCGCAGTCGTACGGTGACGATCTGTGAGACGGTCCTGCTGCCCGGGCCGGACGCGTTGCTCGCGCCCGGCTGGCTGCCGTGGCAGGAGCGACTGAAGCCCGGCGACCTGGGTCCCGGCGACCTGCTGCCGACCCCGTCGGACGACGAGCGACTCCAGCCCGGCTACCTCCTCTCCGACGATCCGGCGGTCGAGGAGACCGCCTGGGAGCTGGGACTGGGCCGGCACCGGGTGATGTCGCGGGAGGGTCGGATCGAGACGGCCCAGCGCTGGTACGACGGCGATCACGGCCCCTCGGCGCCGATCTCCGCCTCCGCGCCCGCCGGCGCGCGCTGTGGCACCTGCGGCTTCTACCTGCCGCTCGCGGGAAAGCTGCGGCAGAGCTTCGGCGTCTGCGGCAACTTCTACGCACCGGACGACGGCCGGGTGGTCAGCGCCGACCACGGCTGCGGCGCCCACTCGGAGACGCTTGTCGAGGCCGACACGGCGGTCGACGAGATGCCCACCGTCTACGACGACAGCGCGGTGGAGCCGATGGCGGTCAGCCGCGCCGCCGGGTCCGTGGAGAGCGGCGAGCCGGCGGAACCGTACGGGCACTCCTGACCGGGGCCGGCCGCCGTCAGGTCAACCTGCGGCGCGACGGCGACGGCGGTTGGCGTCGTGCCGCATCATCACCGCCAGACCTGGGAAGCCCCACAGGAATCCGGCCAGGCAGATCCAGAGCCAGTTCTCGTGGCCGCTGGCGACCAGCCGGTCGCGGAAGAGCAGCAACACCAGCCCGGAGACGGCCCAGGCTGCCATCCCGGCGAGGGCGAACGGCACCATCGGCGGGTCGAGCGGCTCGGGGCGGGGTGGCGGGGTGGGCACCCGGCCAGCGTACGTGACGTCCTTTCCGACAGGCTGTCCATCTGCGACGATGCGCGCGACAACCCGATGATCCGCTGTGAGGTTCCCGATGGCAGTAGCGCCGCCCGACAACGGCACCCCACCCGATTCCCGCCAGCCGCGCAACGGCTTCGACCGGTACTTCGAGATCTCGGCCCGTGGCTCCACCCTCACCCGCGAGGTACGCGGTGGCCTGGCCACCTTCTTCACGATGGCGTACATCGTGGTGCTCAACCCGCTCATCCTCGGCAGCGCCGTCGACGGTGACAACCAGACCCTGCCGATCCCCGCGATCGCGGCGGCCACCGCCCTGATCGCGGGCCTGATGACCATCCTGATGGGCGTGGTCGGCCGCTTCCCGCTGGCGGTGGCCGCCGGGCTCGGCGTCAACGCCCTGGTGGCGTACGAGATAGCGCCCGAGATGACCTGGGCCGACGCGATGGGCCTGGTGGTGATCGAGGGTCTGATCATCGCGGTGCTGGTGCTGACCGGGCTGCGTACGGCGGTCTTCCGCTCGGTGCCGACCCAGATGAAGACGGCAATCGGTGTGGGCATCGGCCTGTTCCTCACCATCATCGGCCTGGTGGACGCCGGTTTCGTCCGGCGGATTCCGGACCAGGCGAACACCACCGTCCCGGTCGGCCTCGGCATCGGCGGCAAACTCGTCAGCTGGCCGATGCTGGTCTTCGTGGTCGGCCTGCTGGTGACCCTGGTGCTGGTGGTACGCCGGGTCAAGGGCGCCATCCTGATCGGCATCCTCGCCTCCACGGTGCTGGCCATGCTGGTGGAGGCGGTGGGCAACATCGGCCCGTCCTTCGTCGACGGGGTGCCGAACCCGAAGGGCTGGTCGCTGAACGTCCCGACGCTGCCGAGCAACCCGTTCGACATTCCGGACCTGTCCCTGCTCGGTCAGTTCAATGTGCTGGACTCGTGGGGGCGGGCCGGTTGGCTGGTCGTGCTGATGTTCATCTTCACCCTGCTCATCACCGACTTCTTCGACACCATGGGCACGATGGTGGCCGTCGGTCAGGAGGGCGGCATGCTCGACGAGCAGGGCACCCCGCCGCGTACCAGGGAGATCCTGCTGGTCGACTCGATCGCGGCGGCCAGCGGTGGTGCGGCCAGCGTCTCCAGCAACACGTCGTACATCGAGAGCGCCGCCGGTGTCGCGGAGGGTGCCCGGACCGGAGTGGCCAACCTGGTCACCGGTGTGCTCTTTCTGCTGGCCATGTTCCTGGCGCCGCTGGTGGTGGTCGTTCCGTTCGAGGCGGCGTCCGTCGCGCTGGTGGTGGTCGGCTTCCTGATGATGACGGCGGTACGGACGATCGACTGGTCCGACTACGAGATCGCCATCCCGGCCTTCCTCACCATCGTGTTGATGCCGTTCACCTACTCGATCTCGAACGGGATCGGAGCCGGTCTGATCGTGTACGTGGTGGTCAAGCTGGCCAAGGGCAAGTCCCGGGAAATCCACC
Source organism: Micromonospora sp. ATLC16 (assembly GCF_057196645.1). NCBI lineage: Bacteria > Bacillati > Actinomycetota > Actinomycetes > Micromonosporales > Micromonosporaceae > Micromonospora > Micromonospora sp. ATLC16. The sequence continues at coordinate 272,384 of NZ_JBXUOW010000001.1, forward strand.
CGCTGCTGTACGCGGTGGCGGCGCTGTTCGTGGTGTACTTCCTGCGCGGTCCGATCGAGGCGCTGCTCTTCTGACAGCCGCAGGCCGGGGGTGTGTGATCCGCCTGACGTGATCCGCACCTCCGGCTCGGAGCAGGAGCTACGTCGGGTGAGCATGGTCATATCCGCTGCGGCTCGGCCAGCTCATTAGTTAGGCTAACGATCGTGACGGAGCGGACGGTGACGGCTCAGAGCGTGCCACCGGCGCAACTGGCCCTCCAGTTGCGTGATGCGATCACCCGGTTGAACCGGCGGGTCCGTCAGGCCCGGCCGGTTGGTGACCTCACAGTCACCCAACTGTCCGCGCTCACCAGCCTTCGGCTGGCGGGCGCGCTCACGCCGCGGGAACTCGCCGACGTCGAACGGGTGCAGCCACCGACGATGACAAAGATCGTCGCGAAGCTGGAGGAGCGTGGCCTCGTGCAGCGCACCCCGCACCCGACCGACGGCCGGCAGGTCATCCTCGCGACGACCGAGGGGGGCCGGGCCGTGCTCGACCAGTTCGAGCGGGTCCGGGACGAGTGGCTGGCTCGCCGGCTGGCCGAGCTGAGTGACACCGACCGGGAGACCCTGCAACGGGCCGCGGAGATCCTTCAGCGAATCTCCCGCGCCTGACGCCGCGCACACCGGGTGTGCGCCTCGCGCCGTGCCGTCCGTCGTTGACGACGCGTACGACCGCGAGGAGGCGCACCAAGAGTGCAGGCAAGGCTGAGCACGATGTTCCAGTCCCTAGAGGTCCGCAACTACCGGCTCTTCGCATCCGGGCAACTGATCAAGCTGATCGGTGTCTGGATGATGTTCATCGCCCAGGACTGGCTGGTCCTCGAGCTTTCCGGCGACTCGGCCACCGCGCTCGGCGTGGTCGTCGCTCTCCAGTTCACGCCCGTACTGCTGCTCACACTGCTCTCCGGTCGGCTCGCCGACCGGTACGACAAGCGGAGGCTCCTGTTCATCGCCGACGCGTTCTGGACCGTGCTGTCGCTGGCCATGAGCGTGCTGGTTCTCACCGATCTGGTTCAGCTCTGGCACGTCTTCGTCTTCGCCGCCCTGCTCGGTGCGGCCAAGGCGATGGAGACCCCGGTACGCCAGGCGTTCGTCTCCGAGCTGGTCGGCACGGCACTGCTGCCCAACGCGCTCTCACTCAACTCGGCGGTGTTCAACTCGGCCCGGATCGTCGGCCCGGCCGTGGCCGGCCTGGCCATCGCCGTCTTCGACGTCGGGCCGGTCTTCCTCGTCACCGCGCTCAGCTCGATCGCGCCGCTGGTCATGGTGATCCGGATGCGGTCGACCGAACTGCACCGGGAGCCGTTGCCGGCGCGTGGCGAGCGGGCCGCCGCGACCGTGCTCGACGGGCTGCGCTACGTCGCCCGCCGCCCCGACCTGCTGCTCCCGATGGTGGTGATGTCGGTGATCGGGATGTCGTTGTTCAACTTCCAGCTGACGCTGGCGGCCCTGGCGAAGACCGTCTTCAACACCGGGGCGGCCTCGTTCGGCCTGTTCAGCACCACGCTCGCGGCCGGCGCGCTGGTCGGCGCGCTGGCCGGGACCGGGCGGCGGAGCCGACCCTCGGTGTGGTTGGTGCTGGGTGCCGCGATCGGCTGCGCCACCTTCGGCACGCTCGTCGGGCTGGCCCCGGCGTACTGGATGGTGGTCGCCCTGCTGCCGCCGACCGGCTTCTTCATGGTCTACTTCGCCCAGGCGGCGAACCAGCGGGTGCAACTCGGCACCGACGCCGCGTTCCGTGGCCGGGTGATGGCGCTGTGGGTGCTGGTGTTCCTCGGCACCAACCCGGTCGGCGCGCCGATCATCGGCTGGGCCGCGGAGACCTTCGGTGCCGGCGCCAGTATCTGGGCCGGTGGCCTGCTCTCGCTGACCACCGCGCTGCTGGCGCTGGCCTGGCAGCTACGCCGGGCCGGTGCCCGACTGCGGTTCCGCGTTCTGCCACTGCCGCGCTTCTACGTCACCGAGATGTGACGAGTTTCTGCTGCCGGCCGCGCCCGCTGCGAACCGCCCCAGCCGGGCGAATGCCGAAAATCGGTTACCTGACGCCACGCAGCCGCATAGCTTCGATGGGTGGAGGTCCTACGCTTACTGCTCCTGGCCTTGGCACTGGCCGCCGTGGTTCTCGTGCCGATGCTTGTCGCGCTGGTCATCTGCACCGACGAGGTCGTCGACCGGCTGACCTGCCGGTACGGCGAGTGGCGACAGCGGCGCCGGGATCGGCGTCTGATCGTCCGGTTGAACGAGGCCGTCGACGCGGTCGCGGCCTCCGACCGGATCGACCTCGACGCGCTCGACCGCTCGGAGCGGCGGCCGCTGGAACAGATCGCCGCCGACCTGCGGTGCCTGCGCAGGGACCGGGCCGGCGGCAGCAGACCGGTGGTGTGGCACAGCGACGTGCTCGACGCGTACGACGATCGGCTTCGGCTGGCCTGCCATGCGCTGGGCATCACCGAGCATCTCGCCGCGTTGTCCGGTCTGGACCGGCAGATCGAACGGGTACGGGTCGAGGCCGAGCTGGACGCCGCCGGCCTACGGCTGCCGGCCGCCCGCCCCGAGCAACCCGAGCGGAACCACTGACTGCCATCCTGTGACAGGTGCGACTCTTCATCGCGATCTACCCACCGGTCGAGGCCATCGCGCACCTGACCACCCGGTTGGCCAGGTCACGCCTGGCGGCGGCCTCGGCCGCCGGCACGAACGTCCGGCTGGTCGACCCGACCACGGCCCACCTCACACTCGCCTTCCTCGGCGAGGTCGACCCCACCCGGCTGGCCGAGCTGCGGCAGGTCCTCTCACGCGCCGTGACGGCTGCCCACGGCGGTGCTGCGGCGGAGGCGCCCACCGGGTGCGACGGCCCGCCGGTGCTGCGGCTGGGCGGTGGCGGTCGATTCGGCTGGGGCCGCAACACCGTGCTCTGGGTCGACGTGCACGGCGACGTCACCCGTCTGGGGGCGCTGGCCGGTGCCGTACGCAACGCACTGACCGCCGCCGGGTTTTCCGGCGACGAGAAGCCGTTCCGGCCGCACCTGACCATCGCCCGTCCGGGCGACCGGCTGCCGCACGCCGACATCGAGGCGGACCTGGCAGCCCTCGACGACCACCTCGGCCCGCCCTGGCCGGTCGAGGAACTGGTGCTCATGCGGAGCCAGCCCGGACCCCCGTCGCGCCATCACCGGCTCGCCGCCTGGCCCCTCTGACAGCCTGGAGTGAGCACCTCGCGCTCTCTGGGTGACCGTGTCCAGCTTCGGCGACGGCGTCCGGCCGGGATGCGGGCGGCGGGTGAACTCGGCGATGAGTCGCCGGGTCACGCTCGGAGCGAGCAGCGCGTCGCCAGCGGAGACCACCCGGATCGCGGCGATGAGGTCGGCCGGTGCCGGTGGCTGCCTCTCCGACCGTGGTCAACCCGTCGGTAGCCCGACACCCTCGGGGGGGCGCGTTGGACTGATGTCCCGACAGGAAGTGCAAGATCGGTGCGGTGAGGGAGGTGCGGCGAGGCGCGAGGCGGGGTGGATCAGGACGACTCGCGGGCGGCGGGACCGGTGCCGAAGAGGACGTCGTCCCAGCTGGGAAGGCGCTTGCGCGGCTTGCCGCCGGCTTCGTTGGACTCGGAGCCGCCGGCGGCCGGCGCGTTGGTCCGGCGGGGACGCAGCACCGCCAACGAGGGCACGGCCGGCACCTCCTTGGGCGCGTCCGCGTCGTCGTCGAAGGCCGAGCCCTGGCCGCCGCCGAGCAGCGCCGCAGCGCCCCCGGCGACCGCCCGCTGGCGCTGCGCGTCCGGACCGCCGGCGAGAGCGGCCGGTGAGCGCGGTTCGAGACCACGGCCCGAGGTCGAGCCGAGTGGCCGGTCGAGGGAGGCGAGCAGGGCGTCGCGGCCGGCTCGGATCGGGTCACGACCCGAGCGCCCCGGCTCGGCGGGCGACGGCAGCCCGTGCCCACCCCGGCTCGGCTCGCCGCGTGACGGGCCGGGCAGGGCGTGGCCACCCCGCTCCGGTGCTGGTTCCTGGCCGAGGATCGGCGTCGGGCGCTCGGCGCACAGATATTGCGCCATGTCGTCGTGTGGGGTGACCGACTGCCGGGCCTTGTCCAGATCCCAGACCGCCTGCGCGGTGGCCTTGCCGGACGGCCAGGTCGCGACGATCCGCCAGGTGCCGTCGTCGCGCCGCCACGCGTCCCAAGAGATCTTCTCGGTGTCGATCCCGTGCTGCGCGAGCCGACCGTTGACCACCTCGGCCAGCGGCGTCGGCTTCTCGGCGCCCCTGAGCCGGGTGCGCCGGGCGTGCTGGGCGAGCATCGCGCGCTCCTGGAGCACCGGCCCGGCGTAGCGGAGCACCCGGTCGACCGGGACACCGGCGATCCGGGCGACGTCCTCAGCGGACTCTCCGGAGCGGATCCGGGCCTGGATGTCCCGAGGAGACAGCGAGGGCACCGGATCGGCGGCGGCCGGCGCCACCGCGAGCGTGGGGGCTCCCGGCTCGGTGTGCAGCGCTCCGGCGACACGCTCGTCCAACGGCAGGGCGAGCAGTCGCCCGACCTCGTCGGTGAGCACCAGAGCCTGGCCGTCCTCGGAGAGGGCGACGAAGCGTACTGGGCGCATCGCGTTGCCTCCGTCCCGCTTCGCTGGCCGTACGCCACGAGCCGGCCACCCGTGGCGTTGCGCTCCACGGTACGCCCATCCGCCCCCCGGTGGGAGACGCCACGCCCGGGTAAGCGGCGGATCCGCCTGCTCCGACGCTGTGTCGCGGGTCAGCTGTCGACGGCCGACAGTGGTGTGGTACACGGTCCGAAGTGGTGCGGGCCCGGCTCCCCGAGCGGGGTGCCGGGCCCGTGGTAAGGCCGGGTCGGCGCTCAGAGCCGCTCGACGACGTAGTCGATCGACGCGGTCAGCGCCTCGACGTCGGTCGGCTCGACGGCCGGGAAGAGCGCGACCCGCAGCTGGTTGCGGCCCAGCTTCCGGTACGGCTCGGTGTCGACGATGCCGTTGGCGCGCAGCGCCTTGGCGATCGCCCCGGCGTCCACTCCGTCGGCGAAGTCGATGGTGGCGACCACGTTGGAGCGCAGCGCCGGGTCGGTGACGAACGGCGTGGCGAAGGGCGAGCGCTCCGCCCAGCCGTAGACGATCGAGGCGCTCTCGGCGGTGCGCTTGGCCGCCCAGGCCAGACCCCCCTGGGAGTTCATCCAGTCGGTCTGTTCCGCGGCAAGGAAGACGGTCGCCAGCGCTGGGGTGTTGTACGTCTGCTCCAGCCGCGAGTTGTCGATGGCGGTGACCAGATCCAGGAACGCCGGGATGTACCGCCCCGAGGCCTTGACCTCGGCGGCCCGCTCCAGCGCGGCCGGCGACATCAGGGCCAGCCAGAGCCCGCCGTCGGAGCCGAAGCACTTCTGCGGGGCGAAGTAGTACACGTCGGTCTCGGCCACGTTGACATCGAGCCCACCGGCGCCGGAGGTGGCGTCGACAAGCAGCAACGAGCCCGGGTCCGCGCCGGCTACCCGGCCGATCGGCACCGCCACGCCGGTCGAGGTCTCGTTGTGCGGGGTGGCGTAGACGTCCACGCCCGCCTCGGCGGCCAGGGCCGGGGCGCTGCCCGCCTCGGACTTGCGGACCGTCGGCTCGCCGAGGAAGGGCGCGTCCTTGACGGCCTTGGCGAACTTGGCACCGAACTCGCCGAAGCTGGCGAACTGGGCCCGGTCGCGGATCAGGCCGAACGTGGCGACCTCCCAGAAGGCGGTGGTGCCACCGTTGCCGATGATCACCTCGTAGCCCTCGGGGAGGGAGAAGAACTGGGCGATGCCGGAGCGCAACCTGGCCACCTGATCGCGGACGGTCTTCTGCCGGTGCGAGGTGCCCAGGTAGCCCGTGGCCACCTCGGCGAGCGCGGAGACCGCCGCCGGACGGACCTTGGACGGCCCGCAGCCGAATCGGCCGTCGGCGGGCTTGATCTCGTCGGGAATCCGGATGGTCGGTGCGTCAGCCACGGTCTTGAAGATCCTTCCGAATGGGCGAGGCGGGCCCGGTCCACGCCGGTGCGGATCGAGGACGCCGTGCGTACGCCCGCACGGTGCGGTCAGGGGATCCGGGCCCCGGTCCGGCGACACTGCCGATCCTCATCCTCGCACCAGCGCCACCCCGACCGGCCGCTGGTCCCACGGCCGGGCCTGAGTCCTGCACCACATCGCCCGCAACCAGCGGACGAACCGCGAGCGGGATACACCGGTGCTCCGCTGCTCGTGCTGATGCCGGGCGGGACGTGGCGTCGCGGAGACCTCGGCTGGTCGGCCGAGATCTCCGCGCTCCGTCAGTAAGGGCTCCTGCCGCACCTGAGGCGGCACGTCTCAGACGTCATGGGGGACGGCGTCCCAGCCGTCGACCTCGTGCGGCTTGCGGGTGCCCGGACCCACGTAGCGGGCCGAGGGGCGGACCAGCCGCTGGAGCTTCTTCTGCTCCAGGATGTGCGCGCTCCAGCCGCCCATCCGGGCACAGGTGAACATGGAGGTGAACATGTGCGCCGGAACCTCGGCGAAGTCGAGCACCACGGCGGACCAGAACTCGACGTTGGTGGCGAGCACCCGGTCCGGCCGGCGGGCCTGCAACTCGGCGAGGGCGGCCTTCTCCAGGGCCTCGGCGACCTCGAAGCGCGGAGCACCCAGCTCCCGGGCGGTGCGGCGGAGCACTCGGGCGCGTGGATCCTCGGCCCGGTAGACCCGGTGCCCGAAGCCCATCAGCCGCTCACGCCGGTCGAGTACGCCCTTGACGTAGCCCTCCGCGTCACCGCTGCGCTCGACCGCCTCCAGCATGGTCAGCACCCGCGACGGCGCGCCACCGTGCAGCGGGCCGGAGAGCGCACCGATGCCGGAGGAGATGCAGGCGGCGGCGTCCGCTCCGGTGGAGGCGACGATCCGGGCGGTGAAGGTGGAGGCGTTCAGGCCGTGCTCGGCGGCCGAGATGAAGTACGCGTCGACGGCCTTGACGTGCCGAGGGTCGGGTTCGCCGCGCCACCGCTTCATGAAGCGCTCGACGACCGTCTCCGCCTTGTCGATCTCCTTCTGTGGGACCGCCGGCAGCCCGAGGCCGCGAGCGGACTGGGCGACGAAGGAGAGCGCGGTGACCGACACCCGGGCAAGGTCCGCGCGGGCCTGCTCGTCGGAGATGTCCAGCAACTGCTGCAAGCCCCAGTACGGAGCGAGCATGGCCACGGCGGACTGGACGTCGACCCGGATGTCGCCGGAGTGCACCGGCACCGGGAACGGCTCGGCCGGCGGTAGGCCCGGGCCGAAGCGGCCGTCGACCAGCAGCGCCCAGACGTTGCCGAAGGAGACCTGGCCGATCAGGTCCTCGATGTCGACCCCGCGATAGCGCAGCGCGCCACCTTCGCGGTCGGGCTCGGCGATCTCGGTTTCGAAGGCTACGACGCCCTCAAGTCCGGGTTTGAAATCGGCCATCTCACTGCTCCTGGTGTGTGGTCGGTGCGCCCGCCCGGGCTCGGTGTCCCGGCCCCGGCCGGGTGAGCGCCTTAGGCGACCCTCAGGGATGTGTTCGTGACATCTTGCCTGCTGGTGGCCGGGTGCGCGAGACGCTGTCGATGTGCTGCTGGCGACATCCCGCTTGTCAGGCCCCTTCCGGCACGGATAAGACTGGGCCGGACGGGCTGGTCGGCGGGCGCGTACCGGCCCGACGGGGGAGGAGCGGGAACGTGATGGGGGACACACCGGTGCCAGCCGGGATGCGGCACGAGTACGCCGCCGATTCCGGCCTGGCGGAGAGCGAGCTGGCCGCCGACTGGCATGCCCAGTTCGACAGGTGGTTCGCCGACGCGGTCGCCGCCGAGTTGCCCGAGCCGAACGCCATGGTGTTCGGCACCGCCGACGCCGCCGGGCGGCCGAGCGCGCGGACGGTGCTGCTCAAGGGGTACGACCCGGAGGGGTTCGTGCTGTTCACCAACTACGGCTCCCGCAAGGGCGCCGAGGTGGCCGCCAACCCGTACGCCAGCCTGCTCTTTCCCTGGTTCCCGATGCAGCGGCAGGTGATCGTCGCCGGTCCGGTGGAACGAGTCGACCGGGCGGAGACGGAGGCGTACTTCGCCAGCCGGCCGCGTGGCTCGCAGCTCGGCGCCTGGGCCAGCGCCCAGTCGTCGGTGCTGCCGGACCGGGTCGCCCTCGACGAGGCCTACCGGGCCGCGGCCGAGCGCTTCGTCGACGTGGACCCGATCCCCGCCCCGCCGGACTGGGGCGGGTTGCGGGTGCGCCCGGACTCGGTGGAGTTCTGGCAGGGCCGGGCCAGCCGGCTGCACGACCGGCTGCGGTTCCGGCGTGCCGGCGCGGGCTGGGTCGTGGAGCGGCTGGCACCGTGACCGTCGGCAGCACCGACCGGCCGCGCGAGCAGCGCCGCTGGGCGATCGATCTGCGCCCGCTGCGGGTGCCGGCGTACCGGCGGCTCTGGGCCGGCAACGCCATCGCGATGTTCGGCTTCCAGTTCACCGCCGTGGCGGTGCCGGTGGAGATGTACGCGTTGACCGAGGACTCCCTCTGGGTCGGTCTGCTCGGCGTCGCCGCCTTCGTACCGCTGCTGGTCTTCGGGCTCTGGGGTGGCGCGGTCGCCGACGCCGTCGACCGGCGACGGGTGCTGCTGGGTGGCTCGGCCCTGCTCTGGGTCGCCGTGCTGGGGCTGCTGGCCCAGGCGCTGCTCGGAGTCGGCAGCCCGGTCCTGCTGCTGACCCTGGTGGCGCTGAGTTCGGTGGCGTTCGCGATCTCCGGACCGGCCCGTGGGGCGCTCGTGGCCCGGCTGGTCCCGACCGAGCTGGTGCCGGCGGCCACCACGTTGAACTTCACCACCGCCATGGCCACCGCGGTCCTCGGGCCGCTGGCCGCCGGACTGATCCTGGCGATCTGGGACCTCGGGGTGGCGCTGCCGGTCGCGTACGCCGTGGACGCGACGCTGCTCGCCGCGCTGGTCTGGGCGGTACTACGGTTGCCGGCCATGCCGCCGGAGCCCGATCCGGACGGCGGTCCCCGGCAGGTGGGGCTGCGCAGCGTCGTCGACGGCGTGCGGTACCTGGCCGGCAGCCCGGTGCTGCTGCTCTCCTTCGCCATCGACCTGATCGCGATGGTCTTCGCCTTCCCACGGGCCCTCTTTCCCGAGGTGGCCGCCGAACGGTTCGGTGGCGGCGCGGCGACGGGCTGGCTCTACAGCTCCATCGCGATCGGCTCACTGCTCGCCGGCCTGGTGTCGGGTTGGATCGGCCAGGTCCGTCGGCAGGGTCTGGTGCTGGTGCTCGCCGTGGTGGGCTGGGGCGTCGCGGTGGCGCTGGCCGGGCTGGCCGGGCAACTCTGGCTGGTGGTGCTGCTGCTGGTGGTGGCCGGCGCCGCCGACCTGGTCAGCTCGGTGGTGCGGCAGTCGATGCTGTTGATCTACGCACCGGACCGGATGCGCGGCCGACTCCAGGGCGTCAACACCGTCGTGGTGGCCGGCGGTCCGCGTCTGGGTGACCTGCGGGCCGGCGCCATGGCGGCGGGATTCGGCAGTGGGGTGGCCTGGATAGGTGGCGGTGTCGCGGCGGCGGTGCTCGCGGTGCTGCTGGCCGTGGCCTTCCCGGCGCTGACCCGGTACCGGCCGCCGAGCGGAGCGGGCGGGCGCCAGCACGACGAGGGCCGTGGACCGCGGCGAGCGGGCAATGGCGTCGGCGGCTAGGGTCTGGCGAATGGACAGCCGCGATCCGCTTCCCCTGTCGGGAGCCCAGTGGAGCATCTCCGCCGCCGGTCACGAGGCGGTCATCGTCGAGTCTGGCGGCGGGCTCCGCGCCTACCGCCAGGACGGGGTCGAGCATCTCGACGGGTACGCCACCGACGAGGTGTGCCCGGGCTCGGCGGGGCAGGTGCTGGCCCCCTGGCCGAACCGGATCCGCGACGGCGTGTACACCTTCGGCGGGCAGTCCAGGCAGCTGAATCTGACCGAGCCGGAGCGGCACAACGCCATCCACGGCCTGGTCAACTGGGTGTCGTGGCACCTCATCGAGCAGCAGCCGGACGAGGTCACGGTCGGCTACGACCTGCTGCCGCAGCCCGGTTACCCGTGGCCGCTGCGGCTGCGTACCAGGTGGAGCGTGAGCGCCGACGGGCTGCGCGCCGAGCACGACGTCACGAACGTCGGCACCGAGACGGTGCCCTTCGGTTTCTCCGTGCACCCGTACCTGCAACTGCCGGGGGTGCCCGTGGAGGACATCGCCCTGCGCGTACCCGGCCGGACCCGGCTGCTGCTGGACGGTCGGTTGCTGCCGGTCGGCGCGGCCGTGGTGACCGGCACCGAGTACGACTACACCGAGCCACGGCGCATCGGTGAGGCCGTCCTGGATCTCGCCTTCGGGCAGGTGAATCGGGACGCCGACGGTGGTTCCTCGGTGACTCTGACCGGGCCGGACTCCTCGGCCGGGCTACGGATCTGGGCCGACGACCAGTTCGGTTGGTGGCAGGTCTTCACCGGGGACACGCTGACCGGCGAGCGGTTCCGCCGGTCGGTCGCGGTGGAGCCGATGACCTGCCCACCGGACGCCTTCCGCTCCGGCCGGGATCTCATCACTCTGGCCCCGGGCGACACCTGGCGCGGGAGTTGGGGCATCCGGCCCGGTGTCTGAGCGTCCGGCCAGGGACCGGGCAGGCAAGTGAGGAGTACGGCGTGGAGTTCGCGGAGGTGGTCCGGCGGCGCCGGATGGTGCGCAACTACGACCCGGACCGGCCGGTCCCGCCGGAGGTGGTGGAGCGGCTGCTGGAGCACGCGGTACGGGCCCCGTCGGCCGGCTTCTCCCAGGGGTGGGGTTTCCTGGTGCTGGAGTCGCCGGAGGACCGGGAGCGGTTCTGGGCGGCCAGCACCCCCGAGGGCGGCGGGATGCAGCGTTGGCTGACCGGCATGCGTAGGGCGCCGCTGATCGTGGTGCCGCACGCCAACCGCTCGGTCTACCTGGAGCGGTACGCGGAGCCGGACAAGGGCTGGGCGGACCGGTCGACGGATCGATGGCCGGTGCCCTACTGGTACGTCGACACCGGTTTCGCCGCGCTGCTGATGATGCTCACCGCCGTTGACGAAGGGCTGGGCTCCTGTTTCTTCGGCATTCCGCCGCAGCGGTTGGCGTCCTATCGGGAGGCGTTCGGTGTGCCGGAGGCGTACCACCCGATCGGCGCCCTAACTGTCGGTTATCGGGCCGCCGACCATCGGTCACCATCGCTGCGTCGTGGCCGCCGTCCCGTGGACGAGGTCGTCCGGCGGGGGCGGTGGACCTGACCCGAACCGGTGGTCCCGTCCGGTTGAGAACCGGACGACTGGTGGCGAAACTGGCATCAGGGAGCAGAACGTGAGGTGCGGGGTCCGGCTACGCTGGCACGGTCATCGGCGCCGTAGGTCAAAGCGCCATGCCGCGACCCGGCCCGGCGTCGTGGTACCGGCCGGCCAGGGGAGGGGAGCGTGCCGTCGTGATCTTCAGAGCGGTCCGGGACGGGCGTCCCTATCCGGAACACAACCTGACGCTGAAGCAGTGGGCGGAGATTCCGCCCCGCCCGCTGCGCCTGGATCAGCTCATCACCACCAAGCGCGAGCTGGCGCTGGACAAGCTCCTCGCCGAGGACTCCACCTTCTACGGTGACCTGTTCCCACACGTCGTGCAGTGGAACGGCGGTCTCTACCTGGAAGACGGCCTGCACCGGGCGCTGCGTGCCGCGCTGCAACAGCGCAACCAGATTCACGCGCGGGTGCTCGTGCTCGCCGAGGCGGTCGAGTGACCCCGGTTGACCTGCTCGACCTGGATGCGTCGCTGGCCGAGGAGGAGCGGGCGATCCGCGCCGTCGTGCGCCGGGTGGTCGACGATCTGGTCCGTCCGCACGTCGCCGGCTGGTACGAGGCCGGTCACGTGCCGGCCCGCGAACTGGCCCGCGAGTTCGGCAGGCTCGGCCTGCTCGGTATGCATCTGACCGGGTACGGCTGCGCCGGCTCGACGGCCGTCGCGTACGGGCTGGCCTGCCTGGAACTGGAGGCCGGCGACTCCGGCGTCCGGTCGCTGGTCTCGGTGCAGGGTTCGCTGGCCATGTACGCGATCTGGCGCTACGGCAGCGAGGAGCAGAAGCGGCGTTGGCTGCCGGCGATGGCGGCCGGCGAGGCGATCGGCTCGTTCGGACTGACCGAGCCGGACCACGGCTCCGACCCGGCCTCGATGGCCACCCGGGCGCGCCGGGACGGCGACGACTGGGTGCTCGACGGCAGCAAGATGTGGATCACCAATGCGCCGATTGCCGAGGTGACGGTGATCTGGGCACGCACCGACTCCGGTGTGCGGGGCTTCGTCGTACCGATGGACACGCCCGGGGTGACGGCGCGGGAGATCACCCGGAAGATGTCGTTGCGGGCGTCGCTGACCGGGGAGATCTCCCTCGACGACGTCCGGCTGCCGGCGGACGCGCAACTGCCCGAGGCGACCGGCTTGAAGGCGCCGCTGAGCTGCCTGACCGAGGCCCGGCACGGCATCGTCTGGGGTGCCCTCGGCGCGGCCCGCGACTGCCTGGAGACCGCGCTGACGTACGCGACGACCCGCACCCAGTTCGGTCGGCCGCTGGCCGGTTTCCAGCTCACCCAGGCCAAGCTGGCCGACATGGCGGTCGAGTGGAACAAGGGCTATCTGCTGGCTCTCCAGCTCGGCCGGCTGGCCGACGCCGGAAAGCTGCGCCCGGAGCAGGTCAGCGTCGGCAAGCTGAACAACGTGCGGGAGGCGTTGGCCATCGCCCGGCAGTGCCGGACCATCCTCGGCGCCAACGGGGTTTCCGGGGACTATCCGGTGATGCGGCACGCCAACAACCTGGAGAGCGTGCTGACCTACGAGGGAACCTCGGAGATCCACCAGTTGGTGGTCGGGCAGCGGCTCACCGGGGTCTCGGCGTTCACCTGACCCTGGCCGGGTTCATCTGACGGGCTCGACGAGCGGCTGTCGTACGTTGGGCTTACCGTCATCTACAGAGACCGCGTCTGACGAGGACGGTGAGGGCGATGGCACGCGACGGCGACATCAACGATCCCACCAGCACGTCGCCCGACCACGGGTCGGGCGACGTGCTCACGGATGCTCCGGACACACCACCGCAGACCCCGCAGTCGGGTGGCGGAGCGGTCCGTGCCCTGCTCTGGGTGCTCGGCGCCGCGGCGCTCGCGGTGGTGGTGCTGCTCGGCGTGCAGACCGTCGGGATCCTGCCCGAGTTCCGCAACCCGTTCACCAAGGAACAGACCGACCGCACGCAGCCGGCGCTGCTCGAGTCGATGCAGGATCTCAGCCGCTACGTGGCCGCCGAGGGCAATTTCCAGGTCGTGGTCGACCTGCAGAACGACCGGCGCAACGTGCCGGACTGGCTGCTCAACCAGCGGACCCTGTTCGTCGGGTCGGGCAGCGTCGAGGCGTACGTCGACTTCGGCACGCTCACCGAGGGGGCGATCGTGCAGTCGGCCGACGGGAAGTCGGTCGAGATCAAGCTGCCGGCGCCGCAACTGGCCGAGACCAACCTCGACCTGGAGAAAAGTTACGTCTTCGCGGAGGAGCGCGGCCTGCTCAACCGCGTCGGTGACCTGATCGGCGGTGACCCGAACCGGCAGCAGGAGGTCTACCGGCTGGCCGAGGACCGGATCACCGCGGCGGCCCGGGACAGCGGCCTGAACGCCCGCGCCGAGGAGAACACCCGCAAGATGCTGGAAGGGCTGCTCCGCTCGCTCGGCTTCGAACAGGTCAGCGTCAGCTACATCGCCCCCTGACCGCCCCCACCCCCTGCTCCGCGCACCGCGGAGCAGGCGGCAACTTCAGGGTTGTCGCTGGATCCGGCGCCGGTTGCAGCAACAACCCGGAAGGTGCGCCCCTGGCGGCGGGGTGTTGCGGGTGGCGG